>CACISX010000002.1 GCA_902589455.1 uncultured Pelagibacteraceae bacterium | reverse complement strand
TAAAAGAATATTCAGCAAGAGATATTTTTGAATTAAATCTTAATTTATAATATTTGTATATATGTCCTATTCCAGGAAGCATTTGGTTAATAATACCTCCATATAAAAAAGTTTCAGAAATAATTAAGAATTTATTTTTTTTACCTGAAATTAAATTTACTAATAAATAAAAAAGATAACTTATAAAAAACTTAGTAAAAAATAAAAATAAGACTAAATATAATATATAGGGCGATAAAATTAGTGCTAATTTATCTTCACTTGTATTGTCATAAACAAAGTACTTAGCTAAGAAAAATATTGCTAAAAGTTGAATGGATGCATTTAATAAATTTTTATACATTAAATCTGTTTACATAAATTTAGAAACTACACATCAAATTTAATAATTCCACATAAACTTAAACAAGTTTTCTTTTTTATAAAAAAGATTTGGTGGGCCGTGTTGGTTACGCTCCAACTACCCCTGCAATGTCAATGCAGTACTCTACTATTGAGCTAACGGCCCAGTATTAGCTTTCTAGAAAGCTTTTCAGTTGTTTAGATCTGCTAGGATGTTTTAATTTTCTAAGAGCTTTAGCTTCAATTTGCCTTATTCTTTCTCTGGTTACAGAAAACTGCAATCCAACTTCTTCTAATGTGTGGTCTGTATTCATACCAACTCCAAATCTCATTCGCAAAACTCTTTCTTCTCTTGGAGTTAAAGTAGATAAAATTTTAGTTGTTGCTTCACCTAAATTAGATTTAATAGCTTGTTCTAGAGGTGCTAAAGCTTTTGTATCTTCTATAAAATCTCCTAAACTGCTATCTTCTTCATCTCCAACAGGTTTCTCTAATGAGACAGGTTCTTTAGAAATTTTTAAAACTTTTCTTACTTTGTCTAAAGGCATTCTTAATTTTTGAGCCAATTCTTCAGGTGTTGCCTCTCTTCCAAATTCACTCAAAATTAATCTTTGAGTTCTAACAATTTTATTAATTGTTTCTATCATGTGAACTGGAATTCGGATTGTCCTTGCCTGGTCAGCTATTGATCTTGTTATTGCCTGCCTTATCCACCATGTTGCATAAGTGGAAAATTTATATCCTCTTCTATATTCAAATTTATCAACAGCTTTCATTAAACCAATGTTTCCTTCTTGTATCAAATCTAAAAACTGAAGTCCTCTATTTGTATATTTTTTAGCAATAGAAATAACTAATCTCAAATTTGCTTCCACCATTTCTTTTTTTGCAATTCTAGACTCTTTTTCACCTTTTTGAATTCTACTTACCAATTTTTTAAAATCTGTTACAGAAATTCCAAGTTTATGACTTATTTCTATTAATCTTTCTCTTATATTTTTAAATTCTTCTTTATTTTTTATAAAAAATTGTTTCCAAATGTTATTTGTATCTAAAAAATTTTTAAGGTTAGGATTTATTTCATTACCAACATAAAATTTTATAAATTCATTTCTAGGAATTTGATGATCCATTGCTAATCTTAAGAGATTACCTTCTAAAGAAATAATTTTTTTATTTTCTGCATAATGCTTTTGAACAAGTTCCTCTAATACAGAAGGAGATAATTGAAGAGATTTAATATTTTCTAAAATATCATTTACTATTTTTTGGTATCCTTTTTCTTTTGCCGGTGAAAAATTAGTTGAATTTAGTACACACTCAAGTTTTTCTTTTTGATATTTGATTAATTTTGAATATTCTTTTGTAAGTGTATTAACAGTTTTTAATACTTTTGGTTTAATCTCAGTTTCCATTGCCGCTAGAGTTGGATTAAAATCATCTTCTTCATCGGAAGAATTTTCTTCTGTATCCGTTTCACCTGCATTTTTTTGTTTTGCACTTGGACCAGTAGATTCATCTTCCATATAATTTGTATCAATATCAATAATTTCCCTTACTAAGATTTCATCTTTTTGTAATTTTTCATTCCATTCAAAAAATTGTTGAGCTGTTATAGGACTTTGAGAAAGTGCAATTAACATTACATCTTTTCCAGCCTCTATCCTTTTTGCAATTGCAATTTCACCTTCTCTAGAAAGCAACTCAACACCACCCATTTCTCTAAGATACATTCTGATAGGATCGTCACTCTTTTCAATTGTTTTACCTTCTTCTTTATTTAGATTTTCTTTTTTTCTTAAAACTTTAAAATCAGATTTTTTTTCTACCAGAGTAATATTTCCATCTAAAATATGAATAAATGCTTGAGCTAAATTTTCATCAGATAGATTTCTTTTTCCTAGAGATTTACTTAATTCCTCATAGGTGATGAATCCTCTGTGGGTTCCACGACCCATTAATCTAGCAAATGATTTTGTTATAATTCTTTCCACAGTATAAGAGTTTGAAATTCTTATATAATGTCAATTCTATAAAAATCCATTATTAATTTAGTCAGATTAATTGAGATTCTGCTTTTTTTTGAGCTCTTTTAGCTCGTTAAATGTAATCTCACTCATATCAGCTGAAAACTTCGATTCTAATTCTTGAATTCTAAACTCAAGGTCATAATTCATTAAATCTCTTGAGATATCTTCTAGCAATTCAATAATTTTTTGATCATTATTTGATTGATTTTTAAGAATGTGCTTAATCGGTGCAAATTTATTGATTTTTTCTATTAACTGTTTATCTAAATTTAAATCTTCAATTGAAGATTGATCTCCAGATCTCAATTTTTGAATTATTAAATCAAATATCTTTTTATTAATTTCAGTAAATAATTTAATGTTTTCGATCAAATGAATATTTGCTTTTATCAAATTCAGATTATTTAAAACTAGATATATTAAAGAAAACTCTTTAAGCTCAACTCCAGTTAAAGACTGGCTTTCTTTAAGATATTTTTTGGTACTTTCTAAAGATTTTGTTTTTTTAGAATAAAATCTTTTATTTTGGTTGGAATGTGGGGTTAAGTCAGCAATTTTTTCCAAAAAATATTCTAAAACATATTTTTTTATAAAATCATCTTTAATTGTATTTGCAATACTTCTAAGTTTTTTTTCAAAAATAGCCATAGATGAAGGATTGTTGTTAGTTTGTTTTTTATAATGACTAAAAATAAATTGATGGATTGATAGTTTACTTTGTTTTGTAAAATCTAGAAAATTGGCTTTACCATTTTTATTTACATAGCTATCTGGATCTTCCTTATCTGGTAGAAATAAAAATGAAATTTGTTTCTCTGGTTTTAATTCCTTAATTGAATTTTCTGCCGCTCTAACAGCAGCTTTATATCCACTTTCATCACCATCAAAACAAATAATAATATCATCAAAAAATTGATTTAAAGTTGAAATTTGCTTATCAGTCAAAGATGTACCAAGGTTTGCTACTGCATTATCAATTTTATTTTTAGAAAGCCCAACAACATCCATATAACCTTCAACTAAATAGACTTGATCTATTTTGTTAGAAAGTTTTCTTGCTAAATCTAAATTATATAAATTTGATCCTTTTTTAAAAAAATTTGTTTCAGGTGAGTTTATATATTTAGCAAAATAATCTAAATTTTCAATTATTCTTCCACCTAAAGCAATTGGTTGACCCGAAATATTATTTATTGGAAATATTAATCGACCTCTAAATCTTTCAACATAAATTTTTTTTTTTTCGTCCAAATAGAATAGGCCTGTTTCTACTAGAGTTTGCTCGCTATAATCTTTTTTTAATTCTTCGAAAAAATTTGGATTTTTTTCTATGTATCCTATTTTAAATTTTTTCACCTCTTCTTTACCAAGCGATCTATTTTTTAAATAATCTCTAGCAATTGAATAATTTTCATTTTTTAAAAGTTCATTATGATAAAAATCAACATATTGACTAAAAATGGATTTATACTCATTCCACTTTTTTTCTCTTTCTTCATCTTGTTTTGAAAACATATAAGGTTGCATCCCTGCCAATTGAGCTAGATATTTAACTGCCTCCCCAAATTTTAAATTTTGAGTTTTCATCACAAAATCAAAAATATTACCGTGCTCTGAAGTTGCAAAACAATGATAAAATTCTTTTTCATCATTCACAGTAAATGAGGGTGTTTTTTCATTTTTGAAAGGTGATAAACCTACATATTCTTTACCTCTTTTTTTTAATGAAACACTCTTTGATACTACGGTTGAAACTTTCAACCTATTTTTAATTTCATCAAGATACTCTTTTGGGTATTTCATTATTTGTTCAATAGTTCTTTGATCATTGATCCTGCTTTAGAAAAATCAATTTCATCTGCATGAGTTTTTTTGAGTTCGCCCATAACTTTTCCCATATCTTTTAATGAATTTGCTCCAATTTTCGAAATAACATCTGCACAAACTTTCTTAGTCTCGTCCTCACTAAGCTGCTTTGGCAAGAAACTTGTTAAAATATCATATTCATTTTGTTCAACCTCTAAAAGATCTGTTCTGTTATTTTTTTTATAAATATCGATCGATTCGGCCCGCTGCTTAACCATTTTTTTCAAAAGTTTCTTAATATCCTCGTCATCAGTCTCCTTTTTATTGGGGCCCGATCTGTTAACAATGTCCAAATCCTTAATAGAAGATAATATTAACCTGTAGGTTGATATTTTATTTTTATCTTTAGATTTTAGAGCATTTTTATATTCGTTTTCGATAGTCTGTTTTAATGACATAATTTTTTAATCTACTTTAAAGAAAAAATTCTTCAAAAGAAAAATTGTTTTTTTACAATTTTATATTACATCTCTGTTGCGATAATAAAGCAATTATTGTATTAACCTTTAACTCATGAGTTGTAATTGATCAAAAAAGCAAAAAAAACAAACTCAAAAATAAAATCTCAAATCAACACAGGCGTTTTAGTTCTTGAAAATAAAAAGGTATTTAAGGGAATTGGAATTGGATACCAAGGAGAGGCTACGGGCGAAGTTTGCTTTAATACATCATTAACAGGGTATCAGGAAATCATTTCTGATCCTTCATATGCGGGTCAAATTATCAACTTTACCTTTCCTCATATAGGAAATGTTGGGACCAATAAAGAAGATCATGAGTCTGATAAAATATGGGCAAAAGGAGTTATAATTAACTCTGAAATAACGTCACCCTCAAACTACAGATCTTTTTTACATTTAGATGCTTGGCTAAAAAAAAATAAAATTGTTGGAATTACTGGATTAGACACCAGAAGCCTTACAAACTTTATAAGAGATAAAGGGGCACCTAAGGGAACAATATCTTATTCAAAAAATGGAAAGTTTAATATTAGTAAATTAACTAATAACACAATTAAATGGAGTGGATTAAAAAATTTAGATCTTGCACAAGTAGTTTCAACTAAGAAAAATTATACTTGGAGAGGTCTTCAAACCTGGAAAAAAGAAACAGGATATAAAAAGAATAATAAAAATTTATTTCATGTAGTTGCGGTTGATTATGGAATAAAAAAAAATATATTAAGATATTTCTCTGACTTCAACTGCAAGGTTACTGTTGTTTCTTGCAAAACAAATGCACAAAAAATACTAAGTTTGAAACCAAATGGAATTTTTTTATCCAATGGACCAGGAGACCCAGCTGCAACTGGAAAATATTCAATCGCTATAATTAATGAACTTATAAAAAATAATTTACCTATATTTGGTATTTGTTTAGGTCATCAGATTTTGGCATTAGCTTTAGGTGGCAAAACAAAAAAAATGAAGTTAGGACATAGAGGTGCAAACCATCCTGTTAAAAATTTAGTTCATGACAAAGTTGAAATTACCAGTCAAAATCATGGGTTTGTAGTAGTTGAAGAAACTTTACCAAAAAAAATTGAAGTAACTCATAAATCTCTTTTTGATAATACTATTGAGGGAATAAAGCTTAAAAATAAACCAATATTCTCAGTTCAGTATCATCCGGAGTCTAATCCTGGGCCTCAAGATAGTGTTTATTTATTTCAAGAATTTATTAACAACATGAAAAAAAATGCCAAAAAGAAAAGATATTAAAAAGATTTTGGTCGTAGGTGCTGGTCCAATAATTATAGGGCAAGCATGTGAATTTGATTATTCAGGAACGCAAGCATGTAAGGCTCTAAAAGATGAAGGTTATAAAGTAGTTTTAATAAACTCAAATCCTGCAACCATTATGACGGATCCAGATGTTGCAGATAAAACTTATATTGAACCAATTACACTAGACGTACTAGAAAAAATTCTCAAAAAAGAAAAGCCAGACGCAATTCTACCAACTATGGGAGGTCAAACTGCTCTTAATCTTGCAATGGAGGCTGAGAAAAAAGGAGTTTTAAAAAAATACAAAATAGAATTAATTGGGGCGAATTCAAAGGCAATTTCTAACGCTGAAGACAGAAAAAAGTTCAGAAAAAATATGATAGATATTGGTTTAGATTTACCAAAATCTGAAATCGTCAATAACAATAACCAAGCATCAAAAGTATTAAAAAAAATTGGATTACCAGCAATCATTAGACCTGCATTTACACTCGGCGGACTCGGTGGAGGAATAGCTAAAACTAAAAAAGATTATTTTAAGATTGTTAAAAATGGATTACATGAATCTCCTGTAAGTCAAGTTCTTGTCGAAGAATGCTTAGAAGGCTGGAAAGAATTTGAAATGGAGGTGATAAGAGATAAGAAAGATAATTGTATCATCATTTGCTCAATTGAAAATATAGATCCAATGGGAATTCATACTGGTGACTCAGTCACAATTGCGCCTGCTCTCACTCTTACTGATAAAGAGTACCAGGTAATGAGAAATGCATCTATTGCATGTTTAAGAAAGATTGGAGTTGAAACTGGAGGATCAAATGTTCAGTTTGCTATCAATCCTAAAAATGGAAGAATGGTTATCATTGAAATGAATCCACGTGTATCAAGATCATCAGCACTTGCATCAAAAGCAACTGGATTTCCAATTGCAAAAGTTGCTGCTAAATTAGCGGTTGGTTATACTCTGGATGAATTAAAAAATGAAATAACTAAAGTTACACCTGCATCGTTTGAGCCAAGTATAGATTATGTTGTAACTAAAATTCCAAGATTTACTTTTGAAAAATTCTCAACCTCTCCTGCAACTTTAGGAACATCTATGAAATCAGTGGGTGAAGCGATGGCTATTGGAAGAAACTTTAAGGAGTCTCTGCAAAAGGCACTAGTATCTCTTGAAACTGGTTTTTCAGGTTTAGACAGAATTTTTGATTTAAATAAAAAACAAATTGAAAAGAAGCTTAAAGAAACTATTCCAAATAAGATATTACTAGTCGCCGAAGCAATTAGAAAAAAAATAAACTTAAAGAGAATATATAATTTATCCAAAATTGATCCATGGTTTTTAGAACAAATTAAAGAGATAGTTGATTGTGAAATACAGATAAAAACAAAAGGACTTCCTAGGGATTTTGTAGAATTTAATAGAATAAAATCAATAGGATTTTCAGATAAAAAACTTTCGGAATTAACTAAAACTTCTGAAGACGTTGTTAGAAGAAAAAGATCGGCACTTAAAATACTTCCAGTTTATAAAAAAGTAGATACTTGTGCGGCTGAATTTAAATCTTTTACGCCTTATATGTATTCAACATATCAAAGAAATTTTTCAATTAACTCTGAATGTGAAGCTGATCCATCTAATAAGAAAAAAATAATTATTCTTGGAGGAGGGCCAAATAGAATTGGTCAAGGAATTGAATTTGATTATTGCTGTTGTCAGGCTAGTTTTTCATTAAAAGACGCTGGTTTTGAGACAATAATGGTAAATTGTAACCCTGAAACGGTATCAACAGACTATGATACAAGTGATCGATTATACTTTGAACCTTTAAAAGAAGAGTACGTTTTTAACATAATTAAAAAAGAACAAGAAAAAGGAAATCTGATAGGTGTGATTGCTCAGTTTGGTGGACAAACGCCAATTAAACTTGCTAAATTTTTACATGAAAACAAGCTTCCAATTTTAGGAACGCAATATACATCGATCGATTTAGCAGAAGATAGAGACCGATTTAGAAATTTATTAAATAAATTAAAATTGAAACAGGCAAAGAGTGGAATTGCAAAGACGTTTAATCAGGCAATAAAAATTTCCGATAAAATAGGGTTACCATTAATGGTGAGGCCCTCTTATGTTTTGGGTGGAAGGGCAATGGAAATTGTTCATGAAAAAAATCAGCTTAAAAAATTTGTTGAAGAAGCATTTAAAGCTGCAGAAGAAAATCCAATTTTGATTGATAAATTTATCGATCATGCAATGGAAGTAGATGTGGATGCTATATCAGACGGAAAACAAGTTCATGTTGCAGGGATTATGCAACATATAGAGGAAGCCGGAATTCATTCAGGAGACTCTGCGTGCAGCTTGCCCCCTGTATCAATTAAACCATACCTTCTTAAAGAAATAGAAAATCAAACTAAAAAACTTGCTATAGCTTTAAATGTCAAAGGTTTCATGAATATACAGTTTGCAATTAAAAAAGATGAAATTTATGTGATCGAAGTTAATCCAAGAGCAAGTCGAACAGTTCCATTTGTATCAAAAGCAAAAGGATTGCCTCTAGCTAAAATTGCTTCAAGAGTAATGGCTGGTGAAAAGTTATCTAAGTTTAATTTAAAAGATAAATCCAAAGGTATGTATGCAGTTAAAGAAGCTGTGTTTCCATTTAATAAATTTCCAAACAGTGATTTATTATTAGGACCTGAAATGAAATCGACTGGAGAGGTTATGGGATTTGATAAAAATTTTGGAATGGCTTTTGCCAAAAGTCAAATTGCAGCAGCTAACTCATTACCAAAACAAGGATTAGCTTTTATATCTCTCAAAAATAGTCACAAAGATGAAGGAATAGACTTAGCAAAAGAACTTCTTAAACTTAAGTTTACATTATGCGCAACTAGAGGAACTGCTGAATATATTCGAAAACATGGAATGAAATGTAAAATTATAAATAAAGTAAGCACAGGATCTCCTCATATTGTTGATGTCTTGGACTCTAAAAAAATTGCACTCGTTATTAATACGGGCGGTGGAAAAAGAGAGCATAGAGTGAGTGATGCTATCGCTATTAGAAGAGCGGCACTTAAAAATAAAGTTCCTTATTGTACTAATATGTCTACTGCTCAAGCTTGTTTAGAAGCGATTAGATCACTAAAAACAAAAAAATTAGAAGTTACATCTTTACAAGACGTTTAAGAATTTACTTTCCAGTCAGTTTCAAAAGTAACGTAATTTACCTGTATACAACGTCTTTCTTTAATTATTGTCTTCTTTTCCATACCATGCCAAGTGTTTGGGCCACTAGTAAACATGTATCCATAATTATTTTTATAAGGAACTGTTTTAACCTTTTCTAACTTTTCATTATAAAAATCTGTACCAAGATCCTCAGATTCATTGGCATTATTAACAAATATCAATCCTGACATAAGTTTTTCTTTTATATCACAATGAGGTTTTAACCAAAAACCTTCTCTATCACAAATAACTTCCACTCTAACGTATGAATTGGATAAATCTTTATTAATCATTTTTGAAATAGTTTGATAGACCTCTTTAGATCTTAATTCGTTAATAAGTTTAACTAAGTTTGGAAATTGTTTTTCATTTTCTTTTGTTACAAAACATCTAAATTTTATTGCTTCACCACCAGATGCTATTCCTTCTCTAAATTCAGCAGCACCACCATCAATTGCTCTAGTGCCGTCATAGCTAAGATTATGCTTGCTTACATCTGGAATATCAGCTTTAACTATTTCTTCTATTGCTCCATCTGTGAGTGCATTACTATATTCCCAATGATCAAAAGGAAATTTATGTTTTTTTGATTGAGTTTGAATTGAATTTAAAAAAGACATTAAGAATTAATTTTTTGTTTGATAATATTCGCTACTCTATTCGTTTCATCAAGTTTTTGATAGTTCCAATCTTCAACTTCTTCACCTAAATTCCTAATAATATTTAACTCTCTAAACAAATTTCTAAATCTTTGAAACCTTTTGTCATTCTTTTTAGGCAAAATTCCAGCTATATAAATTGGTTTTCCAGTTAGAGCTGCTTCTGAAATCATTGAGCTTGAATCGCAAGTAACAACAATATTTTCTGCCAGTGCTAGAGCTGATAAATAAGCTTTTTTGTCAACATTCATTATAACAGTATGATTATCCCCAAAAAATTCTTTCGCATAATGAATAGTATTGATAGGGGTTCTCATTGAAGGAATCACAACTAATTGAAAGTCATGCTTTTTTAACAATTTATATAGACTGGTAAAAATATGCTTCATATTTTTAGTTGAATAATCATAATATTTAGTTGGCCCACCCATAATTAAAGTCCAAATTTTCCTCTGATCATTTTTAATAAATGATTTTAGATAATCTTTATTTTCTCTAATTTCATTCTCAGTGAGATAATGAATAGCGCCCTTAGTGCTAATAACATTTTGACCAATTAAAGAGTCATGCTCTGGAGCTACAATAAAATCAAAATGATTTAGATCTACTTTTGGATCTTGTATGTGAATATTAAAAACTCTTTTTTTGGCTGTATTTTTTAAGTGTATCGATGGAATAACACTTTTACGTCCACAAGAAATAATAACATCAAACTCATTTTGATTTATTTTGTTATAAACATTTTCTGAAATAGGCGTATACTTTGGTGGTATCATTTTCCAAAAACTACTTAGTTCAACCTTGTGGTGTGTGAAATCTAAATCTAAAGCTTTAGCTAAACCTTCTACCTGGCTTATCATACCATGCATTCCCTGGGTTAATAAAATACCTTTTAATTTAGACATTAATCACTATATAGCTTTCATATGAGTCAAAATCCAACTAAACACACAAAAGTGTTAATAATTGGATCCGGCCCTGCCGGATACACTGCAGCAGTTTATGCTGCTCGTGCAATGTTAAATCCCATTTTGGTTTATGGATCTGAGCCAGGAGGACAATTAACAACGACAACTGATGTTGAAAATTATCCAGGATTTTCTGAAGTTATTCAAGGACCATGGTTAATGGATCAGATGAAAGAACAAGCAAAAGCAGTTGGAACTGAAATGATTGAAGACCATATTGGATCTGTAAATTTAAAAAGCTCACCGTTTGAAGCAATTGGTGATAGTGGTCAGAAATACACTGCTGATAGTATTATTATATCTACTGGAGCTCAAGCAAGATGGTTAAATATAAAATCAGAACAGGAATTTAGAGGTTTTGGAGTTTCAGCATGTGCTACATGCGATGGTTTCTTTTTTAAAGATAAAGAAGTTGCTGTAGTTGGTGGAGGAAATGCTGCCGTAGAGGAAGCAATGTTTCTTACAAAGTTTGCTTCAAAAGTAAAATTAATTCATAGAAGAGATAGTTTAAGAGCTGAAAAAATGCTTCAAAAAAAATTAATGGAAAATAAAAAAATAGAAATTATTTGGGATTCAGTGGTTGAAGA
Organism: uncultured Pelagibacteraceae bacterium; assembly: GCA_902589455.1. GTDB lineage: Bacteria > Pseudomonadota > Alphaproteobacteria > Pelagibacterales > Pelagibacteraceae > Pelagibacter. The sequence continues at coordinate 235,117 of CACISX010000002.1, read as the reverse complement.
TGTAATTGGAGATAAAGATCCTAAAAATGTTAAAGGTTTAAAAATTAAAAATGTAAAAACAAATAATGTAGAAGAATTAAAACTAGATGGAGTTTTCATTGCAATTGGTCACGATCCTGCAACAAAACTTTTTAAAGATCAGTTGGAAATGGACACTGAAGGTTATTTAGTTACTAAACCAGATTCTACAGAGACAAATGTTCCTGGTGTTTATGCTGCTGGAGATGTTAAAGATAAAACTTTTAGACAAGCCGTTACTGCTGCAGGAATGGGTTGTATGGCAGCATTAGAAGCTGAAAAATTTTTATCTCACTAATTCAACAATTTCGTTTGATTCAAATATACTTTGATTAATATTTTCATTTGCCAACTTTACCATTGCTTTGGCGACTATTTCTGCCCTAATGGGTCTCATTTTTCTTAAAGGTCCAACTAATATTGGGGTTAAAAGTTTGAATAATATTATACCAAGTTTCTCGCTTATTCTTTTTTCTTTTCTATTTCCCAATAAGAAGGATGGTCTCATAATCCCAATTTTATCAAAATTTAGATTTTTAATTTCCTCTTCAACCAATCCTTTGAATTTTAAATAATCACCTGAGCTTTTTGGGTCTGCATACCCAGATGAAACAAAAAAAAAAGATTTAATTAAATTTGATTTGGCGATTTGGGCAATTTGTTTAGGAACATTTAGTTCAATTCTTTCATATTCATTTTGATTAGGTGAATTTTTTCTTGTTGTACCAATACAAAAAAAACAGTCTTCACCTGTGATATCATTTCTATTCTTTTCCAAATCATTAAAATCAGTTTCAATTATTTTAATTTTTGGATCACTAATTTCTATTTTTGAACGAACAAAAATTTTTATTTTTGAATAATTTGAATTCAAGATAAGTTGATTAATAAGATGTCCACCAACTAAACCTGATGAACCAAACACTAGGGCTGTTTTCATTAACTTAAGGATTTACAAAAACTAGATATTTTATCCATTGCTTTTTCTAAATTTTCCATAGACGTTGCATATGAAATTCTAAAAAAACCTTCTAGGCCAAAAGCAGATCCCTGGACTACTGCAATTCCACTATTCTCTAATAACGACTGAACAAAATCAGTATCAGATTTAATTTCAATTCCATTTGGATCTTTTTTACCCATTAAACCTTTGCAACTTGGAAAGACATAGAACGCTCCATCTGGATTCAGACATTCAATTCCATCTATCGCATTTAGAGCATTAACAACAAAATCTCTTCTCTCCTGAAAAGAATTTGCTCTTTCCTTAATAAAGTCTTGTGTTCCACTTAGGGCCTCAACTGCAGCAGCTTGACTAATAGAAGAAGGATTGGTTGTTGATTGAGATTGAATTTTGGCAATAGCTTTCACTATATCCTTTGGACCAGCTGCATACCCTATTCTCCAGCCTGTCATTGAGTAAGCTTTACTAACACCGTTCATTGTAAGCACCCTATCTTTTAAATTTTTTATTTGTGCAATAGTAAAGAACTTAAAACCCTCGTAAGTTACATGCTCATAAATATCATCGCTTAATATATATACATGAGAATGTTTTTCTAAAATCACAGCAATTGCTTTAATATCTTGTTCTGAATAGCATGCACCAGTCGGGTTTGAAGGAGAGTTTAAAATTATCCATTTTGTTTTTGGAGTTATAAATTTCTCAAGCTCAGTTGGGTTAATTTTAAAACCTTGTTTTTCATCACATGCCATTATCACTGGTTTTCCTCCTGCTAATAAAACCATATCTGGATATGACACCCAATAAGGAGCGGGTACTATAACTTCATCTCCTTCGTTTAATGTGGCCATCATTGCATTGTAAATTACATGCTTTCCGCCAGCGCCAACGGTAATTTGATCAGTTGTATAATCTAAATTATTTTCATTTTTAAATTTTTCTACGATAGCTTTTTTCAATGCTGGAGTGCCATCTACAGCAGTGTATTTAGTATCACCATCATTAATGGCTTTTATAGCTGCTTGCTTAATATTATCTGGAGTATCAAAATCTGGTTCCCCTGCACCAAGTCCAATAACATCTTTTCCAGCAGCTTTTAATTCTCTTGCTTTTTGAGTAACAGCAATGGTAGGTGATGGTTTAATCTTCTTTAAACTGTCTGATATTATGCTCATTGAAATATAAATAAATTCTACTACGTTGTTTAATATATGGAAAATACTTATCAAGATTTAATTACAGATATTCAAAGTAAAAATCCTAAAATTGGTGGAAAACTAGAGGGTGGAAAAAAATTCAAAATTAAATCTGATTTTAAACCTGCAGGAGATCAGCCTGAGGCCATAAAAAAATTAGTAAACGGTGCTAACAAAGATCAATTTAACCAAGTTTTACTTGGTGTAACGGGGTCTGGAAAAACTTTTACCATGGCTAAAGTTATTGAGGCTACCAATAGACCTGCCTTGATTTTAGCTCCAAACAAAACTCTTGCTGCTCAACTTTATGGGGAAATGAAAACCTTTTTTCCTGACAATGCTGTTGAATATTTCGTTTCATACTATGACTATTATACTCCTGAGGCTTATGTGCCGAGATCAGACACCTATATCGAGAAAGAAGCCTCTATTAATGAACAAATTGATAGAATGAGGCACTCAGCGACTAGATCTCTTTTAGAAAGAGATGATGTATTAATTGTTGCGAGCGTTTCTTGTATTTATGGTCTTGGATCTGTTGAAGCATATAGCAAAATGACTTTAACACTCCAAAAAAATTATGATTATAATAGAGAAGAAACAATTAAGTCTTTAGTTGCTCTTCAATACAAACGTAATGATCAAAATTTTTATAGAGGAACATTTAGAGCAAGAGGAGAATACTTAGAAATTTTTCCATCACACTTAGAGGATAGAGCTTGGAGACTTTGTCTATTTGGAGATAAATTAGAACAGATAGAAGAGTTTGATCCTTTAACAGGTGACAAAGTTAGAGAGTTAAGTTTAGTAAAAGTTTATGCAAATAGTCACTACATCACTCCTAAGCCTACAATTGAACAAGCGGTAATTAATATAAAAAAAGAACTAGAAGTAACTTTAAAAAAACACCGTGCTGAAAATAAATTACTTGAAGCACAAAGATTAGAAGAAAGAACTAAATTTGATCTTGAAATGATTGAAGCAACTGGTTCATGTGCTGGTATTGAAAACTATTCAAGATTTTTGTCAGGAAGAAAACCAGGCGAACCCCCTCCTACTCTTTTTGAATACTTTCCTGATAATACTTTGATATTTGTAGATGAGTGCCACGTTACAGTTCCTCAACTTAATGGAATGTATAAAGGAGATAGATCAAGAAAAAGTACCTTAGCAGAATATGGATTTAGACTTCCTTCATGTATGGATAATCGACCACTAAAATTTGAGGAATGGGACTTAATGAGAACTCAGACTGTTTTCGTTTCTGCAACGCCTGGTCCATGGGAACTAGAACAAACAAAAGGTAAATTTATTGATCAAGTTATAAGACCAACAGGTTTAATAGATCCACCTGTAGAAATACGTTCAGCAAAAAATCAGGTCGATGATTTAATGCATGAATGTAAACGGGTTATAGAAAATAATTATAGAGTATTAGTAACAACACTAACTAAAAAAATGGCCGAGGATCTAACTGAATATCTTCATGAGAATGGAATCAAAGTAAGATACCTCCACTCAGATATTGATACACTTGAAAGAATTGAAATCATGCGAGATTTAAGAATGGGTGTATTTGATGTTTTAGTTGGTATTAACTTATTGAGAGAAGGATTAGATATTCCTGAATGTGCATTAGTTGGAATTTTAGATGCTGACAAAGAGGGATTCTTGAGATCTGAAACTTCTTTAATTCAAACGATTGGTAGGGCTGCAAGAAATGTTGATGGTAAAGTAATTTTGTATGCTGACAAAGAAACAAAAAGTATAAAAAAAGCAATTGCAGAAACTGACAGAAGAAGAAAAATTCAATTAGCTTACAACAAGAAAAACAAAATAGATGCAAAGTCTGTAAAAAAAGAAATTAGTGATATTCTTGAAAGTGTTTATGAGAAAGACTACGTTAAAATTAGCGAGGGATCAAATGTAGGAGGAAATCTTAAAAAACATCTAAAAGCACTAGATAAAAAAATGAAAGAAGCGGCATCCAATCTAGAGTTTGAGGAAGCTGCTAAAATACGAGATGAAATAAGAAAATTAGAGAGCACTGAATTAGAAATTACATTAAATCCAAAAATAAGGCAGTATGATGTAAAAAATAAACTTTATCCAAAAGGTAGATCAACCATGGGCATGCCAGGTAGTAAAGTTACAAAGAAAAGAGATAAAAAATGGAAGCACGGAAAATAATTATTACTGGTGGAGCAACTCGAATGGGTGCCGCTATTGCAAGAAAATTATCTGGCCCAAATATAGAAATTTTAATCCATTTTAACAAATCAAAATTAAAAGCAGAAAAATTAAAAAAAGAATTATCTAATAAAGGTACAAAAGTTTACTTGGTCAAAGGTGATTTAAGTAAAGAAAATGATGTAAATAAAATTGTAAAATTTGCAAAATCTAAACTTAAATATTTTGATTGTTTAATTAACAATGCCTCTTTATTTGAAAATGATAAATTAGAAAATTTTACAACAGATAGCTGGGGGCAACATCTTAGAACTAATTTAAGAACACCAGCATTATTATCTAAAGAATTTGCAAAAAATGTAAGGAAAGGAAATAACAATATTATTAATATTATAGATCAAAGAGTTTTTAAATTAACTCCATATTTTTTTTCTTATACTGTAAGCAAAACAGGTCTTTATACTCTCACAAAAACTAGCGCTATGAGCTTGGCTCCAAATGTAAGAGTAAACGCAATTGCACCTGGCCCCACTATAAAAAATCAAAGACAATCTGAAAAACATTTCAAAAAGCAATATTTGGCAACCCCTTTAAAAAGACAAGTTGGTGTCGAACAAATATGTAATGCTGTTGACTTTTTTATTAAAAATATATCTATTACCGGTCAAGTTTTAGCTATTGATAGCGGACAAAATCTAAACTGGCAAACACCAGATGTGATGGGTAAAGAATGAGAAAAAATAATTTGAAAATTGTCAAAATAGACAAAAATAAAAGTCTATTTAATTATGAGAAAAAAATCCTAATTAATGAATTAATCTTAGATTTAAAACTTGGTTATTACGATTTTGAAAAAGAAAAATCTCAGAAAGTTAAATTTAGTCTTGAAATAGACTATGAAGATAAAAAACCTTCAAGCGATAAAGACATAAAATCTATTGTTAATTATGGAACTATAGTAAAATTAATTACGAAACTTGTAAAAAAGAAACATTATAATTTCCTAGAAACTTTAGCAGAAGCTGTTTTTGACGAGTTATTTAAAGACAAAAGAATTGCTAAAATTATGTTAAAAATTGAAAAATTAGAAATCTTAAAACAATGTTCATCTGTTGGTATTCAAATTACCAAAAAGAGAAGCCATGATAAGCTCTGAAATTGGAAAAGAAGTAATTAAAAAAGAGCTACCTCTAGTACCTAAACTTCCAGGAGTATACAGAATGCTCAATCAAAAGAATGAAATTCTTTATGTAGGTAAAGCCAAAAACTTACCGAATAGATTAAAGAGTTATGTTTCAGAAAAAAATCATATAATCAGAACTGAGCGAATGTTATCTCAAACAAAAAAATTAGAGATAACAACAACATCAAATGAAAGTGAAGCATTACTTTTAGAAGCAAATTTAATTAAAAAGCATAAGCCAAAATTTAATATCCTATTACGTGATGATAAATCATTTCCATTTATATTTATTAGTAATAAAGACAAATGGCCTCAAATAAAAAGACATAGAGGCAAAAAAACAAAAGAAGGTTTTTATTTTGGACCTTTTGCTTCTGCTGGTTCGGCTAATTGGACAATCAAAATGATTCAAAAGATTTTTCATTTAAGAGTTTGTGATGACACCGTTTTCAAAAACAGAGAAAGACCATGTATTTTATATCAAATTAAAAGATGTTCCGGACCTTGTGTGGGTTATGTAAAAAAAGAGGAATATAATCAAACAGTAGAAGATGCTATTGAATTTGTTTCAGGTAAATCTAGAAAAATTCAAAAAAATCTTTCTAATCAGATGGAAAAAGCAAGTGAAGATCTTGATTTTGAAAAAGCTGTAATATTAAGAGATAGAATTAAGGCTCTAAATATAATTCAATCCTCTCAAAGAATTAATGAGGCAAATTTAGTTGAGGCAGATGTTATTGCTGGATACAAAGAATCTGGAAAAACTTGTATACAAGTATTTTTTTATAGATCAAAACAAAATTGGGGTAATCAAGCTTTTTTCCCAAAACATGATCCAGATGAAAAATTTAGTGAAATCCTAAATTCATTTGTTTCTCAATTTTATGAAAATAAAAGTGTTCCTTCATCAGTTATTCTTTCAGAAGAAATAAAAGAAAAAACATTAATTGAAAAAACACTGACACAAAAAGAAGGTAAACAGATAAATATTTCAGTTGCAAAAAAAGGATCAAAACTAAAAGTAATTAATCAAGCAATCAAAAATGCAAAAGATAGTCTTAATAGAAAACTTTATGAAAGTCAGAATAATAAAGAATTATTCGATGCAGTAGCTCAAAAATTTAATTTAGAAACCAATATAAATTTAATTGAGGTTTACGATAATAGCCATATTCAAGGTACCAATAGTGTTGGGGCTTTAATAGCATATGGTGATGAAGGATTTATTAAAAAAAGATATAGAAAATTTAATATTAAACATAAAAAAAATGAGCAAGACGACTATGGAATGATGAAAGAGGTGTTGAATAGAAGGTTCAAAAGGGCGGTTCAAGAAAAAGACAACTTTCTTACTTTTCCTGATTTAGTTCTAGTAGATGGAGGAAAAGGTCAATATTCAGTTGCGAGAGAGAGCCTTAATGAATTAGGACTTCACGATATTCCAATTATTGCAATAGCAAAAGGTAAATTTAGAAATAGTGGAAATGAAACTTTTTTTCACAATGGCAAAGAATATAAATTTACGAGAAACGACCCTACCCTATTTTTTCTTCAAAGGATTAGAGATGAATCACATAGGTTTGCCATAAGCGCTCACAGAGCAAAGAGGAAAAAAGGTATTAGCAAATCTTTATTAGACCAAATAGAAGGCATAGGAGCTATAAGAAAAAGGGCTTTATTAAACCATTTTGGATCTGCAAGATCAGTTGAGTCTGCTAGTTTGGATGAAATAAAATCTGTAGAAGGTGTTGAAGAAAAAGTGGCCAAAAAGATATATAACTTTTTTCACGAATAATTATGCTAAAAAAAATTCCAAACATATTAACGATAGGGCGAATAATAATTGTTCCCTTTTTCGTTTTAGCTTTTTATCTTCCAGGATTTTATGGTGATCTAACTGCTTTAATATTATTTATTATTGCATCATTTACAGACTTCTTGGATGGTATGTTGGCTAGAATGTTTGGAGTAGAGTCAAAACTGGGTGAATTGTTAGATCCTATAGCGGATAAAATTATTGTTGCAACAGCATTAATACTTCTAGTTATGGATGGAACGATCAGAAATTATGAAGTAATTGCAGCAATAATAATACTTACTAGAGAAATTTTAATTTCAGGTTTAAGAGAATTTTTAGCAAAGGGAAAAATAAAACTTCCAGTATCAAATCTTGCCAAACTTAAAACGGTATTACAAATGTTCTCGATTGCACTCTTACTATCTGGAGATACGGGAAACAAAATAATTAATTTTCAAGACTATAATGCTCAGACAATAGGAATAATTCTTTTGTGGTTGTCTGCTGCTTTAACTCTTTTTACTGGTTACGACTATATGCGTAAAGGTATCGATCATGCAATATCAGAGGATAGTAAAGATTAAGCTGCTTTTTTCTTTCTTACCAATGTCTGATAGCTTTCATTTAAATCAAGTATAGTTTCACAAACTTTAAATTGATTTTCGGCAATACAAGAAACAGGAGTAACTTCTGCTGCAGTACCTGTAAGAAAACATCCAACAAAATTCGATAGTTCGGTTGGACTTATTTTTCTTTCATGAACTTTAATATTTTTTGATTTTGCAATTCCGATTACAGTTCTTCTTGTAATACCATCTAAAAAAGAATCTGGTATAGGTGTATGAATTTCACCGCTTTTATCTTTGAAAAAAATGTTTGCTCCAGTTGCCTCTGCAATATTGCCTTCATGATCAAGCATTAAAGAATCGGTATATCCTTGTTTTTCTGCTTCGTGTTTTGAAAGAGTACAAATCATGTAAAGTCCTGATGCTTTTGTATCCCATGGTATTGTATTGGGCGCAGGTCTTCTCCAGTTTGATATATTTAATCTAATACCTTCAACTTTAAGTTTTGGATCGAAATAAGATCCCCACTCCCAGGTTGCTATAGCAACATGAATTTTTGTTTGTTGAGCAGAAATAGCCATCATTTCACTGCCTCTCCAAGCAACAGGTCTTACATATCCATTTTCTACTTTTTGTGTTGCAATAATTTTATTTGAAGCATTATTTATTTCCTCTTCAGAATATGGAATTTCAAAACCCATTCTTCTTGCTGAATAAAAAAATCTAGCAGTATGCTCTTCCAATTTAAATATTGAGCCATCATAAACTCTTTCTCCCTCAAATACGCAACTTGCATAGTGCATTCCATGGCTTAAAACATGAAGTTTAACGTCAGCCCAATCAACTAATTCGTTGTTGTACCATATTTTTCCAGATCTCTTGTCGTAAGGTATCATGATTGAAAATTTTTTTAATTTATAACTGAAAAATATCTTTGTATCTTTAATATGTCAATATAACTTACCTATTATGAAAGAACTTTTATATTTGAAAGATGAACAGCTTAAAGACCTAATTGAAAAACTATTCGTAAGCTATAGAGAAACCTTTTCTGACTCAAAAAAAATATTGGATAGATATTCAATCGGTTTAGCACATCATAAAGTAATCCATTTACTATCAATGTATGAAGGAATTTCAATTTCTGAACTGCTAAAGAGATTAAAAGTGACAAAACAAAGCTTAAACCGAGTTTTAAAAGATTTAATTAAACTTGAAATAGTCGTCTTTAAAAAGGATGATCAGGACACAAGGATTAAGCATATTTATCTCAACGATAAGGGGGAAAAAATTTTTAATGAAATCTTCAATTTACAAAAAAAAAGAATTTATAATGCACTTTTAAATTCTAGTTCTGAGGAAGTAATTAATTTTGATAATGTAATTAGTAAAATTATAAATGGATAAATTTACAGCTCATATTCTTGTTGTTGATGATGACGAAGGAATAAGGTCACTCGTTAAACAATACCTAAATGAAAACCAATATTTAGTCACAACAGCTGACAGTGCTGAAAATGCTTCGGAAAAAATTAAAATAATAGAATTTGATTTAATAGTCCTGGATATAATGATGCCAGGAAAAAGTGGTCTAGAATTCATTGAAGATAATAAGAAAAAATTAAAAACACCAATAATACTTTTGACTGCAAAAGGAGAACCAACTGAGAGAATTAAAGGCCTTGAAGTTGGGGCTGATGATTATCTTCCCAAACCATTTGAACCAAAGGAACTAATTTTAAGAATTCAAAATATACTAAATAAAACTATTAAAACTGAACAGATAAGAGTTATCGAATTTGAGAAAGTAAAAATAGACCTAAATAAACTATTAATTTTTAAAAACAGTAAAGAATTTAAAATCAACAATACCGAAAAGGTAATTTTAGAAAAAATGATCAATAATCCAGGTAAAACTTTTTCAAGAGAAGATATTGGTCAATTGATTAATTTAGATAAAGAAAGATCTGTAGATGTAATTGTAACACGTTTAAGAAAAAAAATTGAAATTGATCCAAAAAATCCTAAATTTTTACAAACAATAAGAGGTACAGGATATGTTCTCTGGATTGAGTAATTATTTAAAAAAAATTCTACCAAAAAGATTATTCTACAGAGCTCTTTTAATTGTTGCGGTACCTGTGATTACCCTTCAATTAATTATTACTATCGTATTTTTTGACAGTCTCTGGATAAAAACAAATAAAGGAATGACCAGAACATTAGTAAACGAAATTAGTACATTTATTGAAGCTTACGATAGTGAAGAAAATAATAAGGAAGAAATTACTAATCTTTTTTCTCTATTTTTAGATTTAAATATAGAACTCAATAAAAATCAAAAATTTAAGTATCAGTTTAAAGAGAGATGGTTCAGCCCTATTGATCGTACTTTAAGAAGGGAATTAAAATCAAAATTTTCTACAGAATACTTTTGGTTCGATACTACAAACTATAAAGAATTAATTGATTTAAGAATTAAATATGAAGATGGATATTTTAGATTTTTAGTACCTAAAGATAGAGTAACAAGCACATCTGCTAGAATATTTGCTCTCTGGATTACTGTACCAGCTATAATAATGATTATTATTTCTTTAATATTTCTTAAAAATCAAACTCGACCAATTACTAATTTAGCTCGTGCTGCAGAAAGATTTGGCAAAGGAGAAGAAATAGAAGAATTTAAGCCCTCAGGTGCACTTGAAATAAGACAAGCAGGGCATGAATTTGATAAAATGAGAAAAAGAATTGAAAGACATCTCAAACAAAGAACAGAAATGTTATCTGGAATTAGCCATGATTTAAGAACTCCATTAACTAGAATGAAACTACAAACTGCTTTTATTAAGGACAAAGATTCAGTAATTAAATTAACTGAAGACATTAATGAAATGGAAAAAATGCTTAATGAATATCTTCAATTTACAAGCTCATCTTATGTTGAAAAAGATGAAATGTTTAATTTATCTGAGACAATTGCTGAGATTATTAATAGATATAATAGTAAAAAAATTAAACAAAATTTAGTACCAAGAATATATTTAAATGGCAGAAAGAACTTAATTAATAGGTGTATCAATAACTTGATTGATAATGCTTTAAAATATGCAAATAAAGTTGAAATTAGTTTAAATAAAAAAAATACAAACTTATTTATAAATATTGATGATGATGGTCCTGGAATTCCTAAAATAGAACATGAGAATGTATTCAAACCATTTTATAAAATAGATAAAGGTAGAACAGATTCAAAATCAAGTGTAGGACTCGGATTATCTATTGCCTCAGATATTATTAAATCACATGGCGGAAATATTGTATTAGAAAAATCAAAATTAGATGGTTTAAGAGTTAAGATTTTTTTACCGATCTAATTTTTTTTCTTTTTTTTAATTTTACAATCTTATTTTCTAAATTTTCAACTCTCTTTAAAAGTATTTCAAATTCATCTTTACTGGTAAGTTTCATTTTGAAAGCAAACTCATCTCTTTTTGATTTTAAAATATTTAAAAGTTCAGTAGTTAAATCTTTTGATGAAATTAAGCCCTGCTCTATTAATTTAGCAAACTTATCAATTATAAATTTAGAATTTTTCATATTTGAGATATACATTATAAGTATTATTAAAAATGTTCATTAATAATTTTGACCCAGTTGCTTTAGAAATATTTTCTTTAGAAATCAGATGGTATTCACTAGCTTATATAGTAGGTATTTTATCTGGCTGGGTTATTGCTAAAAAATTATTTATCCAAAAAATAGAAATTAAAAATAATTTTGATGATTATTTAACTTATTTAATCATAGGTATAATTTTAGGAGGTAGGCTTGGTTATGTTTTTATTTATAATTTAAGTTTTTTTGTAAATAATCCATTAGATATATTTAAAATTTGGCAAGGTGGCATGTCTTTTCATGGTGGTTTAATTGGAATTATTTTAGCAAGTATAATTTTTGCAAAAAGAAATAATGAGGACGCATTTCTTTATTTGGATATTGTGTCTTTAGTAGCTCCGATTGGAATATTTTTTGGGCGGATAGCAAACTTTATAAATTCAGAATTATATGGAACGACAACTAATGTACCCTGGGCAGTAACATTTATTCAGATAGATAATCTTCCTAGGCATCCCTCACAATTATATGAAGCACTATTAGAGGGCGTATGTCTATTTTTAATATTGATTTATTTTAGGAATAAATTTTCAAACAAACCTGGAGTAATTTCTGGATTATTTTTAATTTTTTATTCAATCTTCAGATTTTTTGTTGAATTTTACAGAATTCCAGATGAGCAGCTTGGTTATATATTTTTAAATTTATCTATGGGGCAAGTTATAAGTTTAATATTTATATTATCAGGAGTACTTTTATTTTATTTTAAACATGAAGCTCGCTAAGACAAATAATTTACCATTAGATCAATTTATAAATTTAGCTCTTTACGATAAGGATAAAGGTTATTATATGAAAAAGAATCCTTTTGGTGAAGATGGAGACTTTATTACTGCTCCTAATATCACAAGATTATTTTCAGAAATAATTGCAATTTGGACAATTACTTTTTGGAAAAGTATAGGTTCTCCAAAAAAATTTAATTTGCTAGAACTGGGAGCTGGTAATGGTGAAATGATGAAAGTATTAGATGAGACTCTGTTGAATTTTCCTGAATGTTACAATGCATGTAATTTTATAATACATGAGAAAAGTAATTTTTTAATTAAAGAGCAAAAAAAGAATTTAAATTCTAAAAAATTTTCATGGTTAAAAGACATTGAAAAAATAAATTCAAACCCTACAATCTTTTTAGCTAATGAATTCTTTGATGCCATACCAATCAAACAATTTTTTAGAAAAAAAGATGGTTGGTTTGAAAGATTCGTGAATTTGAATGATCCAAAAAAAGCTGAGTTTAAAGAAGAAAAAATTGATATAGAAAAAATTGAAAAACAATTAAATTACGAAATATCAAAAAATCAAAACATAATTGAATATTCACCAGATACATTTAAATATTTAAGAACTATTTGTGATTTAATACAAAAAAATGATGGAGGAATGTTGATTATTGATTATGGTTATGCAGACAGCAAAATGCATGAGACTCTTCAGGCTGTAAATAATCATAAATATTCGAACATTTTAGATAATATTGGAGAGTCTGATATTACTTACAATATTAACTTTCATTCTTTTGAGAAATTTGTAAATCAGTTTAAAGAAATTAATTCAATTTTTACAAATCAAAAAAAATTTTTAACAAATATGGGTATTCTTCAAAGAGCAGAAATAATCAGCAAAAATATAGCATTTTCTAAAAAAGCAGATTTATTTTATCGGGTAAAACGTTTGATAGATGAAAAGCAAATGGGTGAGTTGTTCAAAGTCATGCTTGTAAAAAATAAGAAAAATAATTTTAAAACAGGTTTTCAAAATTGATAAAATCAAAAAAACTCTCAAAAATTAAAACAATTAAACATGGTTTTTTTAATAAAATTGGTGGAAAATCAAAAAAAATTTATAAAAGTTTAAACTGTGGTGCTGGTTCTAAAGATAATCCGTCAGATGTTAAAAAAAATTTACAAATAGTTAAAAAAAAAATAAAAAGCACTGCTAACAGAATTTTTTTACTTCATCAAATACATAGTAATAAGTTTGTTTATATTAATAAAAAAAATACATTTAAATCAAAACCAAAAGCAGACGCAATAATTACAAACCAAAAAAACATACCAATTGGTGTATTAACTGCTGACTGTGTGCCGATTTTAATCTTTGATGAAAGAACAAAATTAGTGGCAGCAATTCATGCTGGGTGGAAGGGTGCATACAAGGATATAATTGGCAAGGTAATCCAATTTATGATCAAAAAAGGATCTAATCCTAAAAATATTACTGCAGCTATCGGACCTGCTATTTCAGCTAAAAATTATGAAGTCAAAGAAGATTTTAAAAGAAAATTTATTAAAAAGGATAAAAAAAATAACAAATTTTTTAAAATTAAGTACAAAAAGCTTTATTTTGATTTACCTAAATATGTAAAATCATGTCTTTTAAAGAATAAAATAAAAAATATTGAGTCTATAAATATTGATACATTTGATGTTAAAAATAATTTTTTTAGTGCGAGAAGAGCGTTAAGACTAAATCATGATGATTATGGTAGAAATATTTCAATAATTATGCTTAATTAGTCTTTTTTGATGAAATTATTATCCGGAAATAGCAATAAACCATTAAGCAAGAATATTGCTAAATTTTTAAAATCTAAATTAGTCAATTCTAGCATTAGAAATTTTTCTGATGGGGAAATCTATGTAGAAATTAATGAAAATATTAGAGGGAATAGTATTTTTTTAATTCAATCTATTTCATCGCCTGCAAATGATAATTTAATGGAGCTTTTGTTGTGTATTGATGCACTTAAGAGATCATCAGCAAAAAATATTACTGCTGTTATCCCTTACTTTGGTTATGCTAGACAAGATAGAAAAGTTGCACCAAGAACATCAATATCAGCAAAACTTGTCTCAAATCTAATTACTAAAGCAGGAGCAGATAGAGTTGTTACTGTTGATTTGCATGCAGGACAAATTCAAGGATTTTTTGATATTCCAGTGGATAACTTGTTTGCAACGCCAATATTTGCAAGACATGTAAAAAAAAAGATAAAAAGTAAAAATCTTATTTGTGTAGCTCCAGACGTAGGTGGTACTGAGAGAGCCAGAGCACTAGGAAAAATTTTAAATGTCGGATTAGCTATCGTAGATAAAAGAAGACCAAAGCCAGGTCAATCACAAGTAATGAATATTGTTGGAGATGTAAAAGGAAAAACTTGTATTATTGTTGATGATATAATTGATTCAGGTGGAACAATTGTAAATGCAGCTAAAGCACTTAAAGATAGAGGTGCTAAAGAAGTTTATGTCTATATTACTCACGGTGTACTTAGCGGAGAAGCTGTAAAAAAAATTAAAAAATCCGTAATTAAAAATTTGGTAATAACTGATACAATTGACAACATGAATAGAGTTAAAGGTGCTAAAAACATTGAGGTTCTGTCAATTTCTAGCCTTATGGGTGAAGCGATTAAAAGAATATCTAATTCAACTTCAGTATCAGATTTATTCAAATAAATACCTTGAGTTATTAAGTAACTTAAGCTAAAAACCCTTGTTTTTATGAATTCATTAAACGCCAACATCAGAAATACAAAAACTAAAGGTGAACTTAATTCACTTAGAGATAACGGTAATGTCCCTGCGATAATTTATGGTGGCGAAGCTCAAAATGAAAAGATTTCTATATCTAAAAAAGTACTCAAATCACTTATTGAAAAAGAAAATTTTTTATCAAGTATCATAACTTTGAATGTTGATGGTAAGCCTCAAAAAGCTCTTCCAAGAGAAATAAAATACGACATTATTTCAGACGAACCAATTCATGTAGATTTTTTAAGAATAGTAGCAGGGATAAAAGTCAGAATAGAAGTGCCAGTGAAATTTTTAAATCATGAAAAATCTCCTGGGTTAAAAAGAGGTGGAGTTTTAAACATAGTAAGAAGAAAAGTTGAACTAAAGTGTCCGAGCGAAAAGATTCCTGAAAATCTTGTTATAGATCTGGATGGAGTTGATATTGGAGAGAGTTTTAAAATTTCTTCAATAAATCTTGATAATGACGTTACTCCTACTATTCAAGGAAGAGATTTCGTAATCGCAACTCTAGCAGCTCCGACTGTTATGAAAGAACCTGAAAAACCTGCAGAAGCTGAGGCAGCTGAGGGAGAGGGTGCTGAAGGAGCAGAAGCGGCGGCAGCTGAAGGTGGAGACAAACCAGCAGCTGAGGGTGATAAAAAAGAAGGTGAAGATAAAAAACCTGCTGAAGAAAAAAAATAAGTTAATTAAAATTGAATTTTATTCTCCATTATTAATATTTTATGCTTCTACTTGTAGGATTAGGAAATCCAACTCCAGACAGTGAAAACAATAGACACAATATTGGTTTCAAAATTATAGATGCAATAAATAAAAAATTTGGACTCTCAAAACAAAAACCAAAATTCAAAGGACTTCTTACGACTGGTAATGTAGGAGATCAAAAAGTTTACGCTATTAAACCTTTAACTTTTATGAATAATTCTGGAATTTGTATTAGAGAATTAATTGAATATTTCAAAATAGATGCTGAGGATGTTATCGTTTTTCATGACGATCTAGATGTAGAATTTGGAAAGATAAAAGCAAAATTTGGAGGATCTGATGCAGGACATAATGGAATTGCATCAATAGATAAATTTATTGGTAAAGATTATTCAAGAGTTCGAATAGGAATTGGTAAACCAAAAGATAAAATGGAAGTAAGTGATTTTGTTCTTCAAAATTTTGATGAGGATGAAATGATTGGATTGGAAAAAATTACAAATAGCATTACAGATTCTATTTCAATACTTATTGATAAAAAATTAGATTTATTTTCTAGTACCGTGAATAAAAAATTATGAGTTTTAAATGTGGAATTGTTGGTTTGCCTAATGTGGGTAAATCTACACTCTTCAATGCTCTTACAAACTCAAGCAAAGCTCAAGCTGCGAATTTTCCATTTTGTACCATAGATCCCAATGTGGGAGTAGTGCCTGTTCCAGATCAAAGATTGAATAAATTATCAGAAGTTTCAAAATCAAAAAAAACTATTAGCACAACTATTTCATTTGTTGACATAGCTGGTCTTGTCAAAGGTGCATCTAATGGTGAAGGATTAGGCAATAAATTCCTGTCCCACATAAGAGAAGTTGATGCGGTTATTCATATGATTAGATGCTTTGACTCAGACGATATTCAAAATGTTAATCCTGATGTTGACCCAATAAGAGATCTTGAGATCATTGAAACTGAGATGATGCTAGCTGACCTAGAATCTATTCAAAAAAGACTTGAAAAAAATAATAAAAAAAATGTAGAAGAAGATCAGATAAAGATTTTAGAGATTGCATTAGACTGTATTAATAATGATAAAGATATATCAATATTAAAATCTCAATTTGATACCAAACAACTTAATCAAAGTGGTCTTTTATCAATAAAACCAAAGATTTTTGTTTGCAATGTAGATGAACAAAGTGTCCAAGGTGGAAATAAATATACTAAAAACTTTATTGAAAAATTTGGAAAAGATAACACTCTGATTGTTTCTGCAGACATAGAAAACCAAATAAATGAATTGGCAGAAGATGAAAAAAAAAATTATATGGATATGATTGGTTTAAAAGATACAGGTCTAAGTATGTTAATTCAAAAGGGCTATAAAATATTAGAACTTGATACGTATTTTACTTCTGGACCTGAAGAAACAAGGGCTTGGACTATACAAAAAAATTGTACTGCTCCTAAAGCTGCTGGAGAAATTCATACTGATTTTGAAAAAGGTTTTATTAGAGCCGAAACTATATCTTATGAAGATTTCTTAGCCAATGATGGATGGGTAAATTCTAAGGCTAAAGGAAAAATGAGATTAGAAGGTAAAGACTATATTGTGAAAGATGGTGACGTATTAAACTTCAGATTCAACACGTGACCAAATTTTTTTCATACTAAAGTAAACGAGAATTGTTAGAATAATTAAATAGACAATCGCTTTAAAGCCCATCTGATGTCGAGATTCTAAATGAGGTTCAGCAGACCACATTAAGAAGGTCGTTACATCTTTTGACATCTGTTCAACAGTAGCATTAGTTCCGTCACCATACTCTACTAATCCGTCTAATAATGGAGCAGCCATTCTAATTTTATTACCATACATATATTTGTTGTAATAAACTCCATCATCTAAAGATATGTTGCTAGGAGCTTCTTCATATCCTTGCAATAAGGAATAGATATAGTCAACACCACCTCCTCTTGCTTTTACCAAAACAGACATGTCAGGAGGATACGCACCTCCATTTGCAGCTTGAGCTGCTTTTACATTATCGTACGGCATAACAAATTTATCAGATAATTTACCTGGCCTTGTAAACATTTCACCATCAGAATTTGGACCATCAGTTACTTCAAATGAAGCCGCTATAGCTTTGGCTTGAGCTTCAGAGAATTCTGGCCCACCTGGCTCTGATAAATTTCTATAACTTAAATACTTCATCGAATGACATGAAGCACATACTTCAGTATAAACTTGATAACCTCTTTGAAGAGAAGCTCTATCAAATTTTCCAAATAGACCCTTAAAACTCCAATCAGTTTTTAGATATTTTACTTTTTCAGCAGCAAAAGAATATGAATTTGAAGCAATAATTATGATTATTATAGAAAATAATTTAAATAAATTTTTCACCTTATTCTATTTTACTTTCTTTATTTCTGGCGGCAGCTAAATTTGGTGAACCACCGAGAACAGGTTCGGTAATACTTAGAGGTACTGGTAAAGTTTTTTCTTTAAACCCTAAAACAGGAAGAATAACTAAAAAATGTAAAAAGTAATACGCGGTAGCAACTCGTGCTATCAACAAGTAAAGTCCTTCAGCTGGCATCGCACCCACATAACCAAGTATCAAAACATCTGCAACTAGTATCCAGTAAAATTGTTTATATAAAGGTCTAAATACTGCTGATCTTATTTTTGAGGTATCTAACCAAGGCAAAACTGCTAAGATTAATATTGCAGATAACATGGCCACAACTCCTAGCAATTTATCAGGAACTGATCTTAATATTGCATAAAAAGGTAAAAGATACCATTCAGGAACAATGTGTGCAGGTGTTACCATTGGGTTGGCCTCTATATAATTATCTGCATGTCCTAAAATATTTGGTGCATAGAATACAAAGAAAGCAAACACAATCATGAACATTAATAAAGCAAAACCATCTTTAATTACAATGTAAGGATGGAAAGGTACAGTGTCTTTAGATGGTTTTTTTATATCTATTCCAACTGGATTGTTGTTACCAGGAACATGCAAAGCCCATATATGTAAAACAACTAATCCTAAAATTAAAAATGGAATTAAATAATGCAAAGTAAAAAATCTAGTTAACGTAGGGTTGTCAACTGAATAACCGCCCCATAACCAAGTAACTATTCCCTCTCCTACGAGAGGAATAGCGCTAAATAAATTTGTAATAACTGTTGCTCCCCAAAAACTCATTTGACCCCATGGCAACACATAACCCATAAAGGCTGCAGCCATCATTAATAAATAAATTATAATTCCTAAAATCCATATTATTTCTCTTGGAGATTTATAAGAACCGTAGAATAATGATCTAAATATGTGAATATACACTGCTAGGAAAAACATTGAAGCGCCGTTTGCATGAATATATCTAATTAACCATCCATAGTTAACATCACGCATGATGTGCTCTACACTTTCAAAAGCCATATCAGCATGAGCAATATAATGCATTGCAAGAGTTAATCCTGTTACAATTTGAGTGATTAAACAAAAAGTTAAAATTCCACCAAATGTCCACCAATAGTTTAAATTTTTAGGAGTTGGATAATCTGTTAAATGATTTGCTAGAGTTAAAAGTGGTAATCGATCATTAAACCATTGTCCTACTTTTGATTTTGGTCTGTAATCGTGGTCACTCATTAGTGTTTGGTTTATCCAATCTTAATTGTATTAGCGTTAACGAATTCGTATTTAGGTACTTCCATATTTAACGGAGCTGGCCCTTTTCTTATTCTTCCAGATGTATCATAGTGAGATCCGTGACATGGGCAAAACCATCCATTGTAATCGCCTTTGTCATTTAAGGGTACACATCCTAAATGTGTGCAAACCCCTAACATTACAAGCCACTCAGGATTTTTAGCTCTATCCTCATCTTTCTCAGGATGAATCAAATCCTCCATGTTCACTTTTCTTGCTTCATCAATTTCTTCTTGAGTTCTTCTTCTTATAAAAACAGGTTTACCTCTCCACAAAACAGTTAATGTATTTCCTGGTGTTAATGCGCTTACATCAACTTCTGTGCTAGCTAATGCTTTAACAGAAGCATCTGGATTCATTTGATCTATCATTGGCCACACTACTGCAGCTGCACCAACAGCTCCTACAGCTGTGGTAGCTGTAAATAAAAAATCTCTTCTTTTTGTTTTTTTTTCAGACACTTTTAGTAGCTTTTATTATTATCTCTTTTTGATTTAAAATAGTTAATATACGAATTCATATAATATAAAATAATTATTTTACTACTGAAAGAATGACACAGAATTCAACAATTTTAGGACCTAAAATAGCTTTGTATGAGCCTGATATACCTCAGAATACTGCTGCAATCATAAGAACCTGTGCTTGTTTGGGTGCTAAATTAGAAATAATTGAACCATGTGGCTTTCTATTATCAGACAAACGTTTTAAAAGAGTGGTTATGGACTATATGGACTATAGTCAAATAGAGTTTTATCAAAGTTCGGAAAAATTTTTTGAGGCAAAGAAAAAACAGAGAATCGTATTGATGACAACTAAGGGTTCAATAAATTATACTAAATTTAAATTTAAGCCTGATGATACTATTTTGTTTGGAAGAGAAAGTGCTGGGGTACCCGAAAAGGTTCATAAAATAATTAAAAATCGTTTAAAAATACCAATGAATAACCAAGTAAGATCTCTTAATATTGCATCGTCTGTTGCCATTATTTTGGCAGAAAGTTTGCGTCAAATAGAATTAATATAAGATGGATATTTCAATCAAAAAAGACTTAGCAAGTAATTGGTTTAAGCTATTACAAAATGCAATATGTGAAGACATTTTAAAAATTGAAAAAAATAAATTAAATTTTCAATCAACTTCTTGGAAAAGAAGCAGTAAAAAAGATGAGGGGGGTGGTGAATATAGAATTCTTAAAAATGGAAAAATTTTTGAAAAAGTAGGAGTAAATTTTTCAAAAGTTTATGGAAAATTTCCTAAGCAATTTCAAAAGAATATACCGGGCGCAAGTAAAGATCCTAGATTTTGGGCATCAGGAATATCAATAGTTATGCACATGCATAATCCCCATATTCCTGCAATGCATTTTAATACCAGATTTATTTGTACAACAAAGAATTGGTTTGGTGGAGGTATGGATGTAACCCCAGCAATAAAAGATGAAAAAGAGAAGAAAAATTTTCACAAAATATTAAAAGCAATGTGCGATAGACATAATAAAAATTATTATAAAAAATATAAAAAGTGGTGTGATGAATATTTTTATCTACCTCATAGAAAAGAAGCAAGAGGTATAGGTGGAATCTTTTTTGACTATAAAAATGATAATTTTGAAAATGACTTTAAATTTGTAAGAGATGTTGGTGTTACATTTCAAATACTATTTAATGAAATAATTGAAAAAAAAATAAAAAGAAAATGGACTTTAAAAGATAAAGAGTTTCAGTATATTAAAAGAGGTCAATACGCAGAATTTAATTTGCTCTATGATAGAGGAACAAAATTTGGCCTACAAACTGGTGGTAATGTTGAAGGAATTTTGATGTCATTACCTCCGATTGCAAAATGGAAATAAAAAATGGATAAAGAGCCAATAACATTAAACGGACTAAATAAACTAAAGGAAGAATTAGCTTTTTTAAAAGAAAAAAAAAGACCTGAAATAGTAGCTGCAATTGCTGAAGCAAGATCCCATGGAGACCTTAAAGAAAATGCTGAATATCATGCAGCTAAAGAAGAGCAATCTCATAACGAAGGAAGAATAACCGAAATTAACGACATTATTGCAAGAGCAAATGTTATTGATGTTACAAAACTAAATAATGAAGGAAAAGTAATTTTTGGATCTACAGTTTATTTAGAAGATTTAGATACTGGTGAAAAAATTAATTATAAAATTGTTGGAAGAGATGAGGCGGATTTAAAACAAAAACTAATTTTCTTTCAATCACCAATTGGTAAAGGTTTGATTGGAAAAAATAAAAGTGATTTAGTTGAAATAAATACGCCCTCTGGTGTAAAAAATTTTGAAATTAAAGACGTTAAATATATTTAACTTTTAACTATTTGCTGTACTTGCTTATCTGAAATTTCAAATCCGTTTTGAACCCAAGTTTCTTCTATTTTTTTTAATTTATTACCTAAAGTTTTACCCTCAGGAATTTGAAATTTAGACATTAGTAGATCAGCCCCTATTGGCAAAGTTGGAATTACCTTCTTTTTATAATTATCTAATAGTTTGATTAGTTTTTTCTCTACTTTGTTTGAGGTAAAAATTTTAAAATTAATTATATCTATTACAGCCTGTCTCCCATTAAAATAAAAAAATTTATTCAAATTTTTCTCTGTAAAATTGTTTAGAGTTACTTTTTCTCTATAAAAAAGATCCATCAATTTTAGTCTTTTCTTATCTTTGTTAGATATTTTAAATTTATAAAGAAAATAATCAGCATTATCAGTCCCATCGATCACTAAAAGTGCAATTAAGAATATAAAATCAATTTTAAAAAAATTCTCTGCAGCATAAGAATTTTGTTTTTTAAAATTATTAATATTCTTTAATTGAGGAAAAATTATTTCTATTAGTTCTAAACTTTCTTTATCTTTAAGCAGTTTTAAAAATCCATTTGAACTCGTTATTTTTTTTAGTTCATCGATTAATCTTTCAGATGATATATTTGAAATTCCGTCAATATTTTTTTTTATATGTTTTATTATTTCTGGCTGGTGCTTATGATTTGAGTAATTTAAATAAAATCTTAAATACCTTAAAATTCGCAAATAATCCTCTTGAATTCTTTTTTCCGCATTACCAATAAAATTAATATTACCCTCCTCCAAATCTTTTTTACCGTTAAATGGATCAAATAAATTCCCATCGCCATCTGCATAAATTGAATTGATAGTAAAATCTCTTCTAGAGGCATCTTCCTTCCAATCTAAAGAGAATTCTACTTCAGCATGTCTTCCATCAGTTGAGACGTCCTTCCTTAAAGAAGTAATTTCATATTTATATTCGTCGATTATTGCAGTTATAGTTCCATGTTTAATTCCTGTTTCGTAATAACTTATTTGTTTATTTTTAAGAGCCTCACAAACTTCTAGAGGCGTTAAATTTGTTGCTAGGTCAATATCATCAACATTTTCTTTTTTTATCACTTTTCTTACACACCCACCCACATATCTGATTTCACTTTTTTCTGAAAAATTATTAATTGCTTCAAAAATTTTATTTGCAGGTGTTGTTAAAGTAATTTGTTTTAAATTTTGACTGATATAATCAAGATTTTTTGATTGGGAAAAAAATTTATTTAAAAAATTTTTCATAAATGGCTGGGGCGCTAGGATTCGAACCTAGGATGCAGGTACCAAAAACCCGTGCCTTACCGCTTGGCTACGCCCCAATACTAGCTTCCTATAACATAAAAATATAAAATTCATATAGTTTTTGCTGTAACACACCAATAATTTTTATATTTTCTTTTAAATTTAGCTTTTGCCAATTTACAACTCTTTAATGAATTATAATAGGCAACAATTGTTGATCCTGAACCAGTCATTCTTACAAATAATGGATTATTTTTACTTTCTAAGAACAACTTTATTTTTTTAAGTTTTGGATATTTTTTGAGTGCTATTGTTTCAAGGGCATTTTGTTGATCAATCAAATATTTTACTTCAAACATGTTTTTTTTAGGTTTGTTATATTTTGGTTTTGTATACTTTTGAACAGCAGAGTATATTTTTTTAGTTGAGCACCCAAAATCAGGCTTTACTAAAGTTGAATAATATTTTGGAGCATCATAAATTTTTTTAATTCTACCATCTGATGACAACACACAGCTGGATGAAATGGTTCCTAAAACAACATCAGAACCAACCAAGTCACAGATACTTCGAATTTTTTTATGATTAGGGTTAATAATTTTTTTTTTTATCAAATAATTAAACACACTAGCTGCATTCATCGATCCCCCACCCAACCCAGCTTCTTGGGGAATTAATTTTTTAATTTTAACTTTAAATTTTTTATTCTTTAATAAATTTTCTTTATCTAATATTTGAAATAATTTTTGAATAGTATTTTTTTTTCCAATATTTTTAGAAAACTTTCCATAAAAAGAAATATGATGTTTTTTTCCATTATGTTGATTTATTGAAATAACATCATGTAAATCTATAAAATCAATTATGCTTTCAATTTTATGTAAAACTTTTTTTTTTCCAGTAATATTTAGTGCTAAATTCAGCTTTGCATTTGATTTAATTTTATTTATTTTCATTTAGGAATTTTTAAGACCCTCAATTACTTTAATATTGATTTTTTCTCTCATATCGTCTTCGGTGTCATCAAAAGTTAATACGTTGTTCCAAAAATATCTTGCTTGAATTTTTCGATTTAATTTCCATAGAATATCTCCATAATGATCATTCACGATTGGGTCATCTGGCATTAATTCTACAGCCCTTTTTAAATACTTTTCTGCTTCTAAATAATTCTCTGTTAAAAAATATGCCCATCCAATTGAGTCAATAATATATGGATCATTGCTTTTTAAATCATAAGCTTTTTTCAACATATCCATTGCTTCATTAATTTTATAATCACGCTCTAACCAAGAGTAAGCAAGGTAATTTAAAATATATGCATCACTAGGATCAATTTTAAGTGCATGCAATAAATCTTCATCTGACTTTTCATAATTGCCCATTCTTTCATAGCTGCCACCTCTACGATACAATACATCTGATTTAATAAGTGAATTGTCATCCAATGTTAAAATAATTTCCGTATAACGATCTATTGCCTTTTTATAATTTTTAGAATTTTTATAAAAATTGGCTAAATCAAAAATCATTTTTATATTGGGATTTTCAATTTTATTAAATTTTGAATCTATGTATTTAATTCCATTTTCATAATCCTGCTCTTGAATTTTAATTTGAGCTTCTTTTTTTAATCTAAACCAATAATAAAATTCATCTTCTTTTTTAAAGTTTTTTAAGATCCTTTGTACTTTATCGAATTCATCATTTAGATAAAAATTTTCTGCGACCAATGACAGATTAAATTCAAACTTAGGATTTAAATAGTTCGATAAACTTAAATAAAAATTTGATTTTTCAAAATTATCCTGAGAAGAATAAAGATTAGAGATTAAAAATAAAAACTCACTTACAAGGTCATTGTGATCTTTGCATGAAAAAATTTTTCCAAAATCATCGAATTTTTCTTTGTCTACCCAGCTTTTACTTTGTGAGAGTAAAAGTGTTGAATTTATATAATCAATTTGTTCAACAACTAATTTTGCTTCATTTAATTTATTGTTATCAATTAAATAATTAAGATAAAAGAAAATGTATCTTGAATAATCACCTTGTTGATTATTTATTAAATTAAGAAAAAATGATGAGGTTCTTTTATCTTCAATATAACATCTTTGGAATGTCTCAGCTATAAGAGACAGGTTTCCAAAATTTTTTTTATTATCCAATATTTTTTTATTTTTAAAAGTATAAATATATTGTTTTAATGTTTCAAATAAAACTAGGTTTATCCTATTTTGATCTTGAAATTTTAAACTATGCGTTAAATATTCATCAGCTTTTTTTAAATTATTTTTCTTTAAACTGTCAATTATTAAAATTATATACGCATCATAAAAGTCTGAGTTAGATTTATTTGCGTTATTATTTAATACATTAATTGCTTGAGGTACTTTGTTGTCTAAAACTAAAGAATTAACATATCTTTTTAAATAACTATCATGTTTGTTAATTAATACTTTAGTTAGGTTAAAAAATTTTAATGCTTCAGAATTATCTTGATTTTCAAATGCAACAATTCCAGAAAAATAATTTGACAAATGTCTTGAGTTGAAATCATTAAAAGTAGCACTTTTAGAATACAAAGGGGTCTGATAAGATATTAATATTATTATTACTAATTTTACAAATTTTAGAAACATATGACCATACTATGACTAAAAAAGTGATAAATCAAAATACCAAATTAAACCAAGAACTAATTAATACAATTGAGCCAAAATTTATATTTGCTGATAAGCCAATAAATAGATTTAATATTTTAGAAACGAATAATAGTACTCAGCAAATTAATAAAGAAGAATTACTTAAAAATTTAAAGGATCAAATAAATTCAATTGAAAATTGTAAATTAAAAGAAAATTCAAACAAAATTATTTTAGGTGACGGAAATATAAATAGTCCTTTAATGTTAATTGGAGAAGCTCCTGGGGCTGAGGAAGAAAAATTAGGCATCTCATTTAGAGGTGAAGTTGGCGAACTTCTTAGCAAAATGCTTATCGCCATCAATATTAAAAGACAAAATATTTATACTAGTTATGCAATTAACTTTAGACCACCAGAAGACAGAAAACCAACATCAACCGAAATTAAAAGATACTCAGTATTTTTGAAAGAACATATATCAATCATAAATCCAAAGATTATTATTTTAATGGGTAGTTCTGCAATGGAGGCAGCAACAGGAATAAGTGAAAAAATATCTGCTGAAAGAGGAAAATGGAAAGAAATTATTTTAAAAAATAAAACATTCCCTTTAATGATAACTTTTAATCCATCTTATTTAATTCGTTTTCCAGAAAATAAAAAACACTCATGGGATGACTTAAAGAAAATTAGAGACAAAATTAAAGATCTGAAATTAAAAATCTAATGAAGATAATTGCTGGCGTTGATGAAGTTGGTAGAGGAAGTTTAATTGGGCCAGTTTATGCATCTGCAGTAATTTTAAATAAATCAATTAATCCAAAATTATTAAAAGACTCAAAATCAATAAGTAAAAAAAAGAGAGAATATTTATCCAATTATATAAAAAAAAATTCAATATGGTCACTAGGGAAAGCTTCTATAAAAGAAATAGAAAGCCTAAATATATTGCAAGCAAGTTTACTGGCCATGAAAAGAGCTATAAAAAAATTAAAGAAAAAACCGACACATATTTTAATAGATGGAAATAAAATTCCAAAATTAAAGAATTATAATTTAAAATCAGTTATTCAGGGTGATAAAAAAGTTCCTTCTATTTCAGCGGCTTCAATAATTGCTAAAGTATCAAGAGATAAATTTATAACTGCCCTGTCAAAAAAAAATAAAGGTTATCATTGGGATAAAAACTTTGGGTACGGAACTAAGCAGCACTTAAAAGCTTTAAAAAAGCAGGGTATTACTAAACATCATAGAAAAACTTTTTCACCAGTATCTAAAATAAGTAAACACAACATCTAGTTACCATTTAATTCATAAACACTAATCTAATCCAAAATTTTCAATCACAGGTTGACCATGGAATCCTTTTGGAGTCTAATTAATTTTTACAAATGAAAACTGGGTTTAAAAATAAAATTATTAATGGAGACAGTCTCGAAGAATTAAAAAAAATTCCAAGTGAAACTTTTGATTTGGTTTTTGCTGACCCACCTTACAACTTACAATTAAAATGTGAATTAACCAGACCAGATAGGTCAAAAGTTAGTGCAGTAAACGATAAGTGGGATCAATTTGAAAATTTTAAAAAATATGATGAATTCACATATGAATGGCTTAGTGAATGCAAAAGAATTTTAAAAAAAGACGGAGCTATTTGGGTTATAGGCAGTTACCATAATATTTTTAGAGTGGGCACTGCAATCCAAAATTTAGGATTTTGGATTTTAAACGATGTCATTTGGAATAAAAATAACCCAATGCCGAATTTTAGAGGGACTCGTTTCACTAACGCTCATGAAACATTAATTTGGGCTTCAAAGAGTGAGAAATCAAAATATACATTCAATTATCAGTCTTTAAAGTGTTTAAATGATGATTTACAGATGAGATCTAATTGGGATCTTCCTATTTGTAATGGATCTGAAAGACTAAAAAAAGATGGAAAAAAAATACATTCAACACAAAAACCTGAAGCGCTTTTACATAGAATTTTATTAGCTACATCAAATAAAAATGACATGATAATTGATCCTTTTTTGGGATCTGGAACAACGGCTGCAGTAGCAAAAAAATTGGGAAGAAATTATTTTGGAATTGAAAAAGAACAAAATTACTTCGAAGCTGCTGAGGAAAGATTAAAAAATACACAGCCAATAGAGGATGATTTACTAGATACAATTAAAAATAATAGATTAAAACCAAGAATTCCTTTTGGTTCATTAGTTGAACTTGGAATAATTAAACCAGGTACAAATATATTTGATAATAAGAAGAAAATAACTGCTAAAATAATGGCAGACGGAAGTATTAAACATAATCAAGCAGAAGGTTCTATTCATAAAGTTGCAGCAACAATACTGGGAGCTGAAAGTTGTAATGGATGGACTTTTTGGCATTTTTTGTCAGGAAACTCATTAAAACCAATAGATGTATTAAGAGAAAAACTGAGACCCAAAAATTAATTTTTTTTCAAATATATTTTGATTGATTTAATTGTCTCTTTACATAGTTAATTAAGTAGATTAAATAACTTTAATCAACAAACATAAATAGTTTATGACCAAAATAGAAGGTGTAACAATAAAAAATTTAAAAAAAATCCCTGATGAAAGAGGATCAATAATGCATATGCTTAGGAATGATGATGAAAACTTTGAGAAATTTGGAGAAGTGTATTTTTCCACCGCATATCCCCAGGCCATAAAAGGATGGCATGAACATAAGGAACAAGTTCAAAATTATGCAGTTATACATGGAATGATAAAGTTAGTTTTGTTTGATAATAGAAAAGAATCATCAACATATAAAAATCTTCTGGAAATATTTATGGGAGATTTAAATTATGTTTTAGTGAGAATTCCTACCGGAGTAATAAACGGGTATAAATGTATAGGTGACAAAACTGCAATTGTTGCAAATTGTGCAACTATACCTCATGTTGCTACAGGTGAAATGAATAGATACGACCCAATCTCAAATGATTTAATTCCTTACAATTGGGATATTGTTCATAAATAATGATTGTCTGCGTCATTGGGTGCACAGGCTACTTGGGTAGTAAAATTTCTGCACAGCTGTATAGCCAAGGATATAAAGTTATAGGTGTCTGTAGAAAATTTCCAAAACATAACAAAAAATTTAAAAAAAAATTTTTTAAAATTATCGAAGGTGATATAACTAATTTAAGCTTACAAAAAAAAATTTTTTCAAATACTTTTTCATCTATTGTATACACCGTTTCTTTAAATCACAAAGTTTCTGAGAAAAATTTAAACCATTCTATTAATGTAAGTTATATGCCTCTACTTAATATCTGTAATTATATTGTAAAAAAAAATCTAAAAATAAAAATAATTTATTTTTCAACTATGCAGGTTTATGGTGACTACTCTAGAGAAAAAATAATCACAGAAAAAACTAAAAAAAAATGCAAAAATATTTATAGTTTAACACATTCTATGTGTGAAGATGTTTTAGAAATATTCTCAAAATATAGTGGTATCCAATCTACTTCTTTAAGACTATCAAATGGATATGGTTATCCAGAACTGAAAACTTGCGACTGTTGGTGGTTGGTAATAAATGATTTTTGTCAAAATTCTCAAAAAAAAAACGAAATTAAAATTAATTCAGATGGATCACCTCTAAGAGACTTTATTCATATATCTGATATAGCTCTAACGGTACAGAAATTATTAATATTAAAAAAAGGCCTACCAAGTGTAATGAATTTATGTTCTGGAAAAACTATTAGTATGCTGGAGATAGCTAAAATTGTTCAGAAAAACTCTATTGTAATAAATAAAAATCCAACATTATTTGTTAAAGGTCAAAAAATTGATCAAAAAAATTTGATGAGAAAAATTAACATTATTAAGAATAAAAATAAATTCAGAATCTCAAATAATGAAATGAAAAAATTGAATATTAAACCCAAAATTGATATTTCAAATGGAATAAAAAAAACTTTGAAGAAATTGGAAGGAAGCAATAATTGAGTAAAAAAGTTTTAGTCATTGGAAATCTTGGATATGTAGGATGCGTTCTAAATAAACACCTGGCTAATGATGATATAGAAGTTTTTGGACTTGATGCTAATTGGTTTGGTGATGATAAAATAATCAGTGATCAAAAAAAATATACTAAAAAACAAATTATTGGTGATATTAGAAATGAGATCTCCCAACAAAATATGTGGTCTGAAAAGTATGACGCAGTAGTCTATCTTGCCGCAGTATCAAACGACCCAATGGGGAAAAGATTTTCTAATGTAACACATGAAATTAATGGTGAGTATTGTTTGAATATTGCAGTTGAAGCAAAAAAAAAAGGAGTAAAAAAATTTATTTTTGCATCTAGTTGTAGCATGTATGGAATAGCAGATAATAATTTTCCTAATGAAAATTCTGAACTAAATCCAATGACAGAATATGCCAAATCAAAAGTTTGGGCAGAAAAGGAACTAGAAAACATATCTTCAGATAATTTTAATATAATTTCGCTGAGATTTGCTACTGCATGTGGTTCCAGCCCAAAGCTTAGACTCGATCTAGTTTTAAATGATCTTGTTGCATCTGCTATTTTAAACAAGCATGTTGAGGTTCTAAGTGACGGAACACCATGGAGACCATTAGTGCATGTTGAGGACATGAGTAGAACCATTAGATGGGGAATAAATTATAATAGTGAAAAAAATTTTTTACCTATAAATATCGGTAGCAAAGAATTTACATTTCAGATAAAAGATTTTGCAAAAATGGTTGTTGATAATATACCAGATACTACACTTTCAATAGCTACTGACAAAGCTGTTGATTCGAGGTCATATAAAGTTGATTTTAGCTTATTTGAAAAACTTTCCGGTGAAAGTTTTTATCCAAAATTTGATTCAAAAAAATCAATTTTTGATCTTATGGAATGTGTTAAAAATTTAGATATTCCAAAAAATTTTAGAAAATCTAATACATGGATGAGATTAAAACATTTAGAAAATAATATTCATTTAAAATTAATGGACGAAAATTTATATAAATTAAAATAGACTGAGTTAAAAAAAATACTATGAAAGTTTTAATTTTAGCAGGTGGATTTGGAACAAGGTTATCTGAATACACACATGAAATTCCAAAACCTATGGTTACTGTTGGTAAAATCCCGATTATTGTGCATATAATGAGTTTATATGCCATGTATGGTTACAAAGAATTTATAATTGCAACAGGTTATAAGTCAGAGGTAATTAATAACTATTTTACTGAAAATTCTGATAGCATTATTTCTAAAAATAAAGATGTTATAAAGTTAAAATACAATCTAAATAAAAATTCTGAAAACCAATTAATTTTAAACATCATTTACACAGGTGAAAAAACAATGACTGGGGGCAGAGTTAAGCGTGTTGAAGAATATGTAGATGAAAATGAGTTTATGATGACCTATGGAGATGGGATATCAGATGTTAATATTAATCTACTAGTTGAACACCATAAAAAAAATAAGAAACTTGCAACACTATGTGCTGTTAGACCTCCAGTTAGATTTGGAGAATTGGAACTTCAAGGAGATTTAATTACAAACTTTGCAGAAAAACCGAGATTGCAAAAAGGTTGGATCAATGGTGGTTTTTTTGTATTAAATAAGGAAATCTTCAAATTTATCAAAGGTGACGATATAATGTTTGAAAGAGAACCATTGGAAAAATTAGTAGAATTAAACGAATTATTAGCTTTTAAACATGAAAATTTTTGGCAATGTATGGATACCAAAAGAGATAAAGATATGCTGGAAGAAATGTGGATATCTAAGAATATACCATGGTTAAAATGAAATAAATCTAATTTAACTAAAATATGTCTAAACCTTTAGTTTCAATTTTAATGAATTGTTATAACGGTGAAAAATATCTTAATGAAGCATTAAATTCTGTAATTAATCAAACTTATAAAAATTGGGAATTGGTTTTTTGGGACAACCTCTCTACTGATAAATCAAAAAAAATCGTAAACAAAATTAAAGATCAGCGAATTAAATATTTTTTATCAGATATTCACACTTCTCAATATGAAGCTAGAAATAAAGGATTAGAAAAATGCAATGGAGAATTTATAGCTTTCTTAGATGCAGACGATCATTGGCTTCCTACAAAGCTTGAAGAACAGATAAAATTATTTACAAATCCAGAAATAGGCTTTTCATGTACAAACTCATGGAACATTAATGAAAGAGTCAAAAGAAAAAATAAATTAGGTTTTAAAAAAATTTATTCCGGCGATGTTTTGGAATATCTATTAAAAAAAGATTTTATAGTTATGTCGTCTTTAGTTATAAGAAAATCAACTCTTAAAAATTTATCAATAAATTTTAATCCAAAATATGAAATTGTTGGAGATTTAGATCTTGTATTAAGATTATCCACTATTACTAAATTAGCAGGGATACAGTCTCCTTTGGTTTTTTATAGATTACATGAAAATAATCTTACTTATAAAAAAATTAATTTAAACTTCCAAGAACTTAAAATGCTATATAATGATATGCGATATCAAATTATTTTCAATCAAAACAAAAATTTTGATTTTTTTAAAAATAATGTGATTCTTTATGGAGCTATATATAAAATTATAAATAAAAAAAGAATTGAGTCTTTAAATGATCTTAAGATGTTAACAAAACCTTTGCATATCATCAAATTTTTAATTGCATTTTGTCTTCCTAATAAAATTATATTAAATTGGAAAAAATATTAAAAAAAGTGAATTACGATATTTCAATAATTGTTCCTTTTCATAAGCGAGATGATTATGGAAGAAATATATTTGAAAAAATAAATTATCAATCAAAAAAAGAAAATTTAAAAATTGAATTAATTTTTGTAGATAGCAAAAGCAGAAAAGGCTTAGAGGAAAATATTTCGAAAATTAATAATCTTGGAGATACAGACGTAAAAATTTATGACACTGAGGATTATGTAAGTAAAAAAAGAAATATTGGAATTTCTAAAGCAAATTCCGAAAATATTATTATTATGGATGATGACTGTATTCCGTGTGAAAATTTTTTAAAAAATCATTATTCATCACTTTTAGATTTAAAAAATGAAAAGCAACTAATGTGTGGAATAATCAAATACGATCATAATTTAAAAAATAAATCTAATTATTTTAGATTTAGAGATGAAGGACATAGAAAATTTGATAAGTTTTATAAATTATCTAAAAACTTAAATTTCCATAATATAGTTGTAATGAATATGTCTTTTAAAAAAAAAACTTTTCAAGAAAATAATCTTAAATTTAATGAGGAGTTTAATACTTATGGTTTTGAAGATTTACAATTTGGCATAGATGCCTTATCTAAAGATTTTCAAATTAAAACAAATAGTGCTGAAGTAATTCATCAAGACAGCACACCACTACCAATTTTTAAAAAAAAAATAAATTCATTTGCAAAAACATATTTTTTTCTTTTTTATCCATATAACAAAAATAGATTTGAAAATAATAATGATAAACAAAAATATGATGTTATATCTAGTGATCTGAAAGAATACAAAACTCTAATTTTTCTGAGTAAATTAAATATAAAATACAAAAACAAAAATATATTTATGAAAAATTTATATAATTTTATTTATTTTTTATCTGGCTCAATTAGTTTTATATTAACAATAATTTTAACTTTAACTGATAAACTAAAATTTCTTTACTCTTATAGGTTATATAAAACCCTAGTTCACATGATAATAATTAATAGTTTCTTTGGTAAGGAAGAAATTAATAAAGAATGGTTGGAATTAAATTAATAATCATTAATTTTTATAAACTTTTCCTAAATAGTTATCTAAGAATTTACTGTTTTTTGTTAAGATTCTTAAAATTACATTTCTAAAAAAAATCATAATAGGATTAGATAAATGAAAAGCAAATTGATTAAAATTTGACCTATTGTTGACCATTTTCACTCTTTTCAATCTGAAATTATAAAAATTATAATTATTTATTATAATTTCATATAATTCATTAGCACCCTCTATTGATTGGGAAGCACCCTGAGCAAAAGAAGGAGAAAATGCAAAAAATGCATCTCCTATAAGAAATATGTTTTTTGGAGGATTGTATAAATTTTTACTTACAAAGACTGGAAATAATTTAATATTTTGAAGGCTTTCAAAAACAGTTTGGGAAACTTTTTGAGATAATTTAACTTTAATACTTTCTATAAAAAAACTTTCACTATAAAGATTATGATTTTTTTGCTCGTTTGAATTTAATTTATGTTTTAATATGCCAATAAAATTAAACTTTTTATCTTTATCAAGAGGGTAAACTGCATAATGAAAATCTGATCCTAAAAATAAAGAAATATTTTCCTCATTTATGTTTTTAAGATTTTCTTTTGATATACTGCCCCTAATGGCAATAGTATCATTATAAATTGGTTTTGATTTATTTTTTGAAATTAAAGACTTTCCTTTAGAAAAAACACCATCAGAAATAATTAAATAATCACAAGTTATTTTATTATTATTAAAAATTAATCTTATTGAGTCTTTATCATAATCAATCTGATCGATACTACAGTTATATTTAATCATATCATTGTCTAGCTGTTTTTTTAAAAATTGAAGTAGTTTTGATCTTTTTAATGTTGTGTATTTAGATTTTTTAGAATTAAACTTTGAAATATCTAAGTCACAAATTTTTTTTAAATTTTTAATTTCATAAAAATCGATTTTTTTTGGGTTAAATTTTTCTTCCTCAGTAAAAGAGGAAAAGCCTATTTTATTTAAAAGTTCTACACTATTTACCGACAACTGAATTCCATAACCTTCATCTACTTCAATTGAACTTTTCTTTTCATAAATCGTGACCTGATATTCCTTATTATCTTTAAATAAATTTGCAATATATAAACCCGAAATTCCAGCCCCAATTATTGCTATTTTTTTCATTTATGACTTTCTAAAAATTTTACTATTTTTTTTGTGAATGTTGGAAGTGTATAATTTTGGAGCCTTGTTGGATCAATCCAATAATTGTTCTTATTTAAATTGTATTTAGTTTTATATTCAATTTTAATATTCATATTCATATTTGACATTCTAAAATTTAAATCTTTATCAAAATTTTTAGGATTATTTAATTCTTCCATTGGAAAGATATTAAAATTTTTTAAAAAATTAAATTTGTTGTTTTTGATTAACAAATATTGGTTATTTTTTTTATAAACATTTAGTTTGTAAAATGTTTGCTTATCTTTTTTTTTCAATTTTACTAAGTCAAAATTTTTATTTTCTAATGATTTACATTTTTTTAGTAATGGACAGACCTTGCAATTAGGGTTAACAGGTTTACAAACTAATGCTCCTAATTCCATCAAAGCTTGGGCATAATCACTAGATCTCTTTGCAGATGTTCCAAAAATTTTTTTATGCTTATGTAAATTTTCTTTTTTTATCTCATCTTGTTTCTTCAACAATAAGTATCTCTTTAATACTCTTTCAATATTACCATCTAGAGGAATTATTGGTTCATTAAATGCAATTGCAGAAATTGCACTTGCTGTATAATCACCTATACCTGGAAGTGATTTTAAGTCCAAAAAATCTCTGGGTATTTTGTTATTAAAATGTTTAACAACTTTCTGAGCTGTTTTTTTTAAATTTCTTACTCTTGAATAATATCCAAGGCCCTCCCAAAGCTTAATTAATTTTCTATCATCATATTTAGATAACTTTTCAATATTTGGAATATTTTTAATAAATCTGTTAAAATATGGTATTACCGTTGCAACTTGGGTTTGCTGCAACATGAATTCGCTTACTAAAGTATAATATTCCTTTTTTTTCTGAGAAACATTCTTTCTCCAGGGTAAAGATCTTTTATTAATATCGTACCAATTAAGAATATTATTTGTTATTATTGGATCTTTCATATGCAATTTAAAAATAATACTAAGCAGAGAAACGCCATCATTCAAGGATTAAGATCTTTCAAAGACACTTTGCCAAAAAATGTAAAAAAAATAATTAATAAAAAAGGTCACGTATATTCAGAAACACTTAGCAATTGGAAGTATTTAGTTGGAAATGAATTATTTAAAGTTTGCTATCCAAAAACATTCAAAAACTCAAATAAATTTGGTGTTAGCACCTTGGTGATTATGGTTAAGAGAGGACATGAAGTTGACGTGGAATATTCAAAAAAAGATATTTTAAATAAAATGAATAATTTTTTTGGCTATTCTGTTGTTGAAAAACTTAAATTTATAAGTTTTGATGATGAACTTGAAATAACAAGCTTGAGTGATACTGAAGTTAAAAATGTGACAATTAGTAAATATCGAGATAAAATTAAAGATGTTAAAAACGAGAAAATTAAAAAATCATTAACAGAATTAACAAAGGTTTTTAGAGAGAAATGAGAAAAATTATATTCTTACTAGTAATATTTTTTACTACGTTTTCAAATTTACAAGCTGAGGAAATCAAAAGAATAACTGTGGGTAACAAAGATGCAAAAATAACTATTATAGCTTTTGAATCATTAACCTGCAGTCATT
This sequence comes from uncultured Pelagibacteraceae bacterium, assembly GCA_902589455.1. GTDB lineage: Bacteria > Pseudomonadota > Alphaproteobacteria > Pelagibacterales > Pelagibacteraceae > Pelagibacter. The sequence continues at coordinate 198,736 of CACISX010000002.1, read as the reverse complement.
GTGCTAATTTTCACAAAAATGTTTTTCCTGAACTTAAAAATGAATTTCTTGATACCGGAATCGCTAAAATTGAATTTAGACACTTTCCATTGGATATTGCCGCCTTCAATGCATCAAAAATTGCCCAATGTAAAAATGATGGTAATTCTGATATTTTGGAAAGCCTATATGCAAATCAACAGAAATGGGTTAAAGGAAGCTCAATACAGGAAGCAAATAAAAATCTTCAAAAATTTTTGAAAAATGAGGGATTTAGTCTTGATTTCGATAAATGTATAAACAACAAAGAAATTGAGGATTTTGTTTTAAATGATCGAATCGATGGTACTAAAAACTTCAAAGTGAGCTCAACTCCTACGATAATAATTAATAACAAAAAATTTGAAAAAACTCTTAATTATAAAAATTTGAAAAAAGCACTGGAAAAACTGATATAAGTTAGTGCATGGAGTTTAAAAAAATCCAATTAAATGGATTTAAATCTTTTGCAGAAAAAACTAACTTCTTAATTGAAGATGGTCTCACTGGTATAGTGGGTCCAAACGGTTGTGGAAAATCTAACATTGTGGAGTCTTTAAGATGGGCAATGGGAGAGACCTCAGCAAAAAGTATGCGTGGATCTGGTATGGAAGATGTTATTTTTTCAGGAACATCTAATAAAGCATCAAAAAATATTGCAGAAGTTTCAATCGAGGTAGAGAATAAAGATAAAGAAGGTCCTATCCAATACCGAGAGTTAGAACAAATTCAAGTTAGAAGAAAAATAGAAAAAGATAAAGGATCAAAATTTTACATTAATGACAAGGAAGTAAGAGCAAGAGATGCACAAATGTTTTTTGCAGATCTCTCTACTGGTGCGCACTCTCCATCTATGATTAGTCAAGGAAGAATAGGTGCTTTAGTAACTGCAAAGCCGACTGATAGAAGAGCTATCCTAGAAGAAGCTGCGGGAATTTCAGGGTTACATGTAAGAAGACATGAGGCCGAATTAAGATTGGGTGCGGCTGAAAATAACTTAAAAAGAGCAGACGAACTAAGGAGACAACAAGAAAAGCAACTCGCAAATCTTCAAAAACAAGCTGAAGAGGCAACTAAATACAAACTAATTTCCGATCAAATTAAAAAAATTGAAGCAGGATTATACTATTTGAAATTATTAGAAATAGATAAGGAAATTAGAATAGAAAATGAAATTAACACAGAAGCAGAAGGAAAAGTAGAAGGATTCAATAATAAAATATCTGAATTAGAAAATTCAATTAAATCATTTACAGAAAAAGTAAATCCATTGAGGGAAAAAAACATAGAAAATTTATCTAGGATTCAAAGACTTAATTTAGAACTTCAAAATTTAGATGAAGAAAATACAAGAATTCAAGATGAGATCGAAAGTGTCAAAAAATCAATTCAAACACTTGATGATGATATTACCAGAGAAAAAGGGATAATTGTAGACGCTAATTCAAATGAAAAAAGGTTGAAAGAAGAAAAAACTGAATTAATCGAAACAGACTCAAAATATTTTGAAACAGAAAAATTATCAAATGAGGAATTAGAAAATGCAAAAAATAAACTCCAAGAGGAACAAAAAGCAATTGATGAAGTGGTTAATAATTTAGCAGAAGAAACTGTAAATATAAGCGTCGGTCCAATAAGAAACGTTAAAAATACAATATCTAGAGTCAAAGAATTAATCGATAGCAATGAAATAAATCAAGCAGTAACTCTTTTAGATAGATGCAACATGGAACTAGATAATTTTTTAAGTGATTTAAAAAATGAAAGATCTAGAATTGAATTACTTAGTGTTAATGAAAAGTCACAAAATATAAAAATTCTCCAAGAAAAATATGCTGATTCATATAGTAAAAATCAGTCAATTAAAAATGAGTCGATAAAAAGAAATGAAAGAATAAAAACTATTAAAACAGAAATTGAAAGTTGGAAAAATTTATTAACAAACTCTGAGAAGATGGTGAATGAGTTAACACAAAGAAAAAATAAGTTCTCAAAACAATTAGGTAATTTAGAAAACCAACCCAGAGCACAAGCGGAAAGAAAAGGTCAAATTTCAGAAAATTTAAGAATTTCAGATAAAGAAAAAATTGATAATGAAGCAATTATAGATGAAACAGATGAAAAAATTGAAACGTTAAGAGCAGAGTTAAATGAAATACAAAAGCAATCGATACAAATTAGAGAAAGAAAAGCAAGCTCAGGAGCCACAATAGAAGGTCTTCAAAAAAGAAAAAATGATTTACTTGATAGAATTAGATCTGAGCTAAACTTAAATGAGAATAATATTTTAGAGAATTCTAATTTAAATGGAGTTGAAGAACTTCCAAATCCTGTTGATCAAGAAGATGCCCTAGATAAGAAAAAACAAGAGAGAGAAAAATTAGGATCAGTAAATTTAAAAGCTGACGAAGAAACGAGTAAATATGAAGAAGAGATAAAAAAAATGGAACAGGATCGTGCTGATCTTGTAACAGCTATTGTAAAACTGAAAGACAGCATTAATGAACTTAATCAAAAAGGAAGAGAAAGATTGATAGAAGCTTTCGAAAAAGTTAATAGAAAATTTAATGAAGTTTATACAAAACTTTTCAATGGAGGAAGTGCCAAACTAGAATTGGTAGATTCTGATGATCCACTTGAAGCGGGTTTAGAAATGTTGGTTAGTCCTCCAGGAAAAAGACTTCAATCTATAACTTTGTTATCTGGAGGTGAACAAGCATTAACTGCACTATCTTTGATATTTGCAGTATTTTTGACAAACCCTTCTCCTATTTGCGTATTAGATGAAGTTGATGCACCACTTGACGATGCCAACGTAACAAGATTTTGTAGTCTACTTGAGGAACTAATTAAAATAACTAATACCAAATTCATAATTGTTACTCATCATGCCTTGACTATGTCCAAAATGAACAGACTATATGGTGTAACCATGCCTCAAAAAGGTATTAGTCAGCTTGTAGCTGTTGATTTACAAAAAGCAGAAAGTATGGTTGCTTAAACTTTATAAATGGCAAAGGACCCTTTTAAAACTCGCTTAGAGATTGCAAAAAGTAAGATTTCTAAGAAAAATCTCTACAATAAGAGAAATAATACCTCGCCTATAGGTACTGCATTCAAATTAAGTACAGAACTAGTTGCTGCAGTAGCCGTGGGGACAATTATTGGGTTTATTTTTGACAAGACCTTTGGTACTAAACCCTGGTTTATATTAATATTTTTTTTTGTGGGTGTGGTTGCCGGGATAACCAACGTGATTAGATCTGCAAAAAAAATGCAAAAATAAATAAGTACTATGGCAGCAAATCCTATGTCACAATTCGATGTTTATAGAATTGGACCTGAAATTAAAGTTGGAGCATTAGACATATCATTTACGAATGCTAGTTTGTTTATGATACTGAGCACTGTTTCTATTTTATTAATCTTTAATATAGGATCTAAAAAAAATTCAATTTTACCAAACAAAATTCAATTATTAGCAGAACTTAGTTACACTTTTGTGTCTAAAATGATAAGTGACACGGCAGGATCGAAGGCTAAACCTTACTTTGCATTTATATTTTCTCTATTCATGTTTGTATTATTTTGCAATATGTTTGGAATGATACCCTACACTTTTACTGTAACTAGCCATATTATCGTTACTTTTGTTCTAGCATCATTTATTTTTATAGGAGTAACTGTAATTGGATTTATTAAGCATGGATTTGGATATTTAAAACTATTTGTACCAAGTGGAGTTCCTGCAGTGTTACTTCCGCTAATAGTAGTAATAGAAATTATTTCTTATTTAAGTAGACCTATAAGTTTATCAGTTAGATTGTTTGCCAACATGATGGCGGGACATACAATGATGAAAGTTTTCGGAGGCTTTGTTATAAGTCTTGGAATAGTTGGTGGATGGCTTCCACTGAGTTTTTCGGTTGCATTAACAGGTTTGGAGATCTTAGTTGCTTTTCTTCAAGCTTATGTTTTTGCAATCTTAACCTGCATCTATTTAAATGATGCATTAAATTTACACCATTAATAACAGAGGAGGAGATAATGGAATTAGAAGCAGCAAAAATGATCGGAGCAGGTTTAGCAGCAATTGCTTTAGCTGGAGCCGGTGTTGGTATTGGAATAATTTTTGGAAATTATTTGTCTGGTGCGATGAGAAATCCATCTGCAGCACAAAAACAATTTCCAAACTTGCTTTTAGGTTTCGCACTTGCAGAAGCTACAGGATTATTTGGATTAGTAGTTGCATTAATCATTCTTTTTGCGTTTTAAATTGATGGTTAAAAAAATATATTTTCAGTCAATATTTTTTAACCTCTTTTTTATTAAAGAAGCTTTTGCAGCTGAAAGTGGAGGTATGCCTCAATTAAATCCAGAGTTTTGGGTTTCTCAAATTTTTTGGTTAATACTTACTTTTGGTATTATGTATTTAGTTTTATCTAAACTAATACTTCCAAAAATAAGCAACAACTTAGAATCGAGAAAATCTCAAATATTAGAAAATATTGAGGCTGCTGAGAAACAAAGAGAAGATAGTGATGCAAAGCTAAAAGAATACGATGAAATTATATCTAAAAGCAAACTTGAGGCTAATAGTATTTTTACTCAAGTAAGGGAAAAGTCACTAAAAGATATTGGTGCGAAAAGAGAAGTTCTTGATAAGCAAATTGATAATGAAATTGCTGAGGCTGAAAAAGAAATAGATGCATTAAGAAAGAATGCACCAGATAAAATAAATAAAATAGCTATTGAGACTTCATCTCAGTTATTGCAAAAACTTATTGGAGCTGAAGTAAATAATAGTAGCATATCGGCAATTGTTGACGATCTATCTAAAAGAAATGGAGATAAATACTATGGCAATTGATGCAACATTTTGGGTAGCCATATCATTTATTATTTTTTTTGGAGCGTTAATTTACCTTAAGATTCCTCAAAAAGTTTCTGAAATGTTAGATAAAATGATATCTGATATTAAAAATGAAATTGATGAAAGTGAAAAATTAAGAACTGAGGCAAAAACACTATTAGATAACTCACAAAAAAAATTAGATACAGCTCAGTCTGTTAGTAACGAAATTCTTGAGAACGCCAAAAAAGATGCGGATAGATTGATAATTGAAATGAATGATAAGTTTCATAAATCATCAGAAATTAAAAAAAACTTAGCTGAAAATAAAATAAGTCAGATGAAAGAGGCAGCTTTAAAAGAAATTAAGGACGCATCAATAAAGATTGCCGTAGACTCAGTTAAAAAAATAATAACTACATCTGTAGACAAGTCAAAATTAGACGCTGTGTTTCAAAAAAATTTAGATGAAACTAAAGAAGAGTTAAAAAAAATTAACTCATAATACACTTACAATTTTCTAAAAAAGCTATAAATTATTAAAATGAACTCTATAGTCATTGGATCAGGATTTGGTGGAATCGCAGCAGCACTAAGACTTAAAGCAAAAGGTCATAAAGTAAAATTAATAGAAAAACATCCAGACCTGGGTGGTAGAGCTAGAGTTTTTAAAAGAAATGGATTTATATATGATGCTGGACCAACAGTAATTACTGCACCCTATTTAATTAATGAATTGTTTAAGTTATTCAATAAAGATCCCCAAAATTATATAGAACTAACCCCACTAAAAATTTGGTACCAATTTATTTTTGAGGACAAAACTAAATTTAACTATTCGGGCGACGAAAAAGAAATGAAAGACCAAATTGAGAAAATCAGCAAAGAAGATGTAAATGGATATGAAAAATTAGTTAATTTTACAAAAAAAATATTTGATAAAGGTTTTTTAGAACTTGCAGATTTGCCATTTGATAAACCTTTTGTAATGATACAACAATTACCTGCTCTATTAAAACTTAAAAGTTACAAATCAGTTTACTCACTTGTTTCATCCTATATAAAAAATGAAAAATTAAGAAGAATGCTTAGCATGCATCCTTTGCTAGTTGGGGGAAATCCTTTTACCACAACTTCTATTTATGGCTTAATTCTTTATTTAGAAAAAAAATGGGGAATACATTATTCAGTTGGAGGAACAGGAAATATAATTAAAGGCTTGGAAAAGTTAATGAATGAGGTTGGTGTTGAAATAATAAAAAACAGTGAAGTAACAGAAATTGTAACAATAAATAATAAAATAAGTGGTGTAAAATTAAATAATGAAAATGAAATTGATACAGATAATGTTGTCTGCAATGCAGATCCGCCAGCATTTTATGAAAAAATGTTAAGCAAAAACAACAGGAGTTCTATGTTTTTTAATTGGAAAAAAAGTCGAATGGAATATTCTATGGGTTTATTTGTTTACTATTTTGGAACAAAAAAAATTTATGAGAATGTTGAACATCATACAATAAAGTTTGGAAACAAGTATAAAGAACATCTTGATGACATATTTGATAAGAAAAAATTAAATAATGATATCAGCTATTATCTTCACAGGCCTACAGCGACTGACAAAACTATGGCTCCAGAAGGAAATGATTGTTTTTATGTGCTAGTGCCTGTTCCTAACAATCAGTCAAAAATCAATTGGGAAATTGAGGGCGAAAAATTGAAAAATCTTGTAATTGAAAAAATGGAAAAAGACTTAATGCCAGATCTTAAGAACAATATAGTTGAAGATTTTTATCTAACACCTGATTACTTTGAAAAAGAATTAAATACAAAATTTGGATCAGGATTTTCAATTCAACCTAAATTTACACAATCCGCATACTTTAGATTTCATAATAAATCAGAAATATATGATGGTTTGTACTTTGTTGGTGCAGGTACACATCCAGGAGCTGGAGTTCCAGGTGTTCTTTCTTCAGCAAAAGTTTTAGATAAATTATTTTAATGTTAACAAAAAATTATTTAGCCATTTATGCAAAATCTTTTAATTGGGCAGGTTTTTTTTTACCAAAAAAAACCTATGAAAAATGCTCTGCGCTTTATGATTTTTGCAGAGAAGCAGACAATATTGCTGATGATGAAAACAAGATTGAAGTAAAAAAAGATAATTTTATTAAATTTAGAAATAGTTTTGTAAACAAAAATTACGATAATCCAGTCATAAAAAATATGTGGAATCTTATTAATGAATTTAGTATTTCCACTAAAATTATAGACGATTTATTTGAGGGTATTAATTCTGATATAAAAGAAACTGTTAAAATCAATTCAAAAAAAGAATTGCTAATATATTCCTACAGAGTGGCTGGAACAGTTGGATTGATGATGGCTAAAATATTAAATGTTCATAAAGAACAATCTTTAAAATCAGCTATTGATCTTGGGATTGCTATGCAATTAACGAATATTTCTAGAGATGTTATAGAAGATAAAAAAAATAATAGATTTTATATCAATGAAAGTTTTGAGGAAATAGAGACTACAATCAAGCTTTCAGAAAAGTTTTATGAAAACTCATTTTACTCAATAAAAGAAATACCATTAAGTTTCAGATTTTCTATTTTAGTTGCAAGAAGGGTTTATAGAAAAATAGGATATAAAATTTTGAATAAACAAAACCTAGAAAATTATAAAAAGTCTGGAAAAATTTATGTTTCAAATATTGAAAAAATCATTGAAACTTTTTTATCTATTTATGACTTAATTAAGTTATCACTTATAGGTAAAAACGATGATAATAATAATCATGATCATAATTTAATTAATGAAGAAATAAATTTAAATGAAAGAATTTGATTATATAATTATAGGTGGAGGTTGCGCAGGTCTTTCATTAGCATATGAACTGGAAGTTAATGAAAAATTAAAAAATAAAACCTTAGCAGTAATTGAGCCAAGAGAAGATTATAAAAGAGATAAAACTTGGTCATTTTGGAAAGTTTTTTCACACAACTTTGATGACTGTGTCAAAAAGAGTTGGAATAATTTTACAATAAATATACCCAATAATACGAAATATGTAGATTGTGAACTTACACCATATCAAACAATTGATAGTGGTATGTTCTACGAAAAAATAGTTTCAAAACTTAAATTAAATAAAAATATTAAGTTTTTTAAAAGTATTGATCAAATAGATAAATCAAATTCAGTTGTATTTAATAGTGTACCTAGTTTTGAGAATAAACAGAGCGAGTTATGGCAACACTTTTGTGGAGTTGAAATAGAAACAGATAAAAACTTTTTTGATGACGAAATATTCAATTTGATGGACTTTGATTGTGATCAAAGAAACAAAGTTCACTTTTTTTATACGCTACCATTTACTAAAAAAAATGCATTAGTTGAAACTACATGGATATCTGAACTAAATGACGAAAAACTCAAAGATTATGATGAACAAATTGATGATTATTTGAGTAAACACCTAAATATCAGAAACTGTAAAATTAATTTTAAAGAAACTGGAGCAATCCCACTTTTTAGACAAAAAAATATAAATAAATTAAACGAAATTTACATAGGCTCAGCTGGAGGCATGACCAGATTAAGTACGGGTTATACTTTTCTAAACATTCAAGAACAGAGCAGATATATAAGAGAAAACATAGAAAATATAAAAAATGTAAATCTATTTAAAATTAATTCAAAATATGATTTTTTAGACAAAATCTTGTTAAAAGTGCTTAAAAATAACTCCAATGAAATGGGAAATATATTTTTCAAAGTTTTTAATTCAAAACCCAAAACAGCTATCAATTTTTTATCAAATAAAAGTAGTTTCTTTGAGGATTTAGAAGTAATTCTAAAAATGCCAAAGTGGAAATTTTTAAAAGAATTAATTTAAAATGACTAATAAAATAAAAAAAATTAATCTAAATCATTCATTTATTTTTTTCTTTGTTGTGAACATTTTTTGTATTTTGATGTTTAAGTTTAACAATTTAAATATTTCATCAATTTTGTGTTTAATTTTAATTTTAATTATAGGTGTTTCCCATGGTTCATTAGATCATATTAAGGGTAAAAAACTGCTTGCATTATTCAATATAAAATCAACTTATATATTCTATCTTACATATATTTTAATTTCAGCAGCAGTCATAGGAACTTGGATGATATTACCGTCAATAACTTTAATTGTTTTTTTGATTATCGCCTCCTATCACTTTGGTAAAGAGGATACACAATTTTTAATAATTGATAGATCTTATTTCACTCAAATGCTTTATTTTTTTAAAGGATTTTTAATTATACTTGCGCCTTTATATTTTCATTTTCAGGAAACTATAGGGATTTTCAAATTATTATTAGTTGATAATGAAGTTTTTTATTCAAGTTTAAATTTTATTGAAACAAATAAGGTAATTCAAATAGGAATTATCTGCAGCACACTATCTAGTATTTTTCTTTTCTTAAAGAATTTTGAAATAAAAAAATTTGTTATTTTTTTAGATTATTTTTCAATTTTAATATTAAATTACTTTTTATCACCGCTACTAGCTTTTACTGTTTATTTCTGTTTTTTACATTCGGTTAGACATTCGATTTCACTAACTATTGAGCTTGATCCAAATAGCGTGGTTAATGGATTTAAAGTTTTTGTTAAAAAAGCTCTACCTTTAACAATTTTGACAGCAATTTCTTCTTTTATTGCACTATATCTGCTCAGCAATTCATACAATTTAGATAGTGCAATTTTAAAAATAATATTTATAGGTTTGGCGTCTTTAACCTTTCCACATATATTGCTGGAATATTTTTTAGAAAAAAATGAAAAATAAAGAATTAAAAATATTATTATCTGCACCTCGTGGATTCTGTGCTGGGGTAGAAAGAGCAATTGAAATAGTAGAAAAATCTATAAAAAAATTTGGTTCTCCAGTTTATGTACGTCATGAAATTGTACACAACAAACACGTTGTGGATGATTTAAAAAATAAAGGAGCAATATTTGTTGAAGAACTGGAGGAAATAAAGGATAAATCTCGACCTGTAATTTTTTCTGCCCATGGAGTACCAAAAAAAATTCCTGAAGATGCAAAAAATTATAAAATGACCTACGTTGATGCTACTTGTCCACTCGTATCTAAAGTTCATAGGGAAGCCGAAAATTTAAATAAAGCCGGTTATCACATACTTTTAATTGGTCACAAAAACCACCCTGAGGTAATAGGGACTATGGGTCAATTAACTAAGGGCTCAATAGATTTAATCCAAAGCGAAGAAGATGCTAGTAACTATCAAAATAATGTAGACAAAAAAATAGCATATATTACACAGACCACATTATCAGTTGATGATACAAGGGAAATAATCAAAATTTTGAAAAATAAATTTCCAAATATAAAAGAGCCAATGAAAGATGATATTTGTTATGCAACTACTAACCGCCAAATGGCAGTAAAAAATATTGCAAAGAATTGTGATATGTTTTTTGTTATTGGAAGTAGAAACTCGTCCAATTCTGTTAGGCTAGTTGAAGTAGCAAAAAAATCAGGCTGCAAAAATTCGCAACTTATTCACTCAGAAAGCTCAATACCATATGATCAAATAGAAAATTGCCATACCATAGGTATATCATCAGGAGCATCTGCACCAGAAATATTAGTTGAAAATTTTATTAATGATTTAAAAAATAAATTTTCTATAAGTATTGATGTAGTTGAAATAATTAAAGAAGATGTAGTATTTAAAGTTCCTAAAAAATTAAATTAAAAATGGCTGTTTATACAAAAATAAATCAAAAGGAAATTAATATTATTAAAGAAAATTTTAATATAGATAAAATAAAAAGTTTTAAAGGTATCAAGCAAGGAATAGAAAACACAAATTATCTTCTTAAATCCAAAAATAAAAAATACATATTAACTATTTTTGAAAAAAGAGTTTTACAGAAAGAAATACCTTTTTTTATGAAATTAATGGATAATTTAAATAGTTCAAAAATAAATTGTCCTAAACCACTGAAAACTAAAAATAATAAATATCTTATTAAATTAAAAAATAAAACTGCATGCATTGTATCATTCTTAGAGGGAAAGGATAAAAAAAAATTAAAAATAAGAGACTGTTATACTGTTGGCAAAACAATTGCTCGAATTCATTTGGTCACAAAAAAAATGAAGCTTAACAGAAAAAATTCAATGGGTATTAGAAATTTAAAACCTTTGTTAGAAAGTATTAAATTTAAATCAAAAAAATTTTCAAATTTAAAAATTTTTTTAAATAACAATCTCAAAGATATTAATAAAAATTGGCCCAAACAACTCCCCAAAGGTATTATCCATGGTGACTTATTTATAGATAATATTTTCTTCAAAAAAAATAAACTTTCTGGAATTATTGATTTCTACTTTGCTGCTAATGATTATTTTATGTACGAAATTGCTATATGCATCAATGCTCTTTGTTTTGACCATAAAAAGAGAAAATTTCAAATAAATAACAAAAAAATTAAAAGTTTAATCAAAGGGTATGAAAGCGTTAAAAAAATTTCAATGAAAGAAAAAAAATCAATAAATATTTTATGTAGAGGTGCAGCATTAAGATACTTATTAACCAGATTGTATGACTACTCAAATACACCAAAAACTGCACTGATTAAAATTAAAGATCCTAATGAATATTATCAAAAATTACTTTCTCACAATAATTTAAGTTCATTCAAAGATTATTTAAATTAATGATTACAATTTATACAGATGGCTCTTGTTTAACAAATCCAGGTAATGGTGGGTGGGCTGCAATTATAAATTATGAAAAAGAAATAAGAAAAATTAGTGGTAGTGAAAAAAATACTACTAATAATAGAATGGAACTACTAGCTCCGATAAATGCACTAAAAGATATGAAACCTGGTACTGAAATAAAGATATACACTGACTCTCAATATGTAAAAAATGGAATAACTGAATGGATTAATACTTGGTTAGCTAATAATTGGAAAACCTCAAAAAAAGAAGATGTTAAAAATAAAGATTTGTGGATTAAACTATATAATTTGAATAAATCACTTAATGTCCAATGGAATTGGGTAAAGGCTCATGATGGAAATCCTATGAATGAAGAAGTAGACTTATTAGCTAAAAAAGCTGCAAATTTAGACTAAATTTAAAAAATTTTCTGCTGCTGAAATTTCACAAGATCCAGTGTCTTTTTCTTCCTGTAGCTTAATAACCTTCATGTCTTGAACATACATTGTGTATCTATTTGATCTAATACCTAAACCTCTTCCACTTTTATCAACATCCGCACCTATATCTTTAGTAAAGTTTAAAAAAGGGTCTCCCATCATAATAATTTTATCACCTACATTATTTGCTTTTCCCCATGCACTCATAACAAAAGGATCATTTACAGATATACAAATAATATGATCAATACCTTTTTCTTTAAATTTATCATGCAAGTCTACATAGCTTGGTAAATGTTTTGCAGAACAAACTGAGGTATAAGCGCCTGGCAATCCAAATAAAATTACTTTTTTATTTTTTAAAAAATCTTCAATTTTTTTTTTAGTTGGCTCACCATTTTCTAAAACAAATACTTCTGAATTTGGTAGTAAATCGTTTTCGTTTATTTTCATTATGCCCTGTCTTTTATATGTTGTTTTACTTTATCAATATCATTTTCAACAATTTCATAATTTTCTTTTTGATCTAAAATAAAAGTTAATTCGTTTGGCAAATCTGCTTTTATATTAATTGCACTTTCAATTGCGCCTGGGAACTTACAGGGATGTGCGGTTGCTAGTACAATATTATTTCCTTTTAAGTTATGTTTATCAAACGCTCCATATCCAATGGCTGTGTGAGGATCTAAAACTACAGCAAATTTTTCATACACCCTCTTAATAACCTCTAAAGTCTCATCCTCGCTAATTCTAGCTGATAAAAAATTTTCTCTAATTTTATTTAATTTATCCTTATTAATTAAATACTTTCCCCTCTCTTTGATATTTTTCATATCTAATGAAGTCTGTTTGTCGTCCTCATTATTAAGATCAAATATAAGTCTCTCAAAATTGCTAGCTATTTGAATATCCATACTTGGAGAAATAGTCTCTGAAACCTTTTCTGCCTCATAACTACCTTTTGATATTGCTCTATGTAAAATATCATTTTGATTAGTTGCAACAATTAATTTATTTATAGGCAAGCCCATTTTTTTGGCTAAATATCCAGCATAAACATCTCCAAAATTTCCTGTTGGTACTGAAAAATTCGTTGGTTCACCTATATTTTCAACTAAAAAATAACTATAAAAATAATAAACACTTTGAGCAATAATCCTTGCCCAATTAATAGAATTTACCCCTGACATTTTGATATCATTTGAAAACTTCTTATCTGCAAACATAGATTTAACTAGGTTTTGGCAATCATCAAAATTTCCCTTTATAGCTATGTTAAATACATTTTCATCTTTACTTGTTGTCATTAATTTTCTTTGCACTGGTGAAATACGATTATCCGGATGAAGCACAAAAATATTAACATTTTTTTTACCTTTAATTGCATCAATTGCTGCAGCACCAGTGTCTCCAGATGTGGCAACAACAATATTAATTTTTTGATTTTCATTGTTTAGGTAATATTCGTAAAAGTTACCTAAAAGTTGCATAGCAACATCTTTAAAAGCTAAGGTAGGACCATGAAATAGCTCTAAAACTGTTTTGTCTCCAAGCTTTATGAAATCTACAACGTTGTCTTTTCTAAATATAGCGTAAGATTTATCAATAATTTTACTCAAATCGGCTTCAGACATAAAATTACCAATAAATGGATAAACAATTTTTTTAGCTAACTCTGAATAACTGAGTTTTTTTAAATCGCTGATTTCATTTTCATCATATTTCACTAATGTTTCTGGAATAAATAAGCCCCCATCGTCAGCAAGACCTTTAATGAAAACGTCTTTAAATTCAAAGGCTTTTGATGTGTCTCTTGTACTTACGTATATCATTTAATAATTTTTTTTCCTAAAATATAAATATATTAAAAGAATTGAAATCGCCATAGAAAACCAAGTAATTGCATACTTCTTGTGATTATTTGAAATTTTAGCAGTTATCACCCTTGGTTTTGGAATTTTGTATTCACCGTTTAAATAAATAACATACTCTGAAAAATTTCTTCCAGTGAATTTTGAAACATCTTCTCTATTCAAAGTAAACCAATAATTTTTTTCAATATCATTTTCAGGCTTAAATGTGCTTGCTTTAGTTTGCAACATAAGAGTGCCAACTATTTTATTTTGATCAACTAAATTTATTTCAGGTAAATCTTTTTTTTCAAAAGGTATCCATCCTCTATTTATTAAATAATTTTTGTCGCCAATTTTTATTGGATTAATTACTTCAAATCCAGGTTTGCCATTATCATTTAAATTGTACAAGTAAATTTGTTTATCAAAATCAATTTCTCCGCTTGTTTTTATTCTAAGATAATTTTTTTTTTCAATGTTAGATAGTTGCACAGGGTCATTTTTTAAAGAATTTTCTATTTGCTCAATTAATTCTAATTTCCAATTTAATCTATAAATTTGCCAAAACCCTAGAGATAACAGAGTTAAAATAATAAAATAAACAAAAACTGAAAATAGTAATTTATTCTTCAAGGATAAATATTAACTTCCCCAAATATAAATTGCAGCAAATAAGAATAGCCACACTACGTCAACAAAATGCCAGTACCAAGCAGCTGCTTCAAATCCAAAATGATGATCCTTTGTGAAATGACCAAGTCTTCCTCTCCACAAACACACAGCCAAAAATATTGTTCCTATAATCACATGGAAACCGTGAAAGCCTGTCGCCATATAAAATACTGCTCCATAAATATGGCCTGAGTAGGTAAAAGTAGCGTGATGGTATTCATATGCTTGTAATAAGGTAAAAAAGAAACCTAGGATTACAGTTAAAGTTAACCCTTGTATAAATCCTTTTCTATCATCCTCTAATAAAGAGTGATGTGCCCAAGTAACAGTTGTTCCTGATAGTAATAAAACTAAAGTATTTATCAAAGGAATGTCCCAAGGATCAAATGTTTCAATATCTTTTGGTGGCCATACATTTCCAACAAATTCATTTGGAAATAAACTTATATCAAAGTAAGCCCAGAACCATGCAACAAAGAACATTACTTCTGAAGCAATGAACAAAGTCATTCCATATCTATGATGAATTTGAACAACAGGAGTGTGATGACCTTGATGCTCAGCTTCGATTACTACATCTCTAAACCACATATATGCACCATAAATTAATAAAGCTAAACCAAGATACATTCCCCATGAAATACCGTTATGCATATAAAAAATTGCTCCTATCGCTAATACTAAACATGCAAAAGAAGTATAAATTGGCCAAGGACTTGGATCAACTAAGTGGTAATCATGTTTTTTTTCTGCTGACATTTTTCGTGATTATGATTGTTTATAGTAATCTGTCGAGAAAAAAGTGTACGACATAGTTACATCTTGTAGATTTTTTGTTGTTGGATCGTTCACAAGGTCAGGGTCTAAATAAAAAGTCATTACGTAAGTTGCCTTCTCTCCAGCCTTCAACTCTTGTTTTTCAAAACAAAAACATCCTAATTTACTATAATATTTACCAAAACTTGCTGGTGAAACGTTAAAACTAGCAACGCCATAAGTCGTTTCGTTTCCTAAGTTCTCAACTTCAAATTCTATTCTGTTGACCTGACCAACTTTCACGTCAATCACGTTTGATTTTGCTTTGAAATTCCATTCAAGATTGTTCACGTTTGTATCAAACCTCACACTAACAACCTTGTCTAATACTATTTTTGGAGCTTCTTTTGATACCTGGGTTGTTCCTCCAAAACCAGTAACTCTACAGAACAAATCATACAAAGGCACTGCTGCAAAAGACAATCCCAACATAAGGACAAAAATCCCAGCTAAAAGTAAAGGGGTTAATGTTTTGCTTTTAATCATATCTGTCTATCAAATACTCCAACGTTATATAAAGTAAAAACAAATAAAAATACCATAAAAGCTAAAATTGCTATTGCTGTTAGAATATTTTTTTTCTTTGTTTTTTTGTCTGGTGTTATCATAAAATTTTATCAATTAAAAAAAGAACAAAAATTAAAAATAAATACAAAATTGAATATCCAAAAATAGATTTTGCTTTTTTTGCATCAAATTTGTTTTTTTTAAATTTATAAAGTTCGAAACATAAATAATTATAATAAATTGTCAAAATTAATGATGGGATTAAAAAAGTTATACCCACAAAACCAACTGCATAAGGCAAGATAATTACAGGTAACATCGTTAAAGAATAAACAAATATGTTGAATTTTGTACTCTCAACTCCATTTGTTAAGGGAAGCATTGGAATTTTAGCTTTTTTATAATCATCAGATTTATACAAACTTAAAGCCCAAAAATGTGAAGGCGTCCAAAAAAATATGATTAAAAAGAAAGTAATTGGTTCAAAAGTCAAAGAATTAGTAGCTATAGTCCAACCAATCACTGGAGGTAGTGCTCCTGCAGCTCCTCCAATGACAATATTTTGTGGAGTTTTTCTTTTTAACCAAATTGTATAGACAAATACATAAAACAAAATAGTAAAAAGTAATAAGCTAGCTGATATTCTGTTTGAATAATAATCAAGTGCAATTACAGAAAAAATTGAAAGAGCAATTCCAAATACTAGTGCTTGATTTCTATTTACCTTGCCAGTTGGAATTGGTCTCAAACAAGTCCTTGTCATTAGTGCATCCAAATCTGACTCGTACCACATATTTAAAGCCCCAGCTGCTCCTGCTCCAATTGAAACTAAAATTATTCCAATGAGTGCATCTTTCATTGGAATTATATTTGGAGCCATTAATAATCCAACTGCACATGTAAAGATAACCAGAGACATTACTCTTGGTTTCATTAACTTAAATAATTCAGATAAATTAAAGGCGTCTTCTTGTGATAAATTTCTATTTTTTAATTTAGACTTAATCATTAATTTAAAGTTAAAAAATCTTATTTGCTATATTTAGCTAGTAGATTTTTCAACACCCTCTTCATCTTCAAACTTTGGTAATTCTTCAAAAGTGTGAAAATTAGGTGGAGATGGTACAGTCCATTCTAAAGTTGTAGCACCTTCTCCCCATGGATTTTGTGCTGCTGCTTTTTTTTTATAAAACGCGTAAGCAAGATTTATAAAAAATACTACCAATCCAATTACGGAAATATAAGAACCAATTGAAGAAATATAATTCCATCCTGCAAAAGCATCTGGATAATCTGCATATCTTCTTGGCATTCCCGCGAGTCCTAAAAAGTGTTGTGGGAAGAAAACTAGGTTTACTCCAATAAAAGTTAACCAGAAGTGTAATTGACCCATCCACTCTGAGTACTCGTAACCAGTCATTTTTCCAAACCAGTAGTAAAATCCTGCAAAGATTGCAAATACAGCTCCTAAAGATAATACGTAGTGAAAGTGAGCAACAACGTAGTAGGTATCATGCATTGCTGTATCAACTCCAGCATTCGCAAGAACTACTCCTGTAACTCCACCAACAGTGAATAAAAATATGAAACCTAGAGCCCAAACCATCGGGGTTTTAAATGAAATTGAACCGCCCCACATAGTTGCTATCCATGAAAATATTTTTATACCGGTTGGAACTGCAATGATCATCGTTGCCGCTAAAAAATATGCTTTTGTATCTGTACTTAAACCTACTGTGTACATGTGGTGAGCCCATACAACAAAACCAACTATACCAATTGCAACCATTGCATAAGCCATTCCTAAATATCCAAAAACTGGTTTTCTAGAAAATGTTGAAACAATATGACTGATCATTCCAAAACCTGGTAAGATTAAAATATAAACTTCTGGGTGACCAAAAAACCAAAATAAATGTTGGAATAGAACTGGGTCTCCACCAGTTTGTGCATCAAAGAAAGCTGTTCCAAAATTTCTATCTGTTAGAAGCATCGTAATTGCTCCTGCTAAAACTGGTAATGATAACAATAATAAGAATGCAGTAACTAATATTGACCAAGCAAATAATGGCATTTTATGAAGTGTCATGCCAGGCGTTCTCATATTTAAAATTGTAGTAATAAAGTTTACTGCACCTAAAATTGAAGAAGCTCCAGCTAAGTGTAAACTTAAAATTGCAAAATCCATTGCAGGGCCTGGTTGACCAGCTGTCGATGATAAAGGAGGATAAATAGTCCATCCACCACCAACGCCTGTTTGACCTGGAGGGCCATCCATGAAAATTGACATTATTAATAAAATGAATGATGTAGGTAATAACCAGAATGAAATATTATTCATTCTTGGAAATGCCATATCTGGAGCTCCAATCATTATTGGAACAAACCAGTTACCAAAGCCACCTATCATAGCTGGCATCACCATAAAGAAGATCATGATCAAGCCATGACCTGTTACTAAGACGTTATATAAATGGTAATTTCCATCTAGTATTCCGTCACCTGGATGCATTAATTCCATTCTCATTAAAACTGAAAAAGCAGTACCAATTACACCTGCAACAATTGCAAAAATTAAATACATTGTACCAATGTCTTTGTGATTGGTTGAATAAGCCCAACGCTTCCAACCAGTTGGCGTATGATGATCGTCGTGTGATTCAGTTTGTGTATACATATTATTTACTCGCTAGTTTTTTAAATTGATCTTCTTTTGTAATTTCTTTTGCAAATTTGACTTTAGCATCCAACAACCAAGCTTGATATTCTTCTTCTGTAACAACTCTTACTTCAATAGGCATAAATGCATGTTTAATTCCACATAGTTCAGAACATTGACCATAATAAGTTCCAACTTTTTCTGCTTTAAACCATGTTTCGTTTATCCTTCCAGGTACTGCATCCTTTTTTACTCCAAAAGATGGAAGTGCCCATGCATGTAAAACATCGTTAGCAGTAATCATTACTTTCACGACCTTGTTTACTGGAACAACTAATTCATTATCTACAGCTAAAAGTCTTGGTTCATTTTCTTTTAAGTCTTTAGTTGCGATCATATAAGAGTCGAAGATAATATTTTCATCTGGATACTCATAACCCCAATACCATTGATATCCTACGGCTTTAACAGTTATGTCTGCTTTTGGAATTGCATCTTGTTTATATAAAATTTTAAATGATGGAACTGCCATTACGATCAAAATTAAACATGGAATTAAAGTCCATAAAACTTCGACAGCAACATTGTGAGTTCTTTTTGATGGAATTGGATTTGCTGAAGCTCTAAATCTTATGCAAGCATAAACCATTAAAAATAAAACAAAAACACTGATTGCAATAATGATAGGTAACAACAATTTATCATGGAAATTAACTATATCTCTCATGGACTCTGAGGCAGCTTTCTGGAAGCCTAATTGCCAATCAAAAGGTTGATTTGCGTATGCACTTGTGGTGATTATTGTTGATAGAAATATATATAAATATTTTTTCATTTTTTTTACCCTATATAGAGCGTCTTTTAAAAAAATACACTTTTACTTTTAGCGACAAAATATCAATTAATAGCGTAATTTATGATCGATAAGGCAGAAATTACAGCCGTTTCAGATCTCAAGATGTTTTCATTGATTTTAATAGGTTGAACATCATTAAATTTGAGAATCTCTTCCCTCTCCTCCTCAGAAAAATCTCCCTCTGGCCCTATGACTACGCAAGTGGGGTTTGTAGTTAACTTTTTAAGATCAATTTTTGTATTAGTTGTGTTGAGATCAGTAAATATTAAATCCATATCATTTCTTAGAAAGTTTTTTAATTTCTGGGGCTCCTCAATTATTGGAACTGTTATTCTATTTGATTGTTCAGTCGCTTCTATGATTACTTTTTCCAATCTTTCTTTGTTTATCTTCCTAACAATCGTTCTATCAAAAATGATTGGTAAAAACTTAGTAACACCAAGCTCTGTAGCTTTTTGAATCATAAAATTAAAGTAATTTGATTTAATTGGAGAGAAGGCTAACCAAAGTTCTTTGGTATTTTCTTTCTGTCTTAATTGTTTCGTAACATTAAATTCAACTATGCTTTTTGTGATATTTAAGATTTTCGCTTCCCATTCGCCACTACTATTAAAAAGAGAAAAAACTTCTTTCTCTTTAAGTCTCATAACTTTTGAAACATAGTGAGATTGAGATTTATCAAGTTTGTCAGTCAAATTAAGAGATAAACTTTTTGAATAAAATAATCTAATGTTACTCATATTGATAAGTTAGTTTATGAAAAATATTAAAGCAATAATTTTTGATGCTTATGGCACCTTATTTGATGTCAACTCAGCTACTGAAAAATGTAAAGATAGAATAGGTGATAAGTGGGAAGATTTCGCCGATTATTGGAGAACAACACAATTAGAATATACTTGGCTAAGAAGTTTAATGAAACGTCATAAGGATTTTTGGCAAGTTACAGAAGATAGTTTAGATAAATCTATGAAAGCTTATGAGATAGATTTTTCTATGAGAAATGAGTTATTAGATCTTTATAAAATTCTATCAACCTTTAAAGAAGTTCCTGAAGTTTTAAAATTATTAAAAAAAAAAGATTTTAAACTTGCTATTCTTTCTAATGGTACTCCTTCCCTTCTTAATGAATTGGTTAAGAGCAATAATTTAGAAAATATATTTGATGATATTTTTTCAATTGAAGAAGTTGGAGTTTATAAACCTGACTCTAAAGTTTACGATCTTCCATTAAAGCAATATAAAATTAAAAAAAATGAAGTTGTTTTTTTAAGTGCAAATACTTGGGATGTTTCAGGTGGTGGAAATTATGGTTATAATTCTATTTGGGTGAACAGAAATAATAATATATTTGATAATCTTGACTACCAGCCAAAATTAGAAATCAAAAATTTAAAAGATCTGTTACCCAATATAGAAACCCGATAAGACTAAGCCTTATCTCCATACTCTGTCATATGTTTTGGAATTCTTTTATTTTTTCCATACATAAAATGATTTTGCATGTTTTCTCTATATTTGCTTGCGGGTACTTTTAATCCAACAGACTCTGCTACCTCTCGAATTAACATTGGATTAGCACCACAACAAACACCTATATAATGTATACCTAAGATGTTTGCCCATTTTGCAAATTGACCTATTTCATATCTATTGCAAAAATGTGGGTCTAATGCTGTAGGAAATGTTCTTCCATGTGGAGAAGGACATGCACAATCATCTCTATCTGGTAAATTAAAAAAAGTTGGAAATTTTTCATTAGTTCTATAAGGAATTGGTAAAGCACCAACGTGACATCTTACGGCTTTTCTAATCTCTTTTAAAAATGGCATCATTGTTGCTGGGCCTCTAAAACAATTTAAACCCACAACATCAGCTCCTCGTTGCTCCAACTCTTTACATGTATCAACTACGGACATGCCGTCTCTCATTTTGTTTTCACCCATCGGCGAAATTGTTAACACTGTTGGAAGGTTAGCTTTTTTCATTACCTCAAGAGCTTTGAAAGCTTCTTCTGCATAATAAAAAGTTTCCCCGATTAGCATGTCTGCCTCTTCATCTACGGCCCATCCAATCATTTCATTAAACATTCCCTCAACTTCTTTTTGAGCTTGCTTATCATCTTCTTTCCAGATGTTAGAATTTGAAATATTTCCAGCCATCAAATTAGGCTTCGATCCTTCAGGTGTATCTAAAGCAACTTTTTTTGCTATTTTAAGAGCTGATCTATTTAAAGGTTCAAGCAATTCCTCTTTTCCTATTACTCTCATTTTTTCTCTATGCCCATTGTATGTAAAAGCTTCAACAATGTCTGATCCAGCATGTTGAAATTCTCTATGTAAGTTTTCTAATACTTCAGGATGATCTAAAGAAACCATTGGCACAAATTCTCCTGATGCCATGTATCCCCTTCTCTCAATTTCAAACAAAAAACCTTCAGCACAAATTACAGGGCCTTTGTCTAATCTCTCTTTTAATTCATTCGACATTTTTTTCTCCAAAGTTAATTGGAGAAAAGAGCTTGAAAACCAACTAAGAGGGTCAGAATAAAAGCCCTTTTCTCCTTTTTAGTGCTTTAGCAAAACGCAGGGTGCACAATACGGTTCAAATACCCGGTTTAATTTTAAGAAGTTCAAAAAAAAACCACCAGCTGAAGCGGTGGTTGAAGTGTCGCTTTAGCCGGATTTTTAAAGCGCCCGCAATTTAACTTAAATCGGCGCTTATTAATATAATCATAAATAAAGCTAAATGTCAAAAAATAAATAATATTGAATTTTCTTATTAAGTGACTATTTCTGAACCATGAAATCAATCGAGGTAAGTAAAATTATAGACCCTATTCCAGCATCTGACGGTGCTGGGGTTAAATTAAAAAGAAGCATTGGTGTTGAGCCAAATTATTTTGATCCTTTTTTAATGCTAGATGAATTTGGTTCAGAAAATAGTGAAGATTATATTGCAGGTTTTCCTCCCCACCCTCATAGAGGAATTGAAACAGTAACTTATATGTTAGCTGGTGATTTTGAACATAAGGATAGTACTGGTGGTGAAGGTAGAATGACTGCAGGAGATGTTCAATGGATGAAAACAGGAAGTGGAATAATTCACTCTGAAATGCCAGCAATGAAAGAAGGTAAGCTTCATGGTTTTCAATTATGGATCAACATGCCTGCAAAACTGAAGATGAGTAAGCCTGAATACATCTATATTAATGCAGACAAAATGAGTGTTCATAAAGATAATGATAAACAAGTTAAAGTTATAGCTGGAAAATTTAAAAAAGCTGAAGGGCCTATTAAAGAACATAATGTCGAACCAGTTTATTTTGATGTTGATTTAAATAAAGAAAAGGAGTTTAGTTTTATATTACCCTCTTCTCATAATACATTTATCTATTTAGTGTCTGGCGAAATTGAAATTGGAAAAAATAAACACGAGAATGTTGTTGATAGTACTTTGATACTATTAAAAAAAGGTGAAAATTTAACAGTTAAAGCTAAATCAAATGCTAAATTTTTAGTGATTTCAGGTAAACCAATTAATGAAGAAATAGCAAGAGGTGGGCCTTTTGTAATGAATACTAAAGCAGAAATCTTGAAAGCAGTTCAAGATTATCATAATGGTACGTTTGTAAAATAAAATATGAAAGCTGTAGAAATTAACAAAACTGGTGGACCTGAGGTTTTAGAGCTTAAAGATATTTCTTTAGGTAAGCCTGGTCCTGATCAAGTAACAATTGAACAAAAGGCGATTGGTCTAAACTACATTGACACTTATCATAGATCGGGTTTGTATCCGTTAAAACTACCGATTGGTTTAGGCTTAGAAGGCGCTGGTATTATTACTGAAATTGGAGAAAACGTAACAGACTTTAAAGTTGGTGATAAAATTTCTTATGCAGGTATTCCTTTAGGTTCATATTGTTCACACAGAAACTACCCAACGAAGAATTTAGTAAAAGTACCAGATGGTATTGATCTTGAAGTAGCAGCCACTTTAATGACAAAAGGATTAACAACTTTTTATCTTTTACATAAAACTTATCCAGTTAAATCAGGAGAAACAATTTTATTTCACGCCGCTGCTGGTGGTGTTGGCCAAATTTTTGGACAATGGGCAAAAAGTTTAGGTTGTACTGTTATAGGTACAGTTGGTTCAGATGAAAAAGTAAACATAGCAAAAGAAAATGGTTACGATCATGTAATCAATTACAGTAAAGAGGATTTTGCTAAAAAAGTTTTAGAAATCACAAATGGTAAAGGTGTTCCAGTTGTATACGATGGCGTTGGTAAAGATACATTAGATGGATCAATTGAATGTTTGGCAGTAAGAGGAATGATGGTTTCATTTGGAAATGCATCTGGTCCGTTATCAGATATTAATGTACCAAAAGTTATTCAACCAAAAGGTCTTTACCTAGTAAGACCTTCAATGCAACAATACCTTTCAACTAGAGAGGAATTAGATGAGGCTTCAAAAACAATGTTTGAAAAAATTAGATCTGGTAAATTAAAAATTAAAATTTTCAAAAAGTATAAGTTAGAACAAGTGATTCAAGCTCATCAAGATCTTGAAGGAAGAAAAATTTTAGGACCAGCTTTAATAGTTCCTAATTAACATTAACATCCATATCAGACATGTGAAGCTTAAGTGCATTTGTAGAAATCTGAATTTCTCTTATAAAAAAAATTATAGATATAATCATTGATAAACAGCAAGATCCAAATATTACTCTGGCTAAAAAAACTTCATCTAAATAGAGCGCAAATACAGTAAGCATATTAAATAAAAATCCAAATGCAGCAAATAATATAGTCCATCTCAAAAGTGTTATTCTGCCACTCAAATTAATAAACTGCTTCTTCCATTCGGGTGGAATATGTTTTTCATAAACATGCTCATCATGAAGCTGGCGAACTAAGATACTCAAAGAATGAAACCTATTACTATAAACACTCATTAATAGTGGAATTGCTGGAAACATTAGCGCTGTGACTGTGTAATCTATATTCATGCGAATCAATTTGATTATGAAACTAGCCTTTGTTATTTACAAGTAAATTATGAACCAATTAAACTTATTTATTGAATTAACAAGATTAAAAAAACCAATTGGTTTTATGTTATTATTTTGGCCCTGCATTTGGGGACTAACATTAGTTTATGATTTTAATTCTTCTATAAATAATTATTTTTTTTTTAGTTTGCTATTTCTAGCTGGTTCAATTTTAATGCGTTCAGCGGGTTGTATAGTAAATGATATAGCTGATAAGAATTTTGACCAAAAAGTTGAACGTACAAAAAATAGACCTATAGCATCTGGCAAAGTATCATTAAAACTTGCTTTAATTTATTCAATTGCATTGTGTGGATTAGCCTTTTTGGTATTAATAAATTTTAACAAATTTACAATTTATATGGCTCTGTTATCAATGCCATTAGCATTTACTTATCCTTTGATGAAAAGAATTACTTACTGGCCACAATTATTTTTAGGTATCACATTTAATTATGGTCTAATCTTAGCTTGGATCGCTGTATCTAACGATATATCTTTAGTTTCTATAGCTTTTTATGTGGGAGCCATATTTTGGACACTCGGCTACGACACAATATACGGATTTCAAGATATTAAAGATGATGAAATTATAGGAGTAAAATCAACTTCAATTAAATTTAAGAATGATCCAAAAAAGTTTTTACTAT
Organism: uncultured Pelagibacteraceae bacterium; assembly: GCA_902589455.1. Classification (GTDB taxonomy): domain Bacteria; phylum Pseudomonadota; class Alphaproteobacteria; order Pelagibacterales; family Pelagibacteraceae; genus Pelagibacter. The sequence goes on along the minus strand of CACISX010000002.1, from coordinate 173,602 downwards.
TTTGTTATTTGATTTTTATTTTCTCATTAATTTTTGTAGGAATAAAGATGAATTTTAAATTTTACTATTTTATTTTTTTAGCCTTGCCAGCAATACAACTTTTTATTTTCCAAATTAAAAAATTAGATATCTCAAACACATTTGATTGTTTGAATAAATTTAAAAGTAATAATTTTTTAGGCATGATTGTGCTAATAAATATTTTTATTGGAAAACTAATTTAGGATATGAATGAATAATACTGTTATTTTTAAGAGACTTTATAATCAATATACTAGCAAATTTATATTTAAAATAGTTTTAGCTGCCCTACTATCAGTATTAGTTGCAATTAGTACTTCTGCAACAGCATGGTTATTAGATCCAGCAATTGAAAAAATTTTCATAAATAAAGATCAAACTTTAATAATATTAATTCCTTTTGCTATTATTTTGGCTTTCACAACTAAAGGTATCTCACTTTATTTTGCAAAATTAATTATGATAAATGTAGGTGAAGAAGTAAAAAAAATAATTCAAGTAGATATGCTTAATTCATTTATTAAAGCAGATACAGAAAATATAGAAAATAAACACTCAGGTAATTATATTTCAAATTTAAATTTTGACGTTCAACAAATAACAAGAATGTTATCAGAAGCATTCCTTAGTTTATTTAAAGATGGTCTTACATTAATAGGGTTATTAATAGTAATGTTTTATCAAAATTGGAAATTATCTTTAATAGCAATCATTATGATACCTTTAGCATCTATAACTGCTAAAGTTCTTGGTAAAAGAATGGGTAAAGTTTCTACTCAGGCACAAGAAAGATCTGGAGATTTAAATAGGTATTTAATTGATTTATTTAAAAATCATAAAATAATAAAAATTTTTCAACGAGAGGATTTTGAAAAATCTAGATCTGAAATATTTGTAAATAATCTTAAGGAAAAATCTGCAAAAATTGCTGCTGTATATATCAGATCCGCTCCCGTAATGGAGGTTTTGACTGGAATAATGATTGCAATATTAATTTTTTATTCCGGAAAACTAATAATAAACGAAGAATTGGGAATTAATAATTTTTTCTCATTTTTAGCAGCAATGATGTTGGCTTATCAGCCAGTTAAAACTCTTACAAAGGTAAACGTTGCAATTGGTCAAGGGTTAGCTGCTGCAAAAAGAATTTTGCCAATAGTAGATATGGAAGTCGAAATTAAGTCAAATGAAAATAGCAAAAGCTTAGATTTGAAAGATGGTAATATTTTATTTAATAATATTAATTTTTCTTACAAATCAAATTTCGAAAATAAAGTTTTAAATGATATATCTGCTGAATTTTCAGGAGGAAAAATGACAGCTTTAGTTGGACATAGCGGATCCGGAAAATCAACTTTACTTAATATGATACCTAGAATTTATTCACCAAATGAAGGTAATATTGAGATAGATGAACAAGACATTTCAAAAATAAACTTAAAATCTTTAAGAAAAGAAATTTCAATTGTAGACCAAAATGTAACTCTTTTTGATGATACTGTATTGAATAATATCAAGTATGCAAATCCAGATGCTAGTTTAGAGGAAATTTATGAGGCAGCAGAAAATGCTATGTGTAAAGACTTCATTGAAAATTTAGATAATAAATATGAAACGAGAATTGGAGAAAATGGAGTTAAATTATCAGGAGGAGAAAAGCAGAGATTATCAATAGCTAGAGCATTTTTGAAAAAAAGTAAGATAATTTTACTTGATGAAGCAACATCATCTCTAGATTCTGAAACAGAAGAAAAAATTCAATCTGCACTTAATAAACTTATATTAAATAAAACTACTATCGTAATAGCTCACCGATTATCAACCATTCTCAACTCTGACAAGATATATGTTGTTGATCAAGGCAAAATTATAGATTCTGGTAATCATAAGGATCTTTTGTCAAGTTCAAGCGTTTATAAAAATTTTCATGAAAAACAAATAAAACAAAATTGATGTTTTTTATATACGGTATATTAACAAATATTTTATTTTTATTATCACCAATAATTTTTGTTTTTAGAATTTTAAAAAAAAAAGAAGACATAAATAGATTTCAAGAAAAGTATTGTTTTTATTCAAGAAAAAATTTTCAAAAAACAATATGGTTTCATGCAGTCAGTGTTGGTGAATTAATGAGCATAATACCAATTATAAATAAACTAGAAAAAAATAAAAAAATAAAAAAAATAATCATAACCTCATCTACAGTTAGTTCGTCAAAAATTTTCAAAAAACAAAAATTTAAAAAAACAATTCACAAGTTTTTTCCTCTAGATACTAACTTTTTAACAAACAAATTTATCAATTTTTGGAAACCTGAGGTGGCAATTTTTGTAGATTCAGAAATTTGGCCAAATATGATAAAAAATTTAGAAAAACATCAAATTCCAATAATTTTATTAAATGCAAGATTTACAAGGTCTAGTTTTAAGAAATGGTTGATTGTAAAAAGTTTTGCAAAAAAAATCTTTGGTATGATCTCAATTGCTCTACCTCAAAACACAGAAACAAAAAAATATCTTAAAATTCTTGGTATTAAAAAAATTATTCCAGCAGGAAATATAAAATACTACGGACAAAAAATCACCTTGGATAAAAAAAATTTAGAATTATTCAGAAAGTTAAAAAAATTTAAAGTTTTGTGTGCTGGTAGTACTCACAATACTGAAGAAATATTAATATCTAAATTACACATCGAATTAAAAAAATATTTACCAAATTTACTTACAGTTATAATCCCACGACACATTAATCGATCAGAAGATATAATTAATGATTTAGATAAATTTAAACTTAATGTGGTTAAGCACTCCACAAAACAAAAAATATCAAAAAAAACAGATATTTATTTGGTTGATACTTTTGGTGAAACAAAGAATTTTTATAATCTTTCTAACATTGCTTTCTTAGGAGGATCAATTGTAAACCATGGAGGGCAAAATCCATTAGAGGCTGCTCGATTGGGTAATTATATTATTAATGGACCTAATATTGGTAATTTTACAGAAATATATGACTATTTAAAAAAAAATAAAATATCTTATACAACCTCAAAGATTTTTAAAATGAGAGATATAGTTTTGTCAAAAATAAATAAAAAACTACCATTAAACAAAAGAAAAAAAATTTTCGATAATGGAAATAAAATTTTAGATAAAAACGTACATATTATCGAAAAATATATTCAATGATTTTCATAAAACCAAATTTTTGGCAAACAAAAAATTTTATCTCTCTTTTACTATTTCCTTTAACATTAATTACTTTCAGTATTAATTTTTTAAAAAAATTTAATATCAAAAATCATTTTAAAATAAAAACAATTTGCATAGGAAATTTAAATGCAGGTGGTACTGGAAAAACATCTTTGGCAGTAGAGTTAAATGAATTACTTAGTGGTAAATTTAAAACTGTATTTATTAAAAAAAAATACTCAAATCAAAAAGATGAATATAATTTGCTTAAAAAAAGAGGTAAAATCATATCATCAAAAAATAGAATAGATGCATTGAAGAATGCAGAAAAAAACTTTGATTTGGCTATTTTAGATGATGGCTTACAACAAAAAAATATAGAATATGATTTAAAAATCGTATGTATTAATTCTTATGAGGGTTTTGGAAATAATTTTCTTTTACCAGCAGGTCCTTTAAGAGAAAATTCAAACGAATTAAAAAATTATGATATTGTTTTTCTTAATGGTTTTAAGAAAAATCAAAAGTTAAAAAACAAAATTAAAAAAATAAATAATAGTTTAAAAATTTTTGATGCAATATATGAACCTACCAATCTTAAAAAATATAATTTAAAAAATAAATTTTTATTTTTTTGTGGTATAGGAAATCCACATGAATTTGAAAATACGCTTAATAAATTTAAATTTAAAATAAAAGAAAAATTTATTTTTCCTGATCACTATAGTATGTCAGATGAAATAATAAATAATATGAAGGATATAGCTAATAAAAATAAGTTTAAAATAATTACCACAGAAAAAGATTTTTTAAGATTAACTAAAAGGCAGCAAAGAGGTATTAATTATTTAAAAGTTAAATTAAAAATTAAAAATATAAGTAAGTTAAAAAAATTTCTTAAATCTAACATATGAAAAAAATTAACCATATAATTCAATTAATTATTATAAAAATTTTTTTTACCATCTTTAGGATAATTGGTTTCAGAGCATCTTCTAATTTAGGATTTCTAATAGGTAAGCATTTTGGGCCAATTTTTAGATCAAAAGAGTTAATCATAAATAATCTTAAAAAAGCCAATATTGATAAAAAAAACAACTTTGAAAAAATAGCTTCAAATGTTCTTGGAAATTATGGAAGAATATTTTCAGAATATGTACATTTAAAAAATTTTAAAAATGATAGTTTACAAAAATACTTCTCTATAGAGGGACTAAATTATTTAAAAAATATTAAAAAAAATAGTGAAAAAGTTGTTTTTATTTCAGGTCATTTTAACAACTTTGAATTAATGGCAATGCAAATAGAAAAAGCGGGAGTTGATTGCGCTGCAATTTATCGACCACTAAACAATCCTTATTTAAACACAATAATGGAAACAATTAGAATTAGAGATATTTGTAAAAATCAAATTAAAAAAGGGAGAGCTGGTACAAGAGAAATTATACGTTTTTTATCAAAAGGTACCTCAATTGCTATAATGATAGATCAACGAGTGAGAGAAGGTGAAAAGATAAATTTTTTTGGAAATCCTGCAACTACAACAACAATACCAGCGCAATTAATAAAAAAATACGGTTGTAGTGTTGTGCCAATTTATATTGAAAGAAAAAAATCACATCATTTCAAAATGTATGTTTCAAAACCTATCAAGATAAATAGATCAAGAAGCATTTCTGAAATCACAAAACATTTAAATGATATTCTTGAAAAAATGATATTAAAAAATGTTGACCAGTGGATTTGGACTCACGACCGTTGGAAAGTATAATCAATTATTTTTCTTTTTCTCGTTTTGCTGAAGCTTCAATATATGAGTAATATGCTTCCTGTTTCTCCACATTCCAATAAGTTAAATTTTCTAACATAATTTTTTTACCTGAGATAGCACATATTACATAATCACCAGCTTCCAACACATTAAAGTTATTAGGTAGATATTTTAATTTAGCTAATTTATTTTTCATTTCTAAGATATATAAATAGTTATATGAAAATTGCAATTTTAGGTAGTGGAGGAAGAGAGCATGCTCTTACACTTTCAATATCTAAATCAAATAAAGTTGAAAAAATTTACTGTATACCAGGTAATGCAGGAACATCTGAGCTGGCTGAAAATATTTCATTAGATATAAATGATTTTAAAACAGTTTATGAATTTTTAAAAAAAAATAATGTTAATTTTGTTATTGTTGGTCCTGAAGACCCCCTTGTAAATGGTATTGTGGACTATCTAGAAAAATTAGGTATAAATGTTTTTGGACCAAATAAAATCGCTTCACAATTAGAAGGTTCAAAAATTTTCACAAAAAAACTTTGTAAAAAATATAATATACCAACCGCAGAATTTGGTATCTTTGAAAATGCTCATGACTCTTATAGATATATTGATAATGCAAAACACCCGTTGGTAATTAAAGCAGATAATTTAGCAGCTGGAAAAGGTGTTTATATTTGTAGAGAAAAAAATGAGTCTGATTTAGCAGTAAAAGAAATATTTGATGGTAAGTTTGGAACTGCAAAAAATATTCTGTTTGAAGAATTTTTAGAAGGTGAAGAAATGAGTTATTTCATTATCAGCGATGGAAAAACATTTAAATATTTTGGCTCAGCTCAAGATCATAAAAGAGTTGGAGAAGGAGACAAAGGTAAAAACACAGGAGGGATGGGTGCATACTCACCATCAAGATTATTTAATGAAGAATTAGAGAAAAAAATTTTAGAAAAAATTATAAAACCAACTTTAAAAGGTATAAATGATTTGGGAACAAAATATAAAGGTTTTCTATATGCTGGACTGATGATTGTTAAGGATGAACCATTTTTAATTGAATACAATGTAAGAATGGGTGACCCAGAGTGCCAAACAATTCTGCCAACTTTAGACACTGATATCATCAAAATTTTTCAATCATGTATTGATGAAAGGCTTAATGAAATAGAAATAAAATGGATAAATAAAAAAAGTTTGTGTGTGGTATTGTGCTCAAATGGTTATCCAGACATATATGAAAAAAATATAATTATAAAAAATTTTGAGAAATTAAGTTTAAATGAAAATAATTATCTTTTTCATGCAGGAACAGAAAAAAAGGATAATAAAATTTATGCTGTTGGAGGAAGGGTATTAAATTTTATATCACTTTCTGACACATACATTGAAGCAAAAAATAATATCCACAAAAACTTAGAAAAATTGAATTGGGAAAAAGGTTTTTTTAGAAAAGATATTGGATACAAAGTTATTGGTAAATGAGAATTATTGGTGGTAATTTTAAAGGTAAAAAAATTCTTGAGCCTAAAGATAAAGAAACAAGACCTTTAAAAGATTTAACAAAGGAATCTATTTTTAATATTATTAATCATTCAAATAAATTTTCTATAGACCTTGAAAAATCTTATGTCTTAGATTTATTTTCTGGAACAGGATCCTTTGGTTTGGAATGTTTGTCTAGAAAAGCAAAACATGTGAGTTTTGTAGAAAATTACGACGGAATATTGCCTATCTTAAAAAAAAATTTATCAAATTTAAAAAAAATCAATAATTATTCAATTATTGAAAAAAATATTTTAATTGATTTTGATTTTTTAGAAAAAAAAGAAAAGTTTGATATTATTTTTTTAGATCCTCCATACAAAGAAAAAAAAATTAATATTATTTTAAATAATCTTTCTAAATTTAAAACTCTTGGACCAGATGGAATAATAATTATTCATAGACATAAAAAAGAAGAGGATAATTTTCCAGAGGAATTTAAGATTATTGAAGAAAAAAAATATGGAATCTCTAAAATAATATTTGGAAAATTTATTTAAGTTAAAATTTTCTTTGTTTCAGTTTTAATTAACTCTACTGCTGGTTGGTCAAAAGGATTGATTTTAAGAGCTCTTCCCAACAATATTGTTTCTAAAATAAAGAAAGTAAAAAGTTCACCTAGAGTTTTTTCATCTCTTTTCAAAATCTCAAAACTCCTAAAAGGTATTTTCTTTTTTTTAAAAACAGATTCTGTAGCTTGCTTTTGAGCATAAATGATATGATTAATATCTCTATTTTTTAAATAACTTTGCGTTTGCAAAATTTGGCTGTTATTTATTTTTAGAGAATTTTTTTCTTTAACGTAAAAAAAAGTAAAAAAATTATTTTTAGTACCATCCAAATATAACTGCATTACACTATGATTGTCTTTTGGCATATTTGAAACAATAGGCAAAATACCTTTAGACTGCTTTCCAAGACTTTCTGCAACTAATTGTTGATACCAATTAAATAGATTAGTAGATTTTTCATCATAATTAATAATAACTGAATTTAATTTTTTAATTTTAATAAAATATAGTATCGATTCTACATTATTGACTAAATTATTTAGATACTTTTTATTTTTTATTAAATTATTTAATTGTTTAAATTTTGAAATATCTAAACCCATTAGTTCAGCAGGTAACATACCAACTTCTGATAAAACTGAATATCTGCCACCAATAAAATTATTATGGTAAATAATTTCTGCTTTTAATTTTTCTGCTAAAATATGAAGGTAACTTTTTTTATTCTCTGTTATAAAAATATTCTTTTGATTTTTTTTAATACAAATATTAGAATTAACTATTGTCTCTAACGTATTTCCAGATTTAGATATAATTAAATTTAAAATGTTGGAATTAGATGAATTTTTGTAATTAGCATTCAAATTATCTAAAAATTCAAATTTTTTATTAATTTTATGTTTTAAAAAATCATAAATTGCTTGAGACCCTAAGGATGATCCTCCCATACCAATTATTCTATAATTTTTCTGTTTTTTGTATTTTAAAATATCTTTTTTATTAAAATTATTTATATATTTTTTTGTTAATGAATGAATTACTTGAATATTTTGTTTTAAAATAAATTTTAATTCATTTTTAATTTTAATATTTTTTTTTCTAATTTTGAATTTGGTAAAATGAATACCCGAGGTTAACATTAATTACTTTTGATTTTTTCTATTATTGATTCTTCTAAATTGCTTGAACTATCAACTGTTTCCTTTATTTCGACATTATTATCTTGTGTTTCATTAATTAAAGCTTCTAAATTCTCATTTTTTTCTTGAATCTCTAAATTTTGTTTATCTTTTGGTTTTGGCAACTTTTCAAAATCTGGCGGAGTAGAAAGAGGTGATTTTTTTTCGACTAAAAATTCATCTGAATTGTTTTTTCTTTGGGGGTCAAATGCTTTTTGAACAGAACCACATGAGCTTAATAACAAATTAATTATAATAATTAAAAATAAAATTTTATGTTTTTTCATTTTGAGGTTTATCTTTATCAATTATTTCAAAAAAAATCATTCCAATTACTCCTATAGTTATAAATATATCTGATACATTAAAAATAAACCAATGAAAATTTCCTACATGAAAATCTATAAAATCAGGAACTGCTTTATAATATAATCTATCAAACACATTTCCAAGAGCTCCACCTAAAATCATTAAAAGTACATATTTCTTAAATCCCACACTTTTAATAATCATAATAAAAATTATAAAAATAATGATTAAAATTATAATTGTTAATGTGTTATAAAAAAATTTTTCATTAAAAGAAAAAAGACCGAAAGCTATCCCTTCATTCCAGATTAAATTAATATTTAAAAATTTTGAAGAAAATATTTCAGATCCAAATAATTTTTTATCTAAATTAATTACATAAATTTTGGAAATTCTATCCAATAGAAAAATGAAGAAAATTAACAACAAATTAATTAAAAAACTTTTATCTAAATTTTTCAAAATCATTAAGGGTGTCTAGGACAAGGGCCCTCGTTTATTTTCCAGCAAACTGGGCACTTGGATCCCTTTGCTTTGCTGGTTATTGCTGTTGTCTCAGTATCATTTTTATAAACAACTTCAGCTTTTGAAGTAATACAAAGTTCAGAAAAATCTGTATTTTCTATAAGATTTTTTAATTTTTGATTTAATTGTATTTTTAAATCTGCCTCTAAGCTTGATCCTATTTCTTTACTGGCTCTTTTTTCTTCAATACTTATATTGCAAATGTTTCTAATTTTAATTAATTCGACCCATTTTTCACTAAGTTTTTCATTTTTAAATTTATCTGGAAATTCTAGAAATTTTTCTAGGTGAATACTTTTATGGTCTTTGAATAATAATTTAAAAATTTCTTCAGTTGTAAAAGATAAGATAGGTGCAAACCATTTTAACAGTGCATTTAAAATTATATTAAGAAGTACAATTGTTGATTTTCTTTTTTTTGAGTCTACAGGATCACAATAAAGATTATCTTTTCTAATATCAAAGTAAAAAGCTGATAAATCGACAGTACAAAAATTTAATAATTCTTTATACAAATTATGAAAATCGTAATTATTAAAATTTTTTTTAAAATTATTGTTTAAAACATAAATTTTATGCAGCATTATCTTTTCTAACTCAGGTAAATCATCTACTTTGAGCGTTTCCAGATTTATTGTTTCAAAATTATCGTTTATATTCCCAAGTAAATACCTAAACGTATTTCTAATTTTTCTATAAGATTCAGCATGTTGGTCTAAGATTGAATAATCAATTCTTAAGTCTTCTGCATAATTTGATGATGCTACCCAAATTCTCAAGATATCGGCACCATATTTTTTTAAGATATCGTCAGGCGCAATTACATTGCCTAATGATTTTGACATTTTTAATCCTTTACCATCTACAACGAAACCATGAGATAAAATAGATTCGAATGGGGCTCTACCTCTGGTTCCACAGGACTCTAGAAGTGATGAATGAAACCAACCTCTATGTTGATCTGATCCCTCTAAATACATTGATGCTGGCCATTTTAAATCTTTTCTTTTTTCTAATACAAATGAATGAGTCGATCCACTGTCAAACCAAACCTCAACGATATCACTTAATTTATCAAACTCTTCTGCTTTATATTTATTGCCTAAAAACCTCTGAGGATCATCTGAAAACCAACAGTCTGAACCCTCTTTTTCATAAATTGAAGCAATATTTTCAATAACATTATCATCTACTAAAATTTCTTTAGTTTTTTTATTTACGAAAATTGGAAGAGGCACTCCCCAAACTCTTTGTCTTGATACACACCAATCAGGCCTAGTTTCGATCATCGATTTTAATCTCTCCTTACCTTTGCTTGGATAAAAAACTGTCTCATCTATTGCTTTTAAAGCTGTATCTCTCAATTTGTGACTTTCCATAGAAATAAACCATTGGGGCGTCGCTCTATGAACAAGTGGTGCTTTAGATCTCCATGAATGTGGATAAGAGTGAACTAATTCACCATTAGATAATAAATTTTTTTGCTCATTAAGTTTTTCAATTATGATTGCGTTTGCTTTAAAAATATGGATACCTTCAAACAGTTTAACGTTGTTTGTATATTTTCCGTCTCCATCAACAGTTTCTATTGCCTTAATTCCATTGTTTAAACATAAATTAAAATCATCAGGTCCATGACTTGGAGCACAATGAACAATTCCAGTTCCTTGCTCAGTTGTAACAAATCTTGCCTCTAGCATTGGAATATCTTGTTCATATCCAATTTTAATAAATGGATGATTGCAGATAGTATTTTTAAATTCTTTTCCTTTTAAAGTATGAATTTTTTTATAATCTTTTATTCCACATTCTTTAATAACTGACTCTAATAAAGCTTCTGCAACAACTATTTTTCTGTTTTTAAAATCACCATCATCTCTCAATTGTAATATCACATAATTAAGAGACTCATTATATGCTAAAGCTTTATTGGCTGGAATTGTCCATGGTGTTGTTGTCCAAATTAGAATATCACTTCCAACTAATTCTTTTAAATCAGAGGATTTAACTGAAAAAGATGTATAAATTGTATCAGATTTATGATCTTGATATTCTACCTCTGCATCTGCAAGAGCTGTTTTTTCAACTGTTGACCATAAAACTGGTTTAAAACCTCTATATAAACTTCCCTCTTTTAAAAACTTTCCGAGTTCTCTTACAATTTGGGCCTCAGCTCCAAAACTCATTGTAGAGTAGTAATTTTCCCAATCTCCAACAACACCTAGACGTTTAAATTGAGATTTATGAACTTCAATCCATTTTTCTGCAAATGATCTACACTCTTTTCTGAACTCAACGACAGGAATTTCATTTTTATTTTTTTTATTTTTTTTATACTGTTCCTCTATTTTCCATTCAATTGGTAGACCATGACAGTCCCACCCTGGAACATATATACTGTCTTTACCATCCATTTGATGAAATTTAACGATAATATCTTTCAATATTTTATTTAGAGCAGTACCCATGTGAATGTTACCATTCGCATAAGGTGGGCCATCGTGAAGAACAAATTTTTCTTTTCCTTTACTTGAGTTTCTTATTTCATCATAAAGATTTATTTTTTGCCAATAATCTAAAATTTCAGGCTCTCTTGTTGGCAAATTGGCCTTCATAGAAAAAGCTGTTTTTGGCAGATTAATTTGTGATTTACTCATTTAGTATTTTTTGCAATTTTTAAATCAGTTTTTATTTGAGCTTTTAATTGATTAACATTTTTAAATTTTTTTTCTTTTCTAATAAACTTTAAAAACTCTACTGATAAAAGTTTATTATAAAGATTTCCAGAAAAATTAAACAAATGAACTTCTAATAAGATTTTTTTTTGATTAAATGTGGGTCTAAATCCTAAATTAGCAATTCCTCTAAGATATTTAGTATTATTTTTCCTTAAAACTTTAACAGCATAAACACCTGGTTTAGCTAAAACATAATTATGAATATCTATATTACAGGTTGGGAATCCAATTTTTTTTCCAACTTGCCTCCCCTTTTGAACTATTCCCTCTATAGTCCAATTTCTATCAAGAAGTTTATTTGCTTTTTCTAAAAATCCATTTTCTAAAAGATTTCTTATTAAAGAAGATGATATAATTTTTTTATCTTTAGTTAATGGTTTTGGTTTAACAACTTTATAATTATAAGTTTTTTCATTTTCAATTAACAAATTAACATTACCTTCTCTATTATTTCCAAATCTAAAATTATTACTTACAAAAATAAATTTAGAATTTAATTTTTTATTTAGAATTTCAATTATAAAATTTAATGCTTTAGTTTTTGAAAATTTTTTATCAAATATTTTTGTTATTACAAAATCAACTTTAAATTTGCTAAGTAATTTAATTTTTTGTTCAACGTTTGAAAGTCTAAAATTTTTTAATTTTTTATTAAAAAACATTTTAGGCATCGGATCAAAATTAATAACACCTATTTTTAAATTATATTTTTTCTTATATGATTGTGCTAACTTAAATAACTTTTGATGACCTTGATGTAGTCCGTCAAAATTACCTATTAAGATAATCGATCCTTTGTGTTTTTTTTGAATATTAAAATTATAGTAATGTTTTACCATTTTAAATCCGACTGAATAAAATTAACTATTGCCTCATATTCTTTTGCAACTTTTTCGATACCCTTATCATTGATTTCATTTCTATGAATTCCATTAGAAATCAGCAAGCAGTCATAATTTAATAGATTTGCTCCTCTTATGTCTGTGTTTAAATTATCGCCAATTGCTAATATTTTTTTATTATAATTGTTAATTGATTGATTATAAACTTCTGGATAAGGTTTTCCAAAATAAACTACCTGCCCACCCATTTTTTCAAAAACCATAGCAACTGAGCCTGCACACAACTCTCTTGTGCTTCCGCGATCAACAATTAAATCTGGATTTGTACAGATCATTATTTTATTTAAATGGTTAGCAAATAAATCTTTATAATAAGTCAAGTCTTTATCAAAATCATCAAATAAACCAGTGCACAATAAATACTCGCTTTCTTTAATGTCCTCACTTTTGTTATTTTCAAATAAATTAAATAAATCAAAATCTCTAGGTGGGCCTATATGATAAAATTTCTTAGATAGAAAATTTTTTTTTAAATAACTTAGTGCTGCTTCGCCTGAAGTAAATACATGATCTCTTAAATCTTTATCCATGCCTATTTTTTCTAAGAAATTTTTAACAGTTTCATTTGGTCTTGGTGCATTTGTTAAAAGTACAAAACTTTTATTTTTTTTTAAAAGTTCTTTAAGAACAATTATTGCTTTTTCATGTAATTTAATCCCATTATGAATTACCCCCCATAAGTCTATATAGAAAAGATCATAATTATCAGCTATTGACTTCAGTCCTGTTAAATCTAATTTTTTAGTCATATTTTTAAGGTATAAACCATAAAATCTCTAATTTACTAGCTTTTTAATAGATCTGAATGAGACTCATCTTGAAATAGACAGCGAAATATCTATATGAAGCTCATATTTATAAAGATTTATTAAGGAGATATTATGAAATTTAAACCGTTACATGACAGAGTTTTAATAGAAGTACTGGATAGCAGTGAAAAAACTGCTGGTGGAATAATTATCCCAGACTCAGCTCAAGAAAAACCTCAGGAAGGAAAAGTTGTTGCTGTAGGCGGCGGAGCAAAAACAGAAGATGGAAAAAAAATTCCAATGGATGTTAAGGTTGGAGACAAAGTTTTATTCGGTAAATGGTCTGGAACTGAAGTCAAAATAGATGGTAAAGAATATAGCATAATGAAAGAGTCAGACATTATGGGTATTTCAAGCAAATAAATAATTAGTAAAGGAGAAATAAAATGGCAAAAGTTGTTAAGTTTGATGCTGAAGCAAGAGCAGCAATGATTAGAGGTGTAAACATCTTAGCTGATACTGTTAAAGTAACTTTGGGTCCAAAGGGAAGAAATGTCGTAATGGACAAATCTTATGGCGCGCCTAGAATTACAAAAGATGGTGTTTCTGTAGCTAAAGAAATAGACCTTGAAGATAAATTTGAAAACATGGGTGCACAAATGGTTAAAGAAGTTGCTAGTAAAACCAACGATGAAGCTGGGGATGGAACAACTACTGCAACTATTCTTGCACAAGCAATTGTTAAAGAAGGTGTAAAATATGTAACTGCCGGCATGAATCCCATGGATGTAAAAAGAGGAATTGATGCTGCTGTAGAAACAGTAAGAGAAAGCTTAGTAGCTTCCGCAAAAAAAGTAAAAGATAGTGATGAGATTGCTCAAGTTGGAACAATTTCGTCAAATGGTGATAAAGAAATTGGAACGATGATTGCAAAAGCAATGCAAAAAGTTGGAAATGAGGGAGTAATTACTGTTGAGGAAAATAAAGGTATTGAAACTGAATTAGACGTAGTTGAAGGTATGCAATTTGACAGAGGATATCTATCACCATACTTTATAACAAACAGTGATAAAATGACTACTGAGTTGGAGAACCCATTCATTCTTTTACATGAAAAAAAATTAACTAACTTACAGCCAATGGTTCCTCTTTTAGAGGCTGTTGTACAAGCAGGTAGGCCACTAATGATAATTTCTGAGGATGTTGAAGGTGAAGCTTTAGCGACTTTAGTTGTAAACAAGCTAAGAGGTGGTTTGAAAGTTGTAGCTGTAAAAGCTCCAGGATTTGGCGATAGAAGAAAAGCTATGCTTGAGGACATTGCTATATTAACAGGGGGTCAAGTTATATCTGAAGACCTAGGTATCAAACTTGAAAATGTTAAACTTGATGATCTTGGATCTTGTAAAAAAATAAAGGTTGATAAAGACAACAGCACTATAGTAAATGGAAGTGGTAAAAAATCTGATATTGAAGCTAGATGTGCTTCTATTAAACAACAAGTTGACGAAACAACCTCAGACTATGACAGAGAAAAGCTTCAAGAAAGACTTGCGAAATTAGCTGGTGGAGTTGCAGTAATCAAGGTTGGTGGTGCAACAGAAGTTGAAGTTAAAGAAAGAAAAGATAGAGTTGAAGATGCTTTAAATGCTACTAGGGCTGCCGTTGAAGAAGGTATTGTAACTGGTGGTGGTTGTGCACTTCTTTATGCTGCTCAAGAACTAGATAAGGTTAAAGCAAAAGGTGATGACCAGAAAGCAGGTGTTGACCTTGTGAGAAAAGCATTAGAGGCTCCTATTAGACAAATTACTAAAAATGCTGGTGTAGATGGTTCAGTAGTAGTTGGGAAACTATTAGAACAAAAGAAAAAAACTCACGGTTACGATGCTCAAAGCGAAGAATATTGTGATATGTTTGCAAAAGGTATCATTGATCCTGTTAAAGTTGTGAGAACTGCTCTACAAGATGCTGCTTCAATTGCTGGATTATTAGTAACTACAGAAGCTATGATTGCTGACAAACCAGAGGAAAAAGATGCTGCTGGTGGAATGCCTGGTGGTATGCCTGGTGGTATGGGCGGCATGGGAGGAATGGGTGGAATGGGTATGTAATCCCTCATTTGTTAAAAAAAATTTAAAAGGCCATCTCAAGATGGCCTTTTTTTTATGTGAAGTTTAATCATGTCAAAAAGATATAGCGGGAAATCATTTAAAGACTCAAGTGTTAAAAAAAAACCTAAATTAAGCTTTAAAGAAAAAAGAAAACTTAAAAAAGATAAGCAAAAAAAGACAAATTAATCCTGAATTTTGAAAATTATTCAAGCCAGTTATGAGTTTTTTTGAGTTTTAATATCCTTTTAAATATGTATAAGAGCCAGAATTTATGAGCAATAATATTAGAAACATCACAATAATCGCCCATGTTGATCATGGCAAAACTACTCTAATTGATAATTTAATGAAACAAAGTGGTTCATTTAGAGATAATGAAGTTGTTGATGAAAGATTAATGGACTCAGGTGAGCTTGAAAAAGAAAGAGGAATTACAATTTTAGCTAAACCTGCTTCAATTAATTGGAATAACTCAAGAATAAATATAATCGACACTCCAGGTCATAGAGATTTTGCGGCTGAAGTTGAAAGAGTTTTAAGTATGGCAGATGGAGCTTTGCTTTTAATCGACTCTGCAGAAGGTGTTATGCCTCAAACAAAATTTGTATTATCAAAAGCACTTAAACAAGGATTAAAACCTATTGTTGTTATTAACAAATTAGATAAAGCTGATCAAAGAGCTAATGAAGTTTTAGATGAAACATTTGATTTATTTGTAAGCTTAGATGCAAATGAGGAACAATTAGATTTTCCAGTTCTTTATGCAAGTGGAAGATCAGGTTGGGCAGATCAAGAAGTTGATGGTCCAAGAGAAAATTTAAATCCTTTGTTAGATTTAATTATTGATCATGTAAAACCTGCTGAACTTGACAAAACTAAACCTTTTGCAATGTTATCAACACTACTTTATGCAGATAGTTTTTTAGGAAGAAGTTTGGTTGGAAGAATTACACAAGGGACTGCAAAAGCTAATCAATCTATAAAAGCAATTAATTTAAATGGTGATAAAGTTGATGAAGGAAAATTAACTAAAATTTTTAGATATGAAGGAACTAAAAAAGTTCCAATAGATGTTGGAGAGGCTGGAGATATTGTGGTTGTTGCTGGATTAGAAAATGCAAATGTTGCTGACACAATATGTGACTTAGAAGTTAATGAGCCTATTCCTGCTACTCCCATAGATCCTCCTACAATGTCAATTACAATTACAGTAAATACTTCACCTTTAGCTGGAACTGAGGGTAAAAAACTTACTAGTACACAAATAAGAGATAGATTGGTTCAAGAAGCTCAAAATAATGTTGGGATTACATTTTCTGAAAACGAGGGAAAAGACTCTTTTGTCGTAAGTGGTAGAGGTGAGTTAATGCTCGAAATTCTTTTAACTCAAATGAGAAGAGAAGGTTTTGAAATGACAGTTAGCCCGCCAAAAGTTTTATATAAAATAGACGAAGGTGGAAATAAACTTGAGCCAATTGAAGAAATTACTATGGATCTTGATGAAGAGCATTCATCAAAAGTGATTGATTCAATGAACAGAAGAAAAGGTAAACTAATAGAATTAAAAGATACTGGAATAAATAAGAAAAGATTAATTTTTCATGCACCAACAAGAGGTTTAATGGGCTACACAAGTAGATTTCTTACGCTTACAAAAGGCAATGGAGTAATAAATAGAATATTTCATAGCTATGGTCCTTTTGAAGGAGAAATGGAAGGTCGAAGAAATGGTGCATTAATCTCAATGGAACAAGGAAAAGCTGTTGCATTTGCAATTTTTAACTTACAAGCAAGAGGAGAAATGTTTGTTACTCATAATGATGCGGTTTATCCTGGAATGATAGTTGGTCTTTCGCCTAAACCAGGCGACATGATAATAAATGTTATGAAAGGTAAAAAGTTAACTAATATGAGAACTCAAGGTACCGATGAAAATGTTGTACTAACACCTGTTAGAACAATGTCTATTGCTGAACAATTAAGTATGCTTAATACAGATGAGGCTTTAGAGATTACCCCAGACTCATGTAGATTGAGAAAAGCAATTCTTGATCCACACGAAAGAAAGAAAAGCGAAAAAGCTATAGCGGCAGCTTAATCAAAAATTTTATCAACTAAATAAAGTCCTAATGCAACACAAGGACCTATACCAAACGCAAATAATAATGTTCCAACACCTACTGTACCGCCTAGGTACCAACCAACACTAACAGCAGAAATCTCTAAAGCTGCTCGTACAACAGCAATTGGTAATTTTGTTATTTTTTGTAATCCTATCATTAATCCGTCTCTTGGACCCGCACCTAAATTCGAAACTAAATAAATTCCACCTCCAATTCCTACTGTTATCACTGAAATTATAGCCAAAATTAATTGGTGAATATAATTAGATGGAGTTGGAACAAATTTTATACAAAGATCAATCATAATAGCAATTATCAAAGCATTGAATATTGTTCCCATACCTGGTTTTTGACCAAGTGGTATCCACAAAACTAAGACCACTAAACTTATTAAAAAGGTGATTGTACCAATACTTAAATTAATATTTAAAGAAATACCTTGGGCTAAAACACTCCACGGTGAGGCACCTGTAAATGAAACAATTAATAAACCTTCACCTAAACCAAATAAAGTTAAACCAAAACATAAAAAAAAGAACGTAGAAAATTTTGGTTTAAAATTATAAGGTTTATCAGAGCTCCATTTTACTTTTGGAATTTTTTTAATTTTTAAAAACATAATTATAATAAGCTATATCTATTAATAAAAAATTCTAATATTGTAACCAGTAAATGAAAAGGTTTGTAATTATTTTACTTGTTATATTTTTCTCATCAATTTCTTTAGCTCATATTGGTCATTATAACAAATTTGACCAAATAGAAATGGAGATCTTGAGAAATGAAGAAGTAATTGGATATAACAATTATTACTTTAAAAGGGATGGTGAAAAAACGATAGTAAAAAATCAATATAAATTTGAGGTAAAATTACTATCTGTGACGATATTTAAAGTAGAAGGATATGGGGAAGAAATTTATTTAAAAGATAATTTAATATCTTTTCAATCAAAGACACTTCAAAATAAAAAAGAAAAATTTGTAAACTTAAAACTAGATAAAAATAATAAAAAGTTTGATATTAAAGGATCTTCATATTCAGGTGAAGCTTCTGTTAAAAATATTATTGGAAATTGGTGGAGCCACAAAATTTTACAAGCAGAAAGTCAAATAAGTCCTATTTCTGGAAGTATAAAAGAACAAATAGTTACTTTTATTGGCAAGGAAAATATTTCAATTAATGGCAAAGAGTATGAAACAGATCATTTCAAACTTACATCTAAAGATATGTCGCTTCCTGAAGATAAAAAATTAAATTTTGATATTTGGCTTGATAAAAAAACTTCGGTTATTATCAAAATTACATATGAGAGAATGGGAAATTGGGAATATCGTTTAAAAAATCTTAAATAGAATTATTTATTTATTTTTTTATAAAGATCATTTGCACTTATCCATCCAGCTTCTACTCTGGGGCCTACAAACCAATCTGCACACACACCTAAATTTAATTTAGTATTCCAATAACTTTTAACTTTTAAGGATCTTGAATTTGAAGAATATTTCCAACCATGATTCAATAAAGTTAGTATTTTTGTTTTTTTAATTTCAGTAAGTTTAAAAAATCGATCAATCAAAATCTTTGAATTTTTTTTTTTATTTTCTCTATTTTTATTTATTTTTTTATTTGCCCATAAGTTTGTGCTTTGTAATGTCCATAAATCATTATTACTTTTAAATCTTTTTTTACTGTTTTCTTTAGCGGCCCATCCTAAAATTTTGTCATCAAATAAATAACTTGATACATCTTTATTAGTTTTTTTAATTTCAATCATGACGGTAATGTTTGCATCCATTTTGATTTTTTGTTTAATGAATGGATCCTTAATAAATTTTTTTGACAATTTTTTTAATTGTGGGAAAGGACAAGTTAATATTAATTTATCATAATATTTTGTTTGGTTATTCTTAAAATCTAATTTCCATTTATTTTTAATATATTTAATCTGCTCTAACTCACTTTGAAAATTACATTTTAGATTCTTTATTAAATGTTTACTAATATCATTGTTGCCTTTGCAGCCAATTATTTTAACATGATTTTTATTTTCTTTTTTTAATTTGTTTAAAAAAATATGTTTGCCATTCCATTTTTTTAAAATTTTTTTTTTACATAATTTTTCAACAAATTTTTTAAATTGAATTGATTTAGGAGAAATATATTGTGAACCATGGTCAAATCCTTTTGACTTATTTAATCTTTTAAAAGAAGATCTACCACCTGGACCTCGAGCTTTATCATAAATGTGTACAGAATTTTTTTTACTTAATAAATTAGCTATTGTTGCTCCAGAAATTCCAGAGCCAATTACACAATAACTGCTCATTTTCCTGCAACAGTCATACCTTCTATCATCATAGTTGGTGAATTGACTGAATATTCGAATTCTAAATCATTAGCTAAAATTACATTTTTGAACATATCCTTAAAATTACCAGCAATTGTTATTTCATTAACAGGATATTTAAATTCTCCATCTTCAACTAAAAAACCAGTGGCCCCTACTGAATAATCTCCTGTTACAAGGTTAGATCCGTGGCCAATAGTTTCAGTAATATAAAGACTTCTTGAATTTTTTTTCATAAGATCTTCGTAGCTTATATTTCCTTTTTCAAAATATAAATTGGTAGTTCCACCACTTCTTCCATTTGATTTTAAATTTAATTTTTTTCCATTGTAGGTGTCCACAAGATAATTTTTAAGTATTCCATTCTCTATAAGTTGTAATGTATTTGAATTTACACCTTCTGAATCAAAATTTTGAGAACCTATTCCTTTAATTATATCTGGTTTATCAATTACATTTATAGAATTAGCAAAAACCTGTTGATCAATTTTATCCTTTAAAAATGAGGTGCCTCTTGCAATTGCAGAGGCAGATATTGCACTTGCAAAAGCACTTAACATTCCCTTTGAAATTCTTTTATCAAAAATTATGCTGATCTTCTCACTTCCAATTTTTTTAGGGCTCAATTTTCTAATAGTTTGCTTGGCAGCTTTATTTCCGAGATCAGTTGCTTGCTTAATATCAGACAAATGACGTTTGCTAGAAAATTCGTAGTCTCTTTCCATGCTATTTTCATCTTTTGCAACAGTTACACAAGAAGCAGCAAAAGAAGAAGTTTTATAACCATCACAGAAACCGTCACTATTAGCTAATATAAAATTTGATTTATTTTCAGTGAAACTAGATTCTGTATTTATGATTTGTTTATCAGATGAAGCAGATTCCTCTAAATCTTTTAAATATTTAATTTTTTTATCATTTTCGAATCTTGTTTCATCATACAAATTAAGGCTACTAATTTGTTTGGCTAATAAATTTTTATCTGGCAAAGAATTAAATTCATCCTCTGGTGTAATTTTTGTAGTTTCAAAGCACTTTTCAATTAAAGTTTTTATATTTTCATCTAGTAAATTTGATGATGAAATTGATGACCTTCTTTTACCTAAATAAGTTTCTATACTTAATGCCAATCCATCTGATCTATCTGAAGCTTCTAGGGATTTATTTCTGAAATTAACTGTTTCTGAAATTGAGTGACCAACTGTAACACTTGCATCAGTTGCTCCCATTTTTTTTGCCAAATCTAAACAATATGAAGCTTTAGATTTTAGAAATTCTTGATCCTTAACCATAATACTTTAAAGTTTTGTTCCACCAACTGTCATTTTATCAATCAAAATTGAAGGTTGAGCGACTCCCACAGGAACTCCTTGTCCTGCTTTTCCACAAGTTCCTATGCCTGGATCTAACATCATATCATTTCCTACCATCGATACTTCTTTAAGTATTGATGGTCCATCACCAATAAGTGTTGCGCCTTTAATTGGAGATCCAATTTTACCATTATTTATTTCGTAAGCCTCAGTACAATTAAATACAAATTTTCCAGATGTAATATCTACCTGGCCACCTCCAAAACTTACTGCAAAAATTCCTTTATCAACAGATTTGATCATTTCGTCTTGAGTTTGTTTGCCACTTAACATCATTGTATTTCTCATTCTTGGCAAAACAATATGTCTATAATTTTCTCTTCTTCCAGATCCGGTTGATCTTGTATTCATTAATCTTGCATTATGCCTGTCTTGCATAAAATTTTTAAGAATACCATTTTCAATTAAAACTGTTCGCTCAGTTGGCGTTCCCTCATCATCAATAGTTAAGCTACCTCTTCTATTATCTATCGTACCATCATCAACAATTGTTACCCCCTCACTTGCAACTTTTTCTCCCATAAGATCATGGAATGCTGATGTTTTTTTTCTATTAAAATCTCCTTCAAGACCATGACCGATTGCTTCATGAATTAAGATGGCAGGCCAACCAGGTCCTAAGACTACTTTCATCTCACCAGCAGGTGCTGGTTTGCTTTCTAAATTTACTGATGCAATTCTAAAAGCCTCTTCACAAACATTTTTCCAATTATCATTTTTTAAATAATCGTCATAAGATTGTCTGCCACCAATTCCATATACTCCTGTTTCTTTTCTTCCATTTTTTTCCAACATTACAGAGACATTAAATCTAATTAATGGACGTATATCGGTGAGTGCTTCTCCACCTGATCTAATAATTTCTATTGATTTTTGCTCACCAGCAAAACTAGCAGTCACTTGTTTTACTAATCCATCTTTTTTTCTTAAAAAATCATTTACTTTATTTAAAACTTCTAATTTCGAGTCTAAAGATTTTTGTTCAATTGGATTAATATCTTCATAAAATTTTTTATTAGATTTTGGAATTTCATGATTATATGTGCCTTTAATTGATTTAAGAGTTGATTTAAGATTTTCTGAGGAATTTTTTAATGAATCTTTTGATATTTCGTTAGAATATGAATAAGCAACAACCTCGTTTGAAATAGCTCTGAAACCAAATCCTAAATCAGAACTATAGTTTGAGCTTTTTATTTTATTGTCATCTAACACAATTGACTCTGATTTGGACTCCTCTAAATAAAGCTCACCATCATCACAATTATTTAGTGTTTCAGATACTATTTTATCTGCATCTTGTCTTGTTAAATCAGATTTACTAAAGAAATTACTCATTCATCTTAAATAGTGGTTTATTGATAATTTTCAACTGATCATTTTACGCATGTACAATTTATTACTAAAAGTTAATTATTATTAAATGAAAGTATTTTTTAATAACTCTTGTAAAATCTGTAGATCAGAAATTAACTTATATAAAAAAGAAAATATCAAAAATATTGACTGGATAGATATAACAAATAACTCAGATGCTGAAAAAGAAACATCTAGAAATGATAAAGAATTATTAAGAAGATTACATGTTAAGGAGAATGGTAAAATTATTCAAGGTGCAGAAGCATTTCTTTATGTTTGGAAAAAAATCCCAAAATATAAATTTTTATATAAATTTTTCAAACTGCCTGTGGTTTTCACAATCTTTAAATATGGTTATGAGATAATTGCTTTTTTTTTATATTTAAAAAATAAAAAACAACTTAAAAAACTAAGTTAAAAAAAATATTAAAAATTCACTTAATAAAGACATAGATAATAAAAACATTATTAATAAAATTGAATACATAAGAGTTATAACTCTATTTCTTTTTCTCCTCAGTCTAACAAAAGTTTTATCATCTAGATCTGAAATATCCCTTTCACCAACTACGGGATAATCATAACTCCATCTCCATGTAGATTGGCCTAATCTAGAGTCGAGACTGTTAAAATACCTTATCCAGGCAAGAACATATTTAAATATAAGATACAAAATAATCATTAATGTTGAAGAAAGTAACATTCTTAATGATACTTAATTATGTAAGATAATTTAATTGATATTTTTGGCTCTTTTTCTTGCGATTAACTGAGTAAGAGCATCAACCATGGTATCTGAGGCCTTAAATATTTCATTATTCTTAAACTCGTGAGAAATATTTTTTTCAGGATTGGTTTTATCTTCAATTACTATTCCTTCATCTGGTGAATTATTTTTTATATAAATTAATAATAACCATTCATCATCTGATGCTTCATCCCATTTAACAAATATTTCTCCTGTTTCAAACCTTCTATCTATACATCTAAAAATAGACATATGTCTTGTTATGTGTCTTTTATTTAATTGAAATACTAAGCTGCTAGCACTTCTGTAAAAACTTTCGAGAGCAAACTCAATTTTTTGTCTAGCTAAAGTATATTCTTTTTCTTTTTGTAAAAGTGTTTCTCTATCTTCATCTCCTTGAATTTTTACTCCTAAGGCCTCTACTCTTTGCCTAATCTTTTGATCTCTAATAATTCGATATTTTTCTTTTAGTTTTTCTATTCTTTGTTGTAAGCCAGCATAATCCTCTCTCTTTTCTCTTAAAGAAATTTTTTCTAATTTCTCTAATTCTTTAACCTCTCTAACTCTGAATTTTTCAATTTGCTTATCTAATTTTAATTGTTGTAAAAATTGCTTTTGTTTTTCTGCTTGTTCAATTCTTAAAAGAGCTTGTTCTTTTCTTAAGAATAATTTTATTTCTTTGGTTCTTTGTTTTTCTAATCTAATTTCATCCTTTAAAGCTTGTTCTTTTAATTTGACTTTTAATTCAGCCTCTTTTTGTTTTTCTTTTGCAAATTCAATTTTTTCTAACCTTTCTTTATCTTGTTTTTCTAATTTTAATCTTCTTGCTTCATTTTTTTTTAGAATTTTGTATTGTGAAATTGTGTCCGCTATTTTATCAAAAAATGCTTGGATATATTTTTCAAATCCAAAATTCAATCTAAATTTAAACTCAGGCTTTAGAGAATTTTGAAAGTTAACTAGCTTTAAAAGAAAATCTGGTTTCTTTGGTGATGTAGATTTAAATTTTTTTGAAATCTTTATTGATTTTTTTAGTTTTTTTGATTTATTATTTTTCTGTTTTCTTCGACTCTTAATTCTTTTTACTAATTTGCTTTTAACCTTAAATTTATTTGACTTTTTAGATATTTTTTTAACTTTTTTTTTGGCTTTATTTTGATTTTTAGAAATACTTTTTTTTAATTTTTTTTTCTTTTTTTTCATTTTAAGGAAGTTAGTTTCTACCAATTATTTATTGATAAATATAGTCTCTTGTAACAGGCGTAGAAGAATAATTCTTTGTTAATTGAAATTGGTATACAACTTGATCTCCCCACTTAAATGCCATCTCACAACCAGCAAGATAAAATTCCCACATCCTAAAAAATCTTTCATCAAACATTTCAATAATTTTATCTTTATTTCGAATACAATTTTCTTTCCAATGTCTTAGTGTATGTGAATAATGAAGCCTTAAAACCTCAATATCTGCAACAATTAAGCCTGCTTTTTCAATCGGTGTTGTTACCTCACTTAAACTCGGAGTATAACCCCCTGGAAAAATATACTTAGTAATCCATGGATGTGGATCTCTAGGCGGGTTTACTGATCCTATAGTATGAATTAATGATACTCCATCATCCTTAAGAAGTTTTTCAACTTGTGAAAAAAATTTTTTATAAAATTTTCTTCCTACATGTTCAAACATCCCAACACTGACTATTCTATCAAATTTTTCATTGAGCTCTCTATAATCCATTAACCTAAAGTTTAATTGATTTTCTAAATTAAGTTCTTTTGCTCTTTTGTTGCAGTAATTAAATTGATTTTCCGAAAGCGTAATACCTGTTACTTCACAGTTTGCACTTTTTGCAATATCTATTGCTAGAGAACCCCATCCACATCCAATATCTAAAACTTTTTGATTTGGTTTTATATTGAGTTTTTTTATTATATGTTGAATTTTATTATTTTGAGCAGTTTCCAATGTATCTGTTTCATTTTTAAAATACGCACATGAATATTGTCTTTTAGGATCCAAAAATAAGTCATAAAGATCATCTGAAATATCATAATGATGTGAAACATTCATCTTAGATTTTTTTATAAAATTAAAATTAGTTAAATATCTATAAGAACCTCTTAATCTATTAATCAAATAACTAAAAAAATTTAAGTCTCCCCTGCCAAAATTCATTAAAGAAAGATTCAAAAAATCAGTTAGCGTTCCATTTTCAATGGTTATTTCACCATCTGTATATGCTTCACCAAAATATAAATCGGGATGAAACAGTAACTTATAATGAAGATTTTTATTTAAAATTTTTAGTTTTATAGGGTTTTCGCTTTTTGGATTTCCAATGATGTAACTTTTTGAATTAGCGTCAACTAATATAAATCCATCTTTTTTAAAAACATTATTTAAAAATCTAGCTAGTTGCATCTAAGCCGCCTTAGTATTTTTTAATGAAAAATTTAATTTCTCTAAATTGTTGATTAAATCCGATTGATCTTTAGCATTTAAAATACTAAGAGGTGGTAAAAGATTTTTATAATATATTTCTTTTTTACTAAAGTATGTATGTAAACCTGAAATTAAATTATATTTTTCAAATTCTGCTCTTACTTCACAAAGATTTTGGTTTACTGTCTGATCTTGTCCATCATTAAAATCATCGTATACTTTTCTTGCCAGTGCAGAAGTAGCATTACATGTAGCTGTAATAATTCCTGAACAGCCTAATTGAAGTCCTTTAAATAATTTAGATTCTGATCCGGGTAAAACTGAAAAATTATCAATTTTTAAGTTTTCAAAAAGATTGTAAGAACTATCTTTTACTCCAATAATATTTTTTGGATATTTTTTTACTAACTCTTCAATACACTCAATACTGAACTTATAGCCACAGAGTTTTTCAAAATTATATAGTACTATTTCGCAATCAGAAATTACCTCTACTATTTTACTATAAAATTCTATTACCTCTCTATCTCCATATTTATAGTAAGCAGGCGGCATAATTAAAAATCTATTGAATCCTAAAGATTTAGAAACTCTAATTAAATTAATTGTTTCACCTAAAGAATTTAAACCAGTACCAATAATATACTTTTCTTTATGTTTGCTTGAAGTCAGATTATTTAACAAATTAATTTTTTCAGATACAGGTATAAGTTGAGCCTGCCCTGTACTTCCAAATATAGCTGCTCCGTGACAACCATTGTCTATAACCATTTCTGCATGCAGAATGGTTTTTTTAATATCAAGCGTTAAATCATCGTTTAAGATCGACATTGAGGCTGCATAAATGCCTTTAATTTTACTCATATTAAAAATTTATATAAAAATATTAATTAGTAAAGTTTATAAATTAACTATGAAAATTTTAGCTGTTCAAAATAGGATGGGAATTGGCGATACTGTTATTTTTTTACCGTTTATAGAAGCAGTTTCCAAAAAATTCAAAACTCCTATTAGCATATTAGTCCAAGAAAATTCAAAATCAGAACAATATTTAAATCAAACAGATTATATTGATAAAATAATCATTTTAGAACGAAACAATAAAATTAAAAATTTAAGACATAATGGATTAATTGGAAGTATAAAACTAGCTAATGATTTAAAAAAATATAAATTTGAAAAAATTTTTATTTTTAATTCTTCTCTGCGTTTTAACTTAATTGCAAGATTGTCTAAAATTAAAGAAATAAATCAATTTCCTTTATTTGAGAAACAAGGTCAAGATATGATTGAAGCATCACGTGAATTGATTTTCAAAAAAATTGGTATTACTGTCAATAGCGATCCATCTATACAAGTAAGTAACCAAAAAATAGAAGAAGCATCAAAAAAATACGATATCTCCAAAAATAATATAAATATACTTTTAGGTATAGGAGGATCAGGACCCACAAAAAGAATACCTTCAAGGACCTATCTTGAAGTTATGAAAAAAATAAGTAAAGAAAGAAATTGTAAATTTTTTTTAGCCACCGGAACAAAAGATGGAGAACAAAAAATTTTAAGTGAAATTAAAAATTCAGAATTAGGATCACAGTGTGTAGCCTTAGATAAATTATCAATAAACAACTGTCTACCTATTATCAAAAATTGTTCAGTGTCAATTTGTAATGATACTAGTTTTAGTCACCTTTCATCCGCTCTTGGTATTGAAACAATCACACTCATGGCTGACACACCTTTAATGTATGGAAATTATAGTTCAAGAATGCATCCTATAACGCCAGATAATGAAACCTCTGTAACTCATGGCACGTTAGGTAAAGATAAAATTAATCCAGATAAAATTTACGAAAAACTATTATCAATTATTAATTAAGAAATATCTTCAAGGACTATTTCTTTAGCTTCATTAACTATAGCTGATAATCTTGAAGTTTCTGGAGAAATATCAGGGTGAATTTTTTTTTGAATTTTTTGGTAAGCTTTGTTAAGTGCTTCTTTGGTTGGTTTTTTATTTATATCTAAATTTAAAATTTTATATGCCTCAGATATTGATAATGATGAAGAGTTATTATTTTGATATTGATTAAAAGAAAATCTTCCAGAATTTCTCAAAGTTTGAATAAGTCTATAAAGAGAAAGCAATTGAATCAATGATAGACCTTTAAGTTTAACTAAGGCAAGACTTGCAAGAGTTAATGGCAATGTAAGTAAAAATTTTCCACCAATAGCAAATAAAACTGCTAATAAAGCCAATAATAAAATTGTTATTAGCCTTACTCCTTTAGACATTTTTTTTGGAGAAATATTTGACCACCATCTCAATAAAAAATATAAGATGATTAATATTATTAATATATAAATTATAATACTCATAAAATTCCTAAACTAATGAAAGTACCACAACTTAAAAAAAAATTAGAGATAAAATCTTGTCACAATATTGATTGGGAAGACAATTACAGCTGGATTCATCAAGATAATATTTTAGAAGTTCTAAAAGATAAAAGTAAGTTAGATCCTGAGGTCAAAAATTATTTAGAAGATGAAAATGCTTACACAGAACATCATTTAAAAGATACAAAAGATATCCAAAAAAAATTATTTGATGAAATTAAAGCAAGAATTAAATTAGATGATGAATCTTTACCCTATAAAGATCATACCTATGAGTATTGGACAAAAACTACAACAAAAGGAAATTATTCCATAAAACTTAGAAAAAAAAATGGTTCAGAAAATATTGAGGAAATATGGAATGGAGATAAAGAAAAAGAAAAACTTAAAACTGAATATTTTGGGATTGGGGATTTAGAAGTAAGTAATAATGATAAATATCTTGGATACTCTTTAGATCTTAAGGGTTCTGAATATTATACAATTTATTTGAGAGATATAAAAACAAACAAAATTATTTCAAAAGAAATTACGGAAACATCAGGGGGAATAACGTTTAGTTTGGATGATAAATATATTTTTTATTCTAAACTTGATGAAAATCATAGAGCAAGAACAATATACAGGCACAGAATAGGAGATTTTGAGGGCAAAGATGAATTAATATTTGAGGAGAAAAGCGAGGCTTTTACAGTAGGAATTGGAAAAAGCTCAGATGAAAAATATTTTTTTATAAATACTTCTGACCATAACACTTCAGAGCAATATTACTTTAAATCGGATGAATTAAATCCATCTCCAAAACTTATTATTAAAAGAGAAAGAGGTGTTCTGTATTCTGTTAATTCATGGGATAGTAAATTTTATAATCATACTAATAAAAATGCTGATGACTTTAAAGTTGATATTTGTGACAATTTAGAAAATCAAAATTGGAAAACATATATTCCAGCAAAAGATGAGGTTTTAATTGGTGGATTAACATTCCTTAAAAATTGGATTATTCGTGGTGAAACATCAGATGCACTAGATAAATTATTTGTTAAAAATATTTCTACGAATTTAGAGGAAGAATTAATTTTTTCTGATGAATCTGTTTATGTCCCAGGAGTAAGCTTAACTCAAAGAGATAGAAATACTGATGAAGTTTATTTAGGATACTCATCACCCAAAACTCCTTCTAGAGTATTTAAATATAATTTAGCAACAAAATCTAAAGAACTTGTTAAGGAGCAAGAGATCCCATCTGGTCATAATAAAGATGACTATATTGTTGAGAGAGTTGAGTTTAAATCTCATGATGGAAGGATGGTTCCATTAACAATTACCAGACATAAAAAAACAAAAATTGACGGATCTGCAAATGTTTTATTATATGGATATGGATCTTATGGAAATTCCATGTCCCCAAGTTTTTCTTCCACAAGATTAAGTCTTATCAATAGAGATATAATTTGGGCCACAGCTCATATCAGAGGTGGTATGGAAAAAGGTATGAAATGGTGGAAAGAGGGAAAGTTAACAAATAAAAAAAATACTTTTGAAGATTATATTTACGCAGCAAAATATTTAATCGAGAAGAATTATACGTCAAAAGGAAATATTATTGGCATGGGTGGATCGGCTGGGGGATTATTAATGGGAGCTGTAGTCAATCAAACTCCTGAATTATTTTTAGGAATTATTATGGCTGTTCCTTTTGTAGATTCTTTAACAACAAACCTTGATCATTCTTTACCTTTAACTGTTGGAGAATTTGACGAATTTGGAAATGCAAAAGAGAATAAAGAACACTTTGATTATATTTTTTCATATGCTCCCTATAACAATATTAAAAAAATGGATTATCCACATATTTTTATTACGACAAGTTTAAGTGATAATAGAGTTTTATTTGATGAACCTGCAAAATTCACAGCAAAACTCAGAGACTATAAAACAGATAATAATTTGCTTCTTTTAAAAACTGAAATGAATGCTGGTCATGGTGGAAAATCAGGAAGAGATGGAGCAATAGAAGAAATTGCTATTGATTATACATTTGCATTAAAAATCTCTAATAAAATTTAGTACATATTCAATCTTGAAAAAAAAAAATTAATTACTATTTAAATCTGGCAAGTCGCCTAATGGGGCTTGCATAAATAAACTTGCTTAACAAAGGAGGATATTATGACAAGTAAGGATCTATCTATATTTAACTCACTTAGACCTTTTTCAATTGGTTTTGATGATATGTTCGATCAATTTGAAAATATGTTGGGAAACGGGAATTTGACAATGCAGTCAAATTATCCACCATACAACATACGAAAGACAGGCAAAGACAACTATGCAATTGAAGTGGCATTAGCTGGCTTTAACAAAAAAGACGTAGAGGTTGAGTTTGAGGACAACTTATTAACGGTTAGAACAAAACAAGTTAATAAGTCTGAGAACAGTGAAGTTGATGGAGAAATAATTCATAAAGGTATTTCTCAAAGACAATTTGCAAGATCATTCACTATTGCTGATGATGTAAAAGTAAATGGTGCTGAACTTAAAGACGGTCTTTTAACAATATCTTGTGAAAGAATAATTCCAGAACATAAAAAAAAGAAGCTTATTGAAATTAAATAAGTCTTAAACCTTGCTTGTGGGGATTTCTCCCCACAAGTATTTGTTAATTATTTCCTAGGCATTAAAGCATTTAGAATAAATGCTAATAATCCAGCAGGTATAAGTCCAGTTGTTAACAGTAGTTTTAAACTTATTCCAAAATCTGGAATATTTTTTACAAAATCTGGCAACAATGACATTCCAATTCCAAAAGACAAAGAAAGAGCTAAGATTAATAAATTTCTTTGATCCATTTCTGCCCTTGAAATCAATTTAATACCAGCAGCTACAATCATACCAAACATAATGATTGCTGCTCCACCGATTACAGACTCTGGCATTGCAGCGATTATTCCACCTAATTTTGGAAACAAACCCATTAGAACAAGAACTATTCCAGCTATAGTTCCAACGTGTCTGCTCACCACTCCTGTAAACGCAACTAGTCCTGCATTTTGAGAATAGGATGTATTTGGCATCGCATTAAATATTGCACCAAACACAGTACCAACACCATCTGCCATTATTCCACCTGATATTTCTTTATTAGTTGCTTCTCGTTTAGCACCACCCATTGTCGTAGCGCTTATGTCCCCAATTGTTTCGATTGTTGTAACAATTGACATAAACAACATTAAAATTATTGCACCAGGCACAAAATCAATTCCATATTGTAGAGGCATTGGAAGTGCAAACCATGATGCAGATGCAATTTTGCCGTAATTGACCATTCCTAATGACGCTGCAACTATGAAGCCAGCTACTATTCCAATTAAAATTGAAGCTGAAGATGCCATCCCTTTACCCTTAATATTAAAAAAAATAGCAACTATAAATACTGTAAAAGCAACTGTTAGGTGATTTGCATTTGCAAAGATTTCAGGTTTGTTGTTCATTAACCATCCACCTCCACCAGCATACATGAAACCAACTTTAAGCAAACTAAATCCGATCATTAATACAACTATACCAGTGACCAATGGTGGAAATAGATGTCTTATTGGTTTTAAAACTTTTCCGATAAAAATTTGAAAAATTCCTCCAATGAATGCTGCTGTAAATACTGCACCTAGTCCTGCAGCTTTAAATGGTAGCATGATTGGTATAAACGCAAAACTTGTACCTTGAATTATAGGTAGTCTTGCACCGATTTCTTTGTACCCAACAGTCTGAATAATTGTTGCTACACCAGCTACAAACAAAGCCATTTGAATCAAAAATATTTTTTGTTCAGGCGTTTGACCAAAAACTCCAGCCACAATAATAGGAACAGTTATATTTCCAGCAAACATCGCTAACACGTGCTGAATTCCTAATGGTATGGATTTATTTAATGGAAGTTTCTTGTCCGGACTGCTTGTAGAGCCCACTTGTGTTTTACTTGAAGCCATTTAACCTCCGTCGTTATCTAAATCGAGGTTACATTATTTGTTGTGAATTAATATAAAAAAACTAATTAGTTTAGAATATTTCCATTTTAGGTATTAAAAAAACCTATAATGAGCTAATTTGATACAACCCTTGGAAGATTAAAAATTTTTCAACTATTGCTTAAAAGCATCCATTAGATGCAAATCCAATAACCATTTTACTTGAATTTATTTCAAATCTTCTTTCACAAGGAATTAGATACTTTTTAGAATTATAAACTAAAACAAGATTACCTTTTTCATTTGTAAAATCCTCATCAGATTTTCCTAATTCCATTTGTAATTCGCTTACATTTTTTCCAATATATTTACTTAGTTTTTCATTCTCTTTTTCAATAGCTGCATCTGATTTTTGTTTTACAGTTTTGCACCCAGAGAAAAAAAGCACTATTATAAGTAAACCTAGTATTGTTTTTATTTTTAACATCATTCAAAATAACATTTTTTAATACACAAGTTATTAACTTTATAGTTGTATAAATAATTTATTTCTTATTACAATTAGGTTTAATTATAGTAACAATTGTGTTCTTTATTTGATGGTTCAAGCATATGAATGAAAAAACCCTAGAAAAGTTACTAAATATATTTTCAAATGAAGTTTTGCCTCTTACTGAAAAAGGTGTCGCGAAAGGTAATAAAATATTTGGAGCTGCTATTATTAAAAAAAATGATTTATCACTTGTTGTTGCTGAAACAAACAATGAAATAGAAAATCCGTTGTGGCACGGAGAAATGCACACTCTTAAAAAATTTTATGAATTAGATGCAAATACAAGACCAAATGAAAAAGACTGCATGTTCTTAAGTTCACATGAGCCCTGCAGTATGTGTTTGAGTGCTATAACTTTCTCTGGGTTTGATAATTTCTATTTTCTTTTTCCTTACACTGCCACAAATGATGAATTTAATATTCCACATGATTTAAATATTCTTAAAGAAGTATTTAAAATTAATGATGGAGATTATAATAAAGAAAATTCCTACTGGAAAAGTCAAAATATAAATTTACTTATAGAAAATTTACTCTCTTCTAAAAAAGAAAAGATTTTAATTAAATTAGGTGAAATTAAAAAAAAATATCAAACTTTATCAAATCAATACCAGGAAAATAAAGATGGAAACTCTATACCATTAAATTAATAAATGAATACAAATCTTAAAATTTCAAATATAACTAAAATATATCCTGGGTGTGTTGCAAACGAGAATGTTTCACTCGAATTTAATAGTGGTAAAATTTATGCACTTCTTGGAGAAAATGGTGCTGGTAAATCTACCCTGGTTAAAATTTTATCAGGTGTAATCATTCCAGATGAAGGTGAAATTTATTTAAATGAAAATAATTTAAAACTAAATTCACCATTAGATGCAAAAAAAAATGATATAGGGATGGTTTTTCAGCATTTTAATCTTTTTGAAACTTTGTCTGTATTTGAAAACTTAATAATAGACTCAGACGAACCAAGAGAAACTTTAAGAGAAAAAATTGATTCAATTATGAAAAAATATAATTTTTCAATTGATCTCGATATTCCTGTTTTAAATCTTTCAGCAGGACAAAAACAGAAAGTAGAAATAATCAGATGTCTAATAAGGAGTCCAAAAGTTTTAATTATGGATGAACCCACATCCGTATTAACAGAGCAAGAAACAAGTGAATTGTTCTTATCTTTGAAAAAATTTTCAGAAGAAGGAATTCTAATTATTTATATTACTCATAAACTAAAAGAAGTTATGCAGCTTTGTGATGAAGTTGCTGTAATGAGAAGAGGAAAGTTAGTTTCTGTAAGCCAAATCAAGAATGAAAATATAGAGTCACTCGCTAACAAAATGGTGGGTCAAAACTTAAAAACTATAAAGAAAAAAAAAGAAAAAACTTCATCAGATCAATTAATAAATATTACAAATCTTAATTTTATAAGCGAAGATCCCTTTGAAACAAATTTGAATGATATTAATTTTTCTGTTAATCGAGGTGAGTGTTTAGGAATTGCTGGCATATCAGGAAATGGCCAAAGCGAATTATTTCAAGTATTAAGCGGTGAAATTTTATCGAACAAGAATTCTATAGAATTTAATAAAAATTACATAGGAGATTTAAATCCTCAAGAGAGAAGAGAATATATGATGGCCTTTTCTCCAGAGGATAGACTTGAACAAGCTGCTATTCCACAAATGGCAATTTTTGAAAATGTAGCTCTAAACAATTTTAAATCCTCAAATTTTTTTAATAATGGATTAATAAATGAAAACAAAATTAAAGAACATTCAAAAAAAATAATTTCGGAATTTAATGTTAATACAGATAACATAGAGTTAAAAAGCCAATTTTTATCTGGTGGTAATCTGCAGAAATTGATTATAGGAAGAGAATTAATCACCTCTCCAGATTTATTAATTTGTTTTAATCCAACCTGGGGGCTAGATGTTGGAGCAATAAACTATATCCATGAAACATTGATTAAAATCAATGAACAAAATAAATCAATCATATTAATATCTACAGATACTGATGAGTTATTAAAATTAAGTGATAAAATTTCAGTGATTCATAAAGGTAAATTATCAAAAATTATGAATGCTGATGAGGTTACCTCTAAAAAACTTGGGATACTTATGGGAGGTGGAAATTGATTAAAATTGTTAAAAGAGATCAGCCTTCAAGAGCTATATTTTTCCTTACACCTGTTTTAGCAATTTTTCTAACCTTGGCAGCAGGAGGTTTAATTTTTTATATTCTAGGTTTTAAACCTTTTGAAGCTCTAAAGTTTTTTTTCATAGTTCCAATTGCTGACATGTATGGGTTCAGTGAATTACTCTTAAAAGCCACACCACTTTGTTTAATTGCAATTGGTTTATCTTTTTGTTTTAAAAGTAATAACTGGAATATTGGAGCAGAGGGTCAATTGACTTTTGGAGCTATAGTTTCAGGGGGTGTTGCATTATTATTTTATGAACAAGAAGGGTTTTATATTCTTCCAATAGTTATTTTGGCTGGCGCGATTGGTGGTATGCTATATGCATCTATACCTGCAATTTTAAAAACTTACTTTAATACAAATGAAATTTTAGTAAGTCTTATGCTGGTATACGTTTCAAAATTAATTTTGGATTATCTTGTTGTTGGCCCTTGGAGTAATCCAGAAGGATTTAATTTTCCTGAAACAAGACAGTTCACTGACTCTGCAAGACTTCCGTTATTATTTGAAGGGCTAAGAATTCATGCAGGGATATTTTTAGCTTTAGCTGCAGTAGTTATTAGTTGGTTTGTTTTTTATAAAACATATTTGGGGTTCCAAATGAAAGTTTCAGGTTTTAGTTTAAAGACAGCAAAATATGCTGGGTACAAAGGTAAAAAAATGATTATCCTCGTTTTTTTAATAAGTGGTGCTTGTGCAGGTTTAGCAGGAGTTGGTGAAATAACTGGACCTATCGGACAGCTTCATAGAGAAGTATCTCCAGATTATGGTTTTACTGCAATAATTGTAGCTTTTTTGGGCCGTTTACATCCTGTTGGAATAATTTTTGCATCTCTAGTTGTTGCAATTACTTATCTGGGTGCAGAAACAGCACAAATATTTATGCAAATTCCAAAATATACTGGTCAGGTTTTTCAAGGAATGATTTTATTTTTTCTTCTTGCTTCTGACTATTTACTCTTTTTCAAATTTAAATTTATAGGTTCAAAAAAATGATCATCGATATAAATTTTGTTGGACTGATAATTGCATCAATCATGGCCTCTGCTGTTCCTTTGATCCTAGCGTCATGTGGTGAACTTATTACAGAAAGATCTGGTGTTCTAAACCTTGGTGTTGAAGGAATGATGATCATCGGTGCTATATCAGGCTTTGCGCTAATGACAGTGACGGGAAGTTTGATTATTGCAGTTTTTGGTGCAATGTTAGCAGGAGTTTTAATTTCAACTATTTTTGCATTCCTTACTCAAACATTGATCACAAATCATGTTGCTACTGGTTTGGCGCTTACCATATTTGGAATTGGTATTTCTGCAATGATAGGAAAAAATTTTGTAGGTATTCCTGGAAAAGAGTTTCCTGTTTTGTTTGAAGGTTTAAAAGACACAATGCCACTTTTGAGTCCTATATTATTTGGGCATTCAGTTGTTTTTTATTTTGCTTTTGCCCTTCCCTTCATAACTAGCTACTTTTTGAAAAAAACTAAAATAGGATTAATAGTCAGGGCCGTGGGAGACTCTCCTGAGTCTGCTTCTAATCAAGGTATAAATGTAAAGTTTGTTCGTTACGCTTGCATACTTTATGGAGGCGCTATGTGTGGACTTGCAGGTGCATATTTATCAATGATTTATACTCCACAATGGATTGAAAATATGACAGGCGGTAGGGGCTGGATTGCATTAGCTTTAGTGGTTTTCTCGACATGGAACCCAATTAAAATTTTAATTGGAGCAATGATTTTTGGAGGATTGACAATTATTCAATTCCATATGCAAGCAATCGGAGTAAGAATTCCCGTGCAATTTTTAACAGCTCTACCTTACATAGTTACAATAATAGTTTTAGTTGTAATTTCACGTGATAGTAGAAAAATAAGACTAAGTACTCCTAGTTCATTGGGGAAATCTTTTTATAAAGACAATTAATTTAAAAATAATCATTTTTTTTTAGATAATTTAATTTAAATTTAAATAATTAAAAAATCAAAAGGGGAAATAAATTTATGCATAAATTTTTAATTCGTTCTTTCGTCTCTTCTTTAGTTTTATTATTTACATTAACTGTAGCTGCAGTTGCAAAAGATGTTAAAGCAGCATTTGTTTATATTGGTCCAACTGGTGACCATGGATGGACATATCAGCATGATGTAGGTAGAAAAGCTGTTGAAGCTGCCGGATTTAAAACAACTTACGTAGAAGGTGTTCCAGAAAGTGCCGATGCCGAGAGGGTTCTTAGACAATTAGCTAATTCTGGTCATGATGTTATCTTTACAACTAGTTTTGGATATATGAATCCAACTAACAAAGTTGCAAAGGAGTTTCCAAATGTAAAATTTGAACATGCTACTGGATACAAAAGAGAACATCCAAATGTTTCAACATACGCAGCTAGATTCTACGAAGGTAGAACTATCTTAGGAACAATTGCTGGAACTATGACAAAATCAAATGTTATTGGTTATGTTGCATCTTTTCCAATTCCTGAAGTTATCAGAGGTATCAATTCATTTACTTTAGCAGCTCAAAAAGTTAACCCAAATATTAAAACTAAAATTGTTTGGGCTTTCACTTGGTACGATCCAGGTAAAGAAGCAGAGGCAGCAAAAGCTTTAATCGATCAAGGTGCTGATGTAATTGCTCAACATACAGATAGTACTGCTATTGTTCAAATAGCTGAAAAAGCTGGAGTATATGCTTTTGGACAAGCAAGTGATATGGACAAGTTTGCTCCTAAAGCTGTATTAACTTCAGTTGAAAACAATTGGGGGCCATATTACGTAGACAGAGTTAAAGCTGTTGCGAACGGTACATGGAATCAAAAAGATACTTGGCATGGTATTGGAGATGGTATGGTTGTGATATCAGATTTAGATTCACAAATGCCTGCTGACCTAAGATCAAAAGTTAAAAAACTTCAGGCAGATTTAGCATCTGGAAAAGTTCATTCTTTCACAGGACCAATTTATGACCAGAAAGGTAATTTGATGGTTGCTGAAGGAAAAACTGCAGATGATGGAATGCTTGCAGGAATGATGACTTACGTTAAAGGTGTTGAAGGGGATATACCTAAGTAATAAGTTTTCAACTTAAAAAATTTAAAAAGGCCGGTTTTTTAACTGGCCTTTTTTATAACTGGTGTTTTTTTTTTATTTCTTCAATCCTTAATTCCTCATAAATTTCGAAAGGCTGTACAATCCAAGGATTATCAGGAAGTTTATTTGCACAGAAATCTGGCTCAAATGTTGATTTATTTTTTTTAAATAATGTTGCAGTTTTAATGTCTTCTATTTTATCCTTAATGGGTTCGTATTTTTTTAACCAATCTATACTTTTGTTAAAAGTAATTCCTGTGTCAGATAAATCATCACATAAAAGTATTTTTCCACCCATATTAGGTGCTATCGAACTCATTTCTCTTGAAAACACAATATCACCCTGCTCATCCTCTACTCCCTTACCACTGTAAGATTCAACTGCAAGATATGCACATTTTAATTTAAAAATTCTACTTAAAACATCTATCATCGGTGCTGCTCCACGCATGATACCAATCAGTATTGTTGGTTTATATCCGCTCTCATCAATTTGGATTGCTAGTTTCTCAACAGTTTTGTTGTACTCATCCCAGCTGACAATCATTTTTTCAGACATAATTTTTTATATTTAGTTATTTAAATAATAAAACTAAAACTGCAAGAACGATAAGTGCAATTATTGAAGATATTAAAATATACAACCTATGAATGTTTCTTCCTCTTAAATTAAAATAATGTCTTGCTACACCAGAAATAACAGCAATAGCAGATAATATTAACCAATTATATTGATGATAAACTAAAAAGCTCGAATGCCCAGAAAGCATTATAAACAAAACTAAAAAAGTTGAATAATTATTGTGAATTGATCGTTGTTTTGCTGCTAAAGATAAACTCATGTCAAATTTTTCGCCTCTTTCGCTACTACTAATTATGTTCATTTGATTAGGTATAATTACTGTAAAAACGTTACCAAACATATTAGTACCAATGATTAATCCAACACTCAAAATTGCAAATTTAGGTCCAAATAATTTTGTGAGACCAAAAGAAACGAGAGTTAACAAAATTATTCCTGTGCATATAAATAAAATATTATTCTCAATTAATTTTGATTTGCATAAAAGATCATAAATAAACCAAGCTACAATCAATGATAAAAGCGAGATAATAATTGCATA
This sequence comes from uncultured Pelagibacteraceae bacterium, assembly GCA_902589455.1. GTDB lineage: Bacteria > Pseudomonadota > Alphaproteobacteria > Pelagibacterales > Pelagibacteraceae > Pelagibacter. The sequence goes on along the minus strand of CACISX010000002.1, from coordinate 134,311 downwards.
ACTAGGAGGCATTAAAAGAACACGCTTATCAATCATTAATACTCCAGCGTTATAATAATAAATTACAACTAAGAGCAACATTCCAGTTACAAAAGTTAAGTAACTTTGCCACTTAAAGATTACTAATCTATTTAAGTAATCTTGAGGTGGAGATGTTTTTAGCCTTGAAAGTTTATAAAAAAAACCAGAATGCATCAGATATCCTTCACCATCGATATCATCACTTGTTATATTTTTATTTAAATTATTATCTAAGTAATTAAATAAAAAACTATTACCTACCCATAATATTGCAAATAATACATGGCCCCATCTAAGAATAACTTCTAGCCATTTTATTGTATAAGGTAAAAATTCCATTAATATTTTATTTTATCTACTTTTTTATCCCAAATTTCAAATGCTTTTAAAGCTTCATCTCTAAGCATTTGTACCATTTTAATTTTCCTATCATCAATTTTTTTTGGGATTTCTGTATAAATAAACGAGTCATCGAAATCTATATTTTTTGCATCTTCTCTAGTGTTTGCATAATATATTTTATCTAATCTTGACCAATAAATTGCTGAGAGACACATCGGGCAAGGTTCACAAGATGTATAAATCTCACATCCAGAAAGATCAAAAGTATTTAAATTTTTACAGGCTTCCCGAATTGCAACAATCTCTCCATGAGCAGTTGGATCATTTGAAGAAGTTACTTTATTTGAACCCTCTGCAATAATCTTATCATCCTTAACTATAACGCTTCCGAAGGGACCACCAATAGTATTTGCACTATTTATTGAAAGCTCAATGGCTTTTGCCATAAATTTTTTTTTATCTTCCATTTTAATTTTTTATTTTATTTTTAATTTTGTTAATACTCATTAAAATTCTTTCAGGGGTTGCTGGTGCATTAAGTTCTGGTGCAAATTGATAATTTCCAATTGAAGCAACTGCATCTTTAATTGCATAAAAAACACTCATGGCTAGCATTAAAGGAGGCTCACCAGTTGTTTTTGCTTTATTAACAACTTTTTCTTTATTTAATCCCTCCTTAAAAATTTCTACATTAAATTTTTTTGGAATATCACTTACTGCAGGTATTTTGTAAGTCGATGGAGAAAAAGTTGTAATCTGACCATCTGATTTCCACTTCAGTTCCTCTATTGTTAGCCATCCTTGTCCCTGCACAAAACCACCCTCAATCTGACCTAGTTCTAGTGCTGGATTTATTGGTTTACCGGCATCATGCAAGATATCCACTCTTTCCAGTATGTTTTCACCCGTCAATGTATCTACAGTTACTTCTGAAACAGCTGCTCCGTAACAAAAGTAATAAAAAGGTCTTCCTCTAAATTTTTTTTTATCAAAATTAATTTTTGGTGTTGAATAGAAGCCTGATGATGAAAGAGAAATTCTATTTAGATATGCCTCTTGAATTATGCTTTTAAATTCAAATTGTCTATTTCCAAATATTATATATTGATCTTTATAGACTGCTTCTTGATTATAGATCTTATATTTTTTCTTAATAAATTTTTCTAAATTTAATTTAATTTTTGCTACTGCATTTAATGCTGCAGCACCATTAAGATCAGTTGTTGAAGAAGCAGCACTAGCTGAAGTATTTGGAACTTTAGATGTATTTGTTGATGAAATATGAACTAAACTATAGGGTAATCCTAAAGAATTAGCCACTATTTGAGCTATCTTTGTGTGGGTCCCCTGACCCATTTCAATACCTCCATGATTCAAATGAATACTACCGTCGGTATAAATGTGAACTAAAGCTCCAGCTTGATTTAGATGAATTGTTGTAAAAGAAATACCAAATTTTAACGGTGTAATAGCTATACCCTTCTTTTTAAATTTATTTTTTTTATTAAATTTTCTTATATCTGAATATCTGTTCTTATAATTAGATTTATTTTCTAAATTTTTAAATATTTCGTTAATGACATTATCTTCAATAGTCATCCCATAATGAGTGACATTTCGTTTATCTTTTTGATAAAAATTTTTCTTTCTAACTTCAATAGGATCTTTTTTTAAATACCTTGATATATTATCTATAATATTTTCTATGGCCATCATCCCTTGATTTCCACCGAAGCCTCTGAATGCAGTCGAAGTTGGAATATTTGTCTTGCATAAATTATTTGTTACCTCAATATCTGAAATATAATATGCATTATCTATATGAAGCAAAGCTCTCTCATTTATAGCAGCTGATAAATCAGGTGACATTCCACAATTTGAGGATAAGTTTATTTTTAATCCTTCAATAATTCCTTCATCATTAAAACCAACTTCATATTCAGATAAAAATTCGTGTCTTTTACCAGTCAATATTATATCATCATCTCTATCTAATCTTAATTTGACTGGCTGCCCTGATTTTTTTGCCAACAACGCGCAAATACACGCTGTCATAAAATTTGTTTCCTTTCCCCCAAACCCACCTCCAATTCTTCTAACTTCAACATTTATTGAATTGCTTTTTTGATCAAACATTTTTGCAATTAATTGTTGTGTTTCCGATGGATGTTGCGTCGAACTATAAACTAAAAAATTATCATCCTCTTTAGGAAGAACAAAAGCTGCCTGTCCCTCTAAATAAAAGTGCTCTTGGCTTCCAGTTGTAAAATTTCCTTTTAAATTGTTTTTTGAATTTTTTATTTTTTTAGAAGGATTACCTTTTTTAACTTTCCTAGGTTTAAATAAAAATTGCTTCTTATTTAAAGCTTCTTTTATTGTGATAACAGGTTTTAAATCTTTATAGGTAACTTTAGCTTTTAATACTGCCTTTCTAGCAAGTTCTGTAGTTGTAGCAGCTACAGCAAATAATGGCTGACCAAAAAAATCTACTTTTTTTTCTGGAAAAATTGGATCACCTTCAAAAACTGGACCTACGTCATTTCTACCAGGGATATCTCTTTGAGTAACTACTGATATCACTCCTTCACTTTTTTTTACTTCAGTCAGGTCTATATTTTTAATTATTGCATGGGCTTTTTTGCTTAGACCAATAGCTCCATAAATTGTATTTTTTGGTTCATTAATATCATCAGTATACTCTGCATATCCACTCACATGCTTATAGGCACTATCATGTGGTCTTATTTCCTCAATGTAGTTCTCTTTGCTCATTTAATTTACTCTTGATAACTTATTAGAATTTATTTCTACAAAACATTTCATTAATAAATTTTTTGCTATCTCTAGTCTGTATTCTTTGCTAGCTCTCATGTCTCCAATAGGACTTAAATCTTTTTCTAAATAATTTTTTGCTTGATAGAAAGTATTCATATTAAGAGGCTTGTTTTTAAGAATTTTTTCACACGCTTTAGCTCTTTTTGGTACAGCAGCCATGCCTCCATATGCAATATAAACCTCTTTTATTTTATTATTATTAATCTCAAAATTAAAAGATCCACAAACAGACGAAATATCGTCATCAAATCTTTTTGATATTTTAAATGCCTTAAAAATATTTTTCTTAAATAATGGTATTTTTATTGAGTGAATAAATTCATTTTTTTTTAATTTAGTTTTTCTGTAATCAAGGAAAAAATTATTTAAAGGTAAAACTTTTCTTTTATTAAAACTTTCAATTAAAACCTCTGCATTTAAAGATAATAGAATTGGCAATGAGTCACCAATTGGAGATGCAGTTGCAATATTGCCACCTATAGTTCCAACATTTCGAATTTGAACAGAACCATATCTTTTAAGAACAAAATAAAAATCTGGATAATATTTTTTAATTTTTTTTTCAAATTTTATTAAAGGCGTAGCGGAACCAACTTCTAAATAATTTTTACTTACTTTGATAAAATCTAATTCATTAATTTCTTTTAAATCAATTATAAATGGAATTTCTTTTCTTTCTTTTGTAACTTTTAAAGATAAGTCAGTTCCACCAGCAAGAAAACTAAAATTAGAATGTTTTTTAATTATATCTTTTAAATCTTTAATATTTTTTGGTGAAAAATAAATTTTATCATCTTTTTTAATATAAATATTTTTCGGTTTAATTTTTTTTAATTGCTGAACAACTTTATTTTTATTTTTAGCAAATTGATCATTCTTATTTATCTTATTTAAACTTTTGGCAGCATCAATTATAGGTCTATATCCAGTACAACGGCATAAATTACCAGATATAGAATCAGTTATTAATTCATTATTAAGACTTTTATTATTTTTAAACATTGAAAATAAAGACATAACAAATCCTGGCGTACAGAATCCACATTGCGAACCATGGAATTTTACCATCGCATCTTGCACCGGGTGAAGTTTTCCATTTTGAGAAACTAAATCTTCAACAATTATAAGTTGCTTACCATTCAATGTTGGGACAAATGAAATACAAGAATTAATTGCTTTATATACAATTTTATTATCGACTAATTCACCCAAAACAATTGTACATGCACCACAACCACCTTCCGAACATCCTTCTTTAGTTCCAGTCTTTTTTAATTCAGTTCTAATATAGCTAAGTAATGTTTGATTTGGATCGGGATTTTTGATTACTACAAGCTTATCATTTAATAAAAATTTAACAGAACTCGATAACACTTAACTACCTCTATAAGTAGAATAGCTCCAAGGTGAAACAAGTAAAGGAACATGATAATGCTGTGAAGGATTTGAAATACCAAATCTGATAACAACGTCATCCAAGAATGGTACATCGCTAGCTGAAGATGTATTTTTAAAATAATCACCAATATGAAAAACTAATTCATATTTACCCTTAACAAAAATATCTCCCTCTGCTAATGGAGAGTTGGCTCTACCGTCGTCATTGAGTTTTGTTGATGTTAATTTTTTTCGTTCTGAATTATTAATATAAAACAACTCAACTAAGATACCGTTGCCAGGTTTACCAGAATATACATCTAAAACATGAGTTGTGAGCTTTGTCATAAAATTATAGTATCATTTAATTTCAAACTTAAATTATTTAAAGTTATATGAGAACAATAGATAACATTAACGATCTTAACAAGTCTGATTTTTTGTCTGTATTTGGTAATGTTTTTGAAAAAACTGAATCTGTTGCTTTAGAAGCTTTTGAGTCAAAACCATTTAAAAACTTCGAAGATATTGTGTTTAAAATGCTTAATATATATGAAAATTACGAAAAAAATAAAATTTTAGAGATTTTAAATGCACATCCAGAGCTTGCTGTAGCAAAAAAAATGACCTCGGAATCTATATCTGAACAAGCTTCTGCAAAATTAAACCAATGTTCTAATGATGAATATGAGGAATTTAAAAAATTAAATTCAGAATATAAAAAAAAGTTTAATTTTCCGTTTATAATTGCCGTAAAAGGTAAAGATAAAAATGAAATTTTGAATAATTTTAGACAAAGAATACAAAGTGATGTAGAAAGTGAATTCCTTGAAGCAAAAAAACAAGTTAAAAAAATCGCAACCTTTCGTTTGAATGAAATAAATAAAGGATGAAAAAATTTATAAGTGCAAAAATGATTAACTTAGCTGATCCAAGAATTGGATCTAAAATTATATTTAAGACTGACGATTTTTTTGCAGCTGCTCATAGAATATTAAACATCGAAACTCCGATTTTTAAAGATGGACTATTTGACAAACATGGTAAATGGATGGACGGATGGGAAACAAGGAGAAGAAGATCAAAAGGTTTTGATTATTTAATTTTAAAACTTGGTAAACCTGGAAAGATATTTGATATAGACATTGACACAACACACTTCAATGGGAACCAACCCGCACATGCTTCGTTAGAGGGTTGCTTAAGTAAAACAAAACCTAGTAAGAAAACAAAATGGATTTCTTTAATTAGCAAAAAAAAACTTGGACCAAGCAGAAACCATAGCTTCAAATCAAAAAATAAATCTGTTTTTAATTATATAAGACTAAACATTTTTCCAGATGGTGGAGTTGCAAGACTAAGGCTTTATGGAAAAATTCAAATGGAGAAAAACTTTTTAAGTAATAAAACTATCAACCTTTCATCTGTTCTAAATGGCGCTTCAATTATTGGTTGTAATAATGAACATTTTGGCAGAGCTGAAAATATCATAGCACCTGGTAAAGGGAAAAATATGGGAGATGGTTGGGAAACAAGAAGAAGTCGAGGAAAAAACTTTGATTGGCTTATAATAAAATTTGGAAAACCAGGATTAATAAAAAAATTAGAAATAGATACCCATCATTTTAAAGGAAACTACCCAGATACTTTTTCAATTCAAACTGCAAACATTGCAAAAAATCTCTCCAATAAATCAATTGTTAATAATTCAAAAAATTGGAAATTTATTTTAAATAAGTCCAAACTATCAGCTAACAAAAAACATGTTTTTAAAAAATTTTTAATTAAAAGAAGTAAAGAAAATTATCTTAAAATAAATATCTATCCAGATGGTGGAATTTCAAGAATAAGGGCATTCGGAAATTTTGTGAAATGAAAGTAATAAAAGCAAAAAAAATAACTAAAAAAAAATTTTCTAAATTTGGTCAATTAATAGATACGTCTAAAAACAATCCTATAAATATTAACGATGGGTATGCAAAAAGATTTGATAATTTAATAAATATAGATACCTCTAAAAAAAAGGGGAAAACAATTGTTAGTATTTTTAAAGCAAAAAAAAGAAGGTTTCCTATGAAAATTGATATGATGGAAAAACATCCTTTGGGAAGCCAAGCCTTTATACCAATGGAGGATACAAAATTTTTAGTATTTGTAGCACCAAGAGGAGATAAACCAGATGTAAATAAAATCCAATCCTTTGTGGTCCCCAAACAAACTGGAGTTAATTACAATGCTGGTATTTGGCACTTTCCACTTATTTCTATGAAAAATATGAATTTTCTAATTGTTGATAGAAAGGGAAAAGGAAGCAATCTTGTAATTTATAAATTTAAAAAAGATAAAATTATTTTAAAAAAATGAAAAAAAAATATCCAAGAGATTTAGTAGGATATGGTTCCAAAAAAGTTAAGGTAAGGTGGCCTGGTAATGCTAAGTTGGCTTTGCAATTTGTACTAAATTATGAAGAAGGAGCAGAAAATTGTATTCTTCATGGTGATAGAACTTCAGAAGTATTTTTATCAGAAATTATAGGAGCAAAACCAATTAAAGGTCGACACTTAAATATGGAGTCAATTTATGAGTATGGATCAAGAAGAGGTTTTTGGAGGATTCACGATTTATTTAATAAAAAAAAAATTCCACTTACTATTTTTGGAGTCGGTATGGCCTTAGAGAGAAATAAAGAAGTTTGTACAGCTATAAAAAAAGCAAATTATGAAGTCGCTAGTCACGGGTGGAGATGGATTGATTATCAAAATGTATCAAAGAAAAAAGAAAAGAATGACATGAAACTTGCAGTAAAATCTATAAAAAAGATTTTTGGTACTCAACCTGCTGGTTGGTACACTGGTAGATGTAGTACAAATACTTTAGATTTAGTAATTGATAATGGTAATTTTTTATATTGTAGCGATACATACAGTGATGATCTTCCTTATTGGATAAAAAAAGGTAATAAAAAACAGCTCATGGTTCCTTACACACTTGATAACAATGATATGAGATTTGCAACCAATCAAGGATTTAATTCGGGTGAACAATTTTATAATTATTTAAAAGATAGTTTCGATACTCTTTATGAGGAAGGAAAAACTTCACCTAAGATGATGTCGGTTGGCTTGCATTGTAGATTAATTGGAAGGCCTGGTAGAATACAGTCCCTTAAAAAATTTTTAAATTACATTACAAAATTTAAGGATATTTGGATCTGCAAAAGAGTAGATATAGCTAAACACTGGATAAAAAATTATAGTTAAAATTTTTATTATTGTTCCGCAGCTATAGAAGTATAGTGAGCAACCGCTTCTATTTCCTCGTCAGTTAGTATACCCTCCATTGCAGGCATTACTCCTATACCGTTTCTAACTGCCATTATAATTCTTTGAATATCAGGTCTGATTTCATTTAAATTTGGACCAACCATTGCGTTCGATCCAGCATCTGAGAGCATATGGCATGCTGCACAATTACCAGCACCTAGAAAAACTTCTTTTCCTTTATTAAATAAATCATCAGCATTAACTTGTGTTAATGATGAAAATATCAAAAATAACAATGTGCCAAAGAAATTTAAAAATAATTTTTTCACATAAATTTGGTATCATAATTAAAAAAATTTAAAAAGGAGAATTATGAAAGCTTATTGGATTGCAAATTATACTGAAATAAAAGATGACGAAAGACTTAAAAAATATGCCGTTAAAGCTAAAGAGGCAGTTGAAAAATATTCTGGAAGAATATTAGCTAGAAGTGCAAATAATATAACTTTGGAAGGTAGGGAAATGGTTAGAGTGGCTCTTGCAGAATTTCCAGATATTGAAACTGCAAAAAATTGTTACAATTCCGAAGAGTATGTTGAGGCCAGAAAACACTTAGAAAATAATGCTGTTAGAGAGCACATTATTTTTGAAGGAATGTAAAATTCAAAATAATTTAATAAATGACACAATCATTTAAAAATACAATTTTAGAAGAAGCAATTTCATGGATTGAGTCTGGTCAACAAGTAGCTCTTGCAACCGTGGTTGAAACTTGGGGGTCTTCTCCATTCCAAATTGGAAGCAAAATGATAATTAATGGAAAAGGCAATTTTTTAGGATCAGTTTCTGGTGGTTGTGTCGAAACAAGTGTAATTGCTGAATGTTTAGAATTAATAAAAAACAAAAATTCATTTAAGAAAATCGATTTCAAAGTCTCTGATGAAAATGCTTGGGACGTAGGTCTTGCATGTGGAGGAGAAATGACTGTTTTTATAGAAAAAATAAATTAATGAAAATAGAAACACTTAAAGAAATAATAAAAAAAAAGTTATCTAATGAACAATTTGCCGTTTTAACTAATTTAAGCAACGGATCCTCTGAAATATTTAAATTAGGAATACCAATTAGTAAAAATTTTATTAATTATAAAAATGAAATAGAGAATTATTATAATCTAAAAAAAAATGGTATCATTGATGGTACAGAGATTTTAATTCAAAATTATATTAAGCCAGTTGAAGTAATCATAGTTGGTGCAGTACATATTACACAATATTTAATTGAATTTTTAAAAGATCTAAATTTTAATGTTACTATTGTTGATCCAAGAGAATTTTTCATAACTAAACAAAAATTTCAAAATATTAAAATTACTAATGAATGGCCTGAAGAATTTTTTAAAAAAATTGCAACAAACTCAAATACTGCATTAATTACTCTGACTCATGACCCAAAAATTGATGAACCAGCGTTAAAGTATGCTTTGAAACAGAAGTTTTTTTATATAGGAGCTCTAGGGAGTAAAAAAACACACGAGAAAAGATGTGGAAGATTAAAAGAAGATGGATTTAATGATGAAGAAATTAGCTCAATACTTGGACCAATTGGTATTAAACTAGGAGGAAAATCTGCTCCTGAAATAGCTTTATCAATTGTTGCTCAACTTGTTTATGAAACAAACAAATTATTATTGAACTCTAAAAATTAAATAATTAAATTAATTTAATGAAAAAAGGTTATTGGATTAGCTTATATTCAAAAGTTGAAAATCAAGAAAACTTAAAAAAATACTCAGAAGCTGTTATTCCTATAATAAAGAGTTTTGGTGGAGTACCACTTATAAGAGGCGGCAAATATCAAACTTGCAATGGTGAAGATTTTATTAGAACAGTTATATGGGAATTTCCAAGTTATGAAAAAGCAATTGAGTGTCACGACTCTGCGGAGTATCAAGCTGGATGGAGTTTGGCTAAAGATACTACCATTAGACATATGCAAGTTATAGAGGGATTTAGTACTGAATAGGCTCAGGATCTATACTTCTCCAAAGATACCATGTTGCTACCGAACAATAAGGTGAAAATTTTTTATTTAAGTAAATAACATAACTTTCAGGTGGTAAATATTTTTTATTATAATTTTTTGAAATAGCTCTTAACAATCCAATATCTTGTATAGGCCAAATATTAGGTCGATTATAAGTAAATAATAATATCATTTCTGCTGACCATCTTCCAATTTGTCTTAGTTGAGAAAGATAAATGATAGCATCCTCATCAGACATTTTTGAAATCAGTCTTGGATTAAACTGTTTATTCAATACTTGTTTTGCTAAACTTTTAATTCCTTTTACCTTCTGTCTACTTAGACCACAGCTTTTTAATTGTATATTTGATAACTTGTTAACTACTTTTGCATTAATTTTATTTTTACATTTTTTTTTAAATTTCAAAAAAACTGAATTAGCAGCAGCAACACTAATTTGTTGACCAATGATGCTCTTGCAAAGCGAAAAGAAAACATCTTTTCTTGAAGTTAGAACTTTCTCTGATGGCGATTTGTATTTTTTAATTAAAGCAGACATTGTTTTGTCTTTTTGAGACAAATATTTTTTTGCTTTATGCCAATATGATGGGGTTTTACTCATGACGTGAAACGGATAGCTTTTTTTTTAAATACATCTCTCTTCTAAATATAATAATAGATGAAAAAATAACCAATAAGGCACCTAATAATGTTTTAGAAGTTGGTATTTCGTTCCAAATAAAATATCCAAATATTATAGCAAAAACTAATCCAAGATATCTTAAAGGAGAAACTAAACTTACTTCTGAATATTTATAAGATTGTGATAACCATAAATTAGCAAGACCACCTAATATACCAACCATGGATAGCAAAAATAAATCAATTAAACTCGGCAAAATCCATCCCTGATAAAATGATAGAAAACTTAAGAGCATTATCGAAAATGAAAAGAAAAAACTAATTAACCAAGCGGGCTCTGTTGATGATAATTTTCTGATAGCAATAGCAACATAAGACAAACCTAAACAAAAAATTATTGGATAAATATAAAATATATTTAAAGAACTAAAACCTGGTTCGGTTATGAAAATTATCCCAACAAATCCAACTAAAACCGCTAACCATCGGTAAACACCAACTTTTTCTTTTAATAAAAAAATTGAAAATATTGTAATAAATATTGGTGCTGCAAATGAAATACTTACAACAGTTGCTAAAGGTAAATTCCTCAATGCTACAAATATAGAAACCAACGCAATTAATCCGGCTAAACATCTTTTGAAATGAAGAAAGGTTCTATTAGTTTTATAAAAATCTAAATATCTATCTTTAGGAATTAGAAATAAAATAGGAATTATTCCACAAAATCCCCTAAAAAATAATACTTGTCCAACGGGGTAATCATCTGACCATTTAACAATCACATCCATAAGTGAAAATGCACATACCGATATGAACATGTAAAAAAAGCCTAATTGATTTTTTGAAAACATATGATTAACTTTAAATTAATTAAGTTATTTATCAATGGAAATAGCAATTTTAGGATTAGGATGTTTTTGGGGACCAGAAATTAAGTTTAGTAAACTTGATGGAGTTATAAAAACAGAGGTGGGTTATTGTGGAGGTCACAGTGCTGAAACTAATTATAAAGATGTATGCACGGGGACAACAAATCATGCAGAAGTAGTTAAATTAGATTTTGATCCTAAGGTAATATCTTATGAAAAAATTCTTGAATATTTTTTTGAAATACATGACCCAACAACATTAAATTTTCAAGGACCAGATTTTGGAACACAATATAGAAGTGAAATATTCTATTTAAATGATCAGCAAAAAAGTATAGCTGAAAAAATGATAGAGAAAGAAAATGTTAGATTATCAGGAAAAGTTGTGACAAAAGTTTCTTTAGTTAAAAATTATTGTCCAGCTGAGGAATATCATCAAAGATATTTAGAAAAAAGATAAAATGTCTTTGGTTGATACTAGCTGGTTAGAAAATAATATTGATAAAGTAAAAATTATTGATTGTTCATGGCATATGCCTCAAGCTCAAAGAAATGGTTTTAAAGAGTATACTGAGGAACATATACCAAATGCAATTTTTTTTGATTTAGATAAAAATTCAAAATTAGATACAGATCTACCACATATGCTGGCCGATACTAGATCATGGGTTGATACTATGAATAATATGGGTATAGAAAATAATGATCGAATAGTAGTTTACGATAACTCTGATGTAATTAGTTCTTGTAGATGTTGGTATAATTTAATTTATTATGGCCATGATCCAAAGCTAGTTCATGTACTAGACGGAGGATTAAAAAAATGGAAAAAAGAAAATAAGCCTACAAATAATAAAAAAGTAATAATTCAAGTTTCTAATTATAAATGTAAAGAAAATATAAAACTTGTAAAAAATAAAAAACAAATAGACGAAAATATTGATAAGAAAGATTTTAATGTTGTTGATGCAAGAAGTAGAGAAAGATTTGAAGGTAAAGTTGCCGAACCAAGAAAAGGTCTTAGAAGTGGATCTATAAAAAATTCTTTTTGCCTCCCATTTTCAGAATTAATAAATAATGAAGATCATACTTTTATAAGTAAAGATAAAATCAAAGAAAAATTTGCTTCATTTAAATTTGAACATAGTAAAAATATAGTATTTTCATGCGGTTCAGGAGTGACTGCAAGTGTATTGGCACTAGCTTATTCTCTAATAAATGCTAAATATATGCCCACGATATACGATGGCTCTTGGTCAGAGTATGGAAAGTATTAACATATGAAAACATCTACAAAAATAACAAGTATAGTTATTATTTTTTTCTTAATAATTGCAACTGTAATCATTGGAAGAACAATGATTGGAAACCATTTTAAAAAAAAATTTAGTAAGAGGCCACCTCCAGGAATAATAGTAACTACTACGCAGGAAAGAGTATTTGAAAACGTAATAACCACATTTGGAACTGCAGCCCCAATTCAAACCCAATCTTTTAAAGTTGAAAAATACGAAATTTTAAAACCAATAAGCTTTAATCAAAAGGTAAAAAAAGGAGATATCATAGCTAATCTTAAAAATAGAAAGATTATTGCTCAATTTGATGGAATAATTGGAAAGAGAGAGTTTTCTGAGGATATAGAAGTTTCAAAATCTTCAATATTAATTAATCTTGAAGATACTAGTTCTTTATATTGTGATGTAGATATACCTGAAATTTTTGTACCGTTTATTAAAGTTGGTTTGCCTGTAGATATAAAGTTTTCTGGATATAAAGGTAAAATCTATAAAGGTGAAGTTGATTCTTTTGCTAGCAGAATAAGTGAGGATACCAGATCTTTAGCCACCAGAATAAAAATGGATAATATGGCTGGAGAAATACTACCAGGTTCTTTTTTAGAAATTTCAATCAAGTATAATGTAAGAGATGGTTTGAGTGCACCTGACACAAGTACCATAGTAGAAGGTGAAAATATTTTTATCTACAAAGTTGATGAAAAAAATAAGGTAATGAAAACAAAAGTAACTATAGGTGATAGATATTTAGGTTTTGTAGAAATTTTAAATGGATTAAATAATGGTGATAAAATTGTAGCAGAAGGGACAAAAAAAGTTAGGCCAAATTTAACAATTAGACCAATTGAAAAAGGGGCTAAAAAAAAACAAGGAAACTCAGGTTGGGGTAAAAAAAAGAAAGAAAAAAAAAGTGAAGAAAAAAAAGGCAAATTTGATTGGCTAAAAAATATTTTTAAGAAATCTGAAAAAGAAAAAAAATAATTAAATGTATATAACTGAAGTAAGTATTAAACGACCTGTAGTAGCTTGGGTGATGTCTTTAATTTTGATTATATTTGGTATATTTGTATTTTCAGAATTACCAGTTAGAGAACTTCCTGATGGTATTCAGCCTCCCGTTGTCCAAGTTCAAACAGATTATAAATCTGCATCAGCAGAAATAGTGGATGAAGAAATAACTCAAAAACTTGAGGATGTTATAGGTGGAGCAGAGGGAATAAAAAATATTGATTCAAGCTCTTTGAATGGAAGGAGTAGAATAAATATCCAATTTAATACGGACATAGACTTAGATGACGCTGCAAATGATATTAGGGAAAGAGTTGCTCGTGTTGTGGATAATTTGCCAAGTGAATCAAACCCACCACAAATTTTAAAACAAGCAGCAGGTTTCACAACGACTATGTGGGTAGCACTTTCATCTCCTAATTGGAGTGATCTTGATCTTGGAGATTATGCCGAAAGATATCTTATAGATGCTTTTTCAAGTGTACCAAACGTTGGAAGAATTTTAGTAGGTGGACTTAGAGAACTTAGTGTCAGAGTTTGGATAGACCCTATTAAATTAGCCGCCAATAATCTTACAATACAAGAGGTTGAAAGAGCTTTAAGAAATGAAAATCTCAATATTCCTGCTGGAACATTAGAAGCAAACAACAAAGACTTAACTTTAAATATCGATAAATCTTATTCTAATATAGACACAATAAAGCAACTTCCCCTTAGAAAAAATAAAGACAAGGTAATAATTCTATCAGATGTTGCAAATGTTGAATTTGGTCCTGTATCAGAAAAAACCTTATTTAAAGCTCAAAGAAAAAATGCTGTGAATCTAAAAACGGTTGGAATTGGGATTTATGCAAAAAGTGGGGCCTCAACGGTAGAACTATCTAACCAAATAAAGGTTAAAATAAAAGAACTTAATAAATCTCTACCCGATGGATTAAAATTAGAAATAGCATTTAATAGAGCTACTTATATTGGTGCCGCTATAGAGGAAGTCTATAAAAGTTTAATTATTGCGTTTGTTTTGGTTGTTTTGATTATTTATCTTTTCCTAGGTAATCTTAAGGCAGTAATTGTGCCAGCGGTAGCTCTACCTGTTAGTTTGATTGGTTCATTTCTTGGATTATATATATTTGATCTCTCTATTAATATTTTTGTATTATTAAGTTTTATTCTAGCAATAGGAATAATTACTGATGACTCTGTAATTATGACTGATGCAATATATACAAGGATAGAAAATGGTGAAACACCATTAGTTGCTGCATACAAAGGTTCAAAACAAATTACTTTTGCTATTATCGCAACTACTTTAATTTTAATTGCAGTATTCTTACCACTTATTTTTATAAAAGGAATTTCTGGAACATTGTTTAAAGAAACTGCGATAGCATTATCTTTCTCAATTGTGGTGTCGTCATTTGTTGCATTAACTCTATCTCCAATGCTAGGAAGTAAATTCTTAAATAAGAAAGAAAAAATTAATTTTTTAGTTAAAAAATTTAACAATGGATTTAAATCTTTTACTGGATTTTATATCAACTCACTTAAGTATTGGATTAACAAACAAAAAACTATTTCTATATTTATAATTTTTATCATTGCAGCGTCCGCATATCTTTTTAATTTTTCAAAAAAAGAATTGTTGCCAATGGAAGATAGAGGCTCTTATTTAATTATAGGATCGACTGACGAAGGAAGCTCATTTGAATATACTCAAGAAAAAGCTCAAATAATCGAAGGAAGAATATTAAGATTACTACAGGCAGATGATAGCCCATATGAAAGACTAATAATGCGAGTTCCTGGTTTTGGAAGATCAGCAACATCATATAACTCTTTTATAATCATTGCTCTACTTGATGAATGGAAGAATAGAGAAAAAAACAGTCAAACTGTTCTAAGAGAGGCTATCGGACAAGTAGTTTCAGTTCCTGAAACATTTGCTTTTCCTATATCTCCACAAGGAATAAGAGTTTCAAGTTATAACAAACCAGTGCAAATGGTTATTTACGGAACAAGCTACGAAGAATTAGAGGAAATTCAAAATAATGTTCTGAGAGAATTAAGAAGAAATAGAAACATGTTTCGAATAGAGAGTGATTACACAAAAAATAAACCAGAAGTTAAATTAATCACAAATAAAAATCGAGCTAATGACTTGGGTGTATCTACTGAAAATATAGGTAGAACACTTGAAACACTTTATGGTGGAAAAAGAGTAACTTCTTTCAGTAAACAAGGTAGAGAATATCCGATTATCTTACAACAATATTTAGCTGATAGAAGAGACAAAGATGGTTTATCAAAAATATTTGTAAGATCTGAAACAACAGGAAAATTAGTGTCTGTAGCTAGTCTTGTAGAATTTGAAGAAAAAGGTACTGCAGAAGCATTACCAAGATACAATCGTCAAAGAGCTGTTACAATTTCAGCTGCCCTTTCAGAAGATTATACACTGACCGAAGCAGTTAAATATTTAGAAGAAGTAATGATTAAAATTGCTCCTCAAAATCAGATTACTTGGAAAGGAAAATCAGAAGAATTAAAAGAAACAACAAATGAAATATATTTAATTTTTGCACTTGCTTTATTAACCGCCTACTTAGTAATGGCAGCTACATTTAACTCTTTTGTTCATCCATTTATAATTATTTTAACTGTTCCCCTTGCGGTATTTGGTGGGTTAGTTTTCATTTTGTTTTTAAACAGTTCAGTTAACATATTCTCACAAATAGCATTAATTATACTCATTGGAATATCAACCAAGAACAGTATTTTAATCGTTGATTATACAAATCAAATAAGAACCACAGGAGTTAAAATTCAAGATGCCTTAATTAAGGCTTGTCAACTTAGAATTCGACCAATTATAATGACTTCTCTGAGTACAATGATTGCAATGTTACCATTGGTTATTGGAAATATTGGACCTGGCGCTGGTGAAGGATCAAGATTGGCAGTAGGATCGACTATTTTAGGTGGAATGATTATTTCAACTTTCTTTACATTATATGTAACTCCTACAATGTATCTAGCTCTTGCGAAAAATACAAAACGTATTGATGCGGTTGATATTGAATTAAAAAAACAATTAAATTAAAAAATTATATACTTATTTGTTGATAAAGAATTATTACAATCTGATAATTGTTTCTTATAAATATTTGATTGTTTTTCTACTCTATTTGCTAAATTTATAACTTTTTTATTTTTTTTATAATTTTTATAATTTCCCCAGCCCTCATGATAAGCAATGTATTGTTTAAATGCATCATCTTTTGGTACATTTAAAATTTTTTCAGTTTTGCTCGTGTACCATCCAATAAAATCTACACTATCTTTAAATCTTGCTCTTGTTGCATACTTATTTCCAGTTTCATCTTTATATTGCTTCCACGTTCCTTTAACAGCTTGTGAATATCCGAAAGAACTTGATGGTCTTTTATAAGGGACGATTTTAAATAATTTTTGTCTTGGTGGTTTTGCTAACCAATCAAAACTTGACTCCATCTTTATAATTGCAAGCTGTAAATAAATTGGAGTTCCCCATTTTTTCTCAGTTTTTTTTGCATGTTTGTACCACAAGTACCTTTCATTAAATATTGAACAACTATTTGCAGTATTTTTAGGAATTGACGAACATGCCGATAGAAAAAAAACGATAAAAAGTATTAAATTTTTTTTTATCAAAAAATTAATCATTAATATTTATAGTTTTATTTATCAAATTATTCTAAAAGATAAACAGATGAGTTTTTTAATTTTAGTAAGACACGGCCAAAGTGTATGGAATCTTGAAAAAAAATTTACTGGCTGGGTTGATGTTGATTTAACAGATAAAGGAAAATTAGAGGCCAAAAAGGCAGGCCAATTAATAAAACAAGAGCAATTAGAGATAAAACTTTATTATTCATCTTTTCAATTAAGAGCAAAAAATACCTTACAGATAATACAAAAAGAATTAGGTGATTTTAAAAATGTTAAAAATGCATGGGAATTAAATGAAAGACATTATGGAGCACTTACTGGACTGAATAAGGATGAGATGAAATTAAAACTTGGAGAAGATAAGGTTCACCAGTTTAGACGTTCTTGGGATTTAAGACCTGATCCATTGGATAAAAAAAATCCGTATCATCCATTAAATATTGAAACTTATAAAGAAATTCCTTTAGAAAAGATTCCTGACAGTGAGTCACTAAAAGATACATATGAAAGAGTAATAAAATTTTATAATGAAGAAATAAAAAATAAAACTAATGAAAATATTCTCATTTCAGCTCATGGAAATTCTATAAGAGCTCTATGTAAACATTTATTTAATTTAGATAATGAAGAAATCTCTAAACTCGAAATTCCCACGGGAAACCCACTTTTAATTGAATTAAATAATAATAAAATTTCTAGCTGTTATTATCTTGATAAAGATAGAGCTAAAGATCTTTTAGTTTATTAAAAATATCTAGATCAGTTAAATGATAAAAGTTTTTTTGACTTTCATAGCCATATAATCTTTTTTGATCTAACAATTTATTCCAAATTTCTAAAATTGAATAATTTTCTATTTTATTTCTTAGAAATAATTTTTTATTAATGATTTGACACCCAATATAAATAAATTCTTTTTCATCCTCTTTATTAATCAAGTTATTTTTTAAATTAAAGTCTCCTCTTAATTGCTTATCAAAACTTAATTTTTTTTTTACCAAAAGAAGAATATTTTCTATTTTTTTAGAGAAATATATTTCTTCCATTTTTAATATCTCATTTTTATAATTTATATTCCAAACTGTATCAGGATTAAAAATTATAAAATTATTTTCATCAGAATTTTGAATCATGTTTTGTATACCTCCCCCCGTATTTAAAATATACTCGCCATCCTCAATGATTTTGATATCTAAATTAAAATTTTTATTATTTAAAAACTCTGAAAATTGATTCTTCAAATAAAAGGTGTTTATTAATATTTTTTGAATACCTAATTTTTCAATTAAATTAATACATCGCTCTAGCATACTTTCATCTTTAATTTCTAATAAGGGCTTTGGGGTATTTAAAGTAATTGGATTTAATCTTTTACCAAAACCTGCGCATAAAATTAATGCTGTATTTATTCTCACAACTCTACCCTATAAATTTAGGAAAATTATATTTCAATAGAAACATTAAATTCTTGAATTCATTTTGTTTTTTTATTCTATGATTAATCATTTGCCAGGCATAAGGAATTAATTTAATATATTTTTTCTTATCATCTCTAACAGCTAAGCGCATAAATATACCAATTATTTTCAAATTTCTTAAGATAGATAATATTTCAAAATCTTTTTTAAATTTTTCAATCTCAATTTTTTTATTTGTTTTTAGGTAAAACTTAAATACTTTTTCTTTTAATTCCTCAGATGTTTTTAGTCTTACGTCGTCAATTAAAGATGCTAAATCATAAGCCTTGTTACCTATTAATGCATCTTGACTATCTATTAATGCAATTTTTTTATTATAATACATTAAGTTTGAAACATGAAAATCTCTATGGACAAATGTATCATTTTTATAATTTAACTTTGTTAATAGTTTTTTTATCTCCGATTTAAATTTTTTATTAAACTTAATACTTTTTGCTTTAGGTAATATCTTTGGTACATACCAATCACAAAACAGTTTAGTTTCATTAAATAGCATTTTTTTTTTATATTCTTGCAGTTTATATAATTTGTTTTTAAAATTTTTTATTTCTTTATCTTTTATTAGTTGTATTTTATTTAAAATTTTTATAATCCTCTTAAAAATACCGTAGTTATTATTCTTTTTATTTTTTAGAACTTCATATAAAGTTTGATCTCCAAAGTCTTGTATTTCTATATAATGATTTAAGTAATTTTCACTTAATAGATTTGGTGCTAAAATTTTATTTTTAATTAAAATTTTATTGATTGCATCATAAATTAAAAGGTTTTTTAATTTTTCTTTCTTAGAAAAAACATAAATCGAATTTTTTTCTTGGTTCCTAAAAAACTCTCTGAAGGAAGCATCACCTTTTATTTTTTTCAATTTTAATAAACTTTTCATCAAAATAAGTTTAATTTTAAATTTTTATATCCACACTTCTATCATTTAAATCATTTAAATATTTAAAAGTTAAATCTATAGATTTTATATCTTGTATATCAGCTATTAATTTTGGCCATTCTATAAGAGTTATTAATTTATTATCTTTTTCAAAAATATCTAAACTATTGGTATCTTCTTTTTTATCAATTCTAAATAAATCATAATGTTTTATTCTTATATCTTTCACTAGATATTCATTTAATAAACTAAAAGTAGGACTAGTAATTTCAGTCTGCGGTAAATCATTAATTTTTTGAAACTCATTTATAAAATATTTAACAAATGTAGTTTTACCAACTCCCATTTCTCCATATAAGAAAATAAATTCGCCACCTTTGAGATATTTCGTAAATTTTTGAGCTAATTTTTGAGTAGACTTCTCATGGGTGATATCGATTTTGCTATCTCTAATAGCGATAGGCATCTGACTTAAAGGGACCTTCTGTACCAACGCTTATATAATCTGCTTGTTCTTTTGATAATTTCGTTAATTTTGCCCCTACCTTTTTAAGATGAAGTGTTGCTACTTTTTCATCTAAATGTTTTGGTAATACGTAAACTTTATTTTCATAATTTTTATGATTGTGCCAAAGCTCTATTTGAGCGATAACTTGATTAGTAAATGATGCGCTCATTACAAAACTTGGGTGTCCTGTTGCACAACCAAGATTAACCAGCCTTCCTTCTGCTAAAAGAATAATTCTTTTACCACTTGGAAGTTCTATTTCATGAACTTGAGGTTTTACTTCAGTCCACTTATAATTTTTAAGAGCTTCAACCTGTATTTCATTATCAAAGTGGCCAATATTACATAGGATTGCTCTATCTTTCATGTCTCTCATATGATCTGCGGTAACAATATCTTTATTTCCTGTTGCTGTTACGACAATATCAGCTCTACTAATAGCCTCTTCCATTAATACTACTTCATAACCTTCCATCGCAGCTTGAAGAGCACAAATTGGATCTGCTTCTGTAACCAAAACTCTGGCTCCACTTTGTCTTAAAGACGCAGCACTCCCTTTTCCTACATCTCCGAAGCCAGCAACTATTGCAATTTTTCCAGACATCATAACATCAGTGGCTCTTCTAATTCCGTCTACTAAACTCTCTCTACATCCATATAAATTATCAAATTTTGATTTTGTAACTGAATCATTTACGTTTATTGCTGGAACTAATAACGATTTATCTTTCTCCATTTTATATAAAGCTTTAATTCCAGTAGTAGTTTCTTCTGAAACACCTTTAATATCTTTCATTAAATCTTTATACTCATTGTGCATGATGGCTGTAAGGTCTCCCCCATCATCTAACAACATATTAGGTTTCCAATCAGGTTTTCCAACTATAGTTTGCTTAATACACCATAAGTATTCTTCCTCGGTCTCTCCCTTCCAGGCATAAACTGGGATTCCAACTTTTGCAATTGCAGCAGCTGCATGATCTTGAGTTGAAAAAATATTACAAGAGGACCATCGTACTTCAGCACCTAATGCTACTAAAGTTTCAATTAATACAGCTGTTTGAATGGTCATGTGAAGACAACCAATAATTCTTGCACCTTTTAATGGTTTTTTATTAGAGTACTCTTCTCTTAATGCCATTAATCCTGGCATTTCACTTTCAGCTATTGAAATTTCTTTTCTTCCAAAATCAGCTTGAGATATGTCTTTTACTTTAAAATCATCCATGGCAAGCTTTATACAGTTAAGTATTTTTTTATCAAGATTAGATTAAACACTAGGAAATTTTATTTCTATCATCGCGCCTTCTTTATCAAGACGATTAGATGCTACAATTTCTCCATCATGTAGATCAACCAAGTTTTTCACTATATTTAAGCCTAAACCTGAATGCTCTCCAAATTTTTCAGGTCTATTACTATAAAATCTATTAAAAATTCTTGATGTATCTTTTTCTTTAAAACCCTCTCCTTCATCAAGAATTATAATAGATATTTGATTTTTTTCATTAATTGAAACTTTCACAAAAACATTTGTCCCATCTTTACTAAATGATATAGAGTTATCTAATAAGTTCGCAATTATTTGTTCAATTCTGTTTTCAATACCATTTATTAAATATTTATCTTTTCCATCATTTTTATATTCTATTTTTATTCCTTTTTTTACCTGATGAATATTATTGTAATCATCAACAACAGATTGAATAACTGGTTCAACATTAATTTTTTTCATCTTTTCTTTACTTAGAGCAACTTCATCTTTTAACATTTGAGAATAGTCAGTAATTAATCTCTCGATTCTTTGTACATCGTGACTAAGTATATTTAATAATCTATTTCTTTGTTCTTCATTATTTGTATCTTGCAGAATTTCTGATGCACTCTTTAAAGAAGCTAATGGATTTCTAATCTCATGTACTAAATCTGTTGAAAAATTTTCAGCATGTGTAATCCTCTTTTGAAGTTCATTTGTCATATCCTCTAAAGAATTAGACAAAAGTCCCAATTCGTCATTTCTTCTTTTTAAATTTTCTATACCTGGTTTAACCTGACTTTTTTCCTTAATACGAATTGTATATGCAACAAGGTTTTGTATTGGTTTAATAAAATATCTGCTTAACACAAATGAAAAAATTAATATTACAAATCCTACAGATATAGCTGTTCTTATAACAAATGCTTTTCTCTCATCTATCGCTGTCTTTATTTCGTTAGCATTTTCTGTAATTGCAACATAACCAAGATTAATTTTATCCTTTGTTACGTTTTTAATTGTTGTCACTTTAAATTGATTAAAATCTTCTTGCGTAAAAGTATATGGATTTCCTAAATCTTCCGAGTTGGAATATTTTTTTAGTATATCTTTGAATGAAAAAGTTTTTTTTTCATCTCTTTTTATATTTTTATCATTACTTATTTTTTCTAAATCTTTATTGTCCAAATTTTCAAATTCAATTTTATCAAGCCTTGTTGAAAATGATCTTGGGTCAAGATCTAAAGTATCTGTATCTCCAACAAGGTTTAGTTGATCATCAAAAAATATTACTCTATCCAGATTTTGAAAAATAAATCTTGTAGAAAACAAAAATCTTCTAATATCATCAGATTGAAATTTTACATCTAATCTCAAAATATTATCTATAGTATTGTTTATAATATTAGTATGTTTCTGAGATTTTTTTTTTAATAAACTTGGCTGAATATTGTTCAGGTATATAAATGTAAATAATCCAATAATAGTAAAAATTACAAAGTTTATAAATAAAAATTTTTTTAATATAGAGAGAGTTTTTAAGTATTTACTAAACATTAGCTAACATTCCATCTATATCCACTACCATACCTAGTTTCAATAGCTGAAAAATCAGGATCTACTTTTTTAAACTTTTTTCTAATTCTTTTTACATGACTATCAATAGTTCTATCTTCTATATCCGTATCTTCTCTGTAAGCAATATCCATAAGCTGAGCTCGTTCTTTTATAATTCCTGGTCTTTTTGCTAATTCTTTAACAATTAAAAACTCTGTAGTAGTTAATTTATCAGGCAGTTGTTTTCCATTCCATTCACACTCAAGTTGTGATGGATCTAATTTTAATTTTCCATGTGATATTAAACTTTTATTCTCCTCTAAAATATTATTTGAATCTTTTTTTCTTAATTGCACTCGAATTCTTTCAATCAAAACTTTAATAGAAAAACCTCCAGATTTTTTTACAAAATCATCAGCACCTAACTTTAAGCCTAACAATTCATCAATCTCATCATCTTTAGATGTTAAAAAAATTACTGGTAAAGAAGTTTTTTTTCTAAGTTTTTTGAGTAATTCTTCTCCATCCATCTTTGGCATTTTAATATCTATAACCGCTAAATCAGGAGGCGTTCTGGTTAAACCAATTAATGCACTTTCACCATCAATATATGTTTGAACTTTAAAGCCCTCTTTTTCTAACGCGATGCTTAAACTTGTTAAAATATTTCGATCGTCATCTATTAGTGCTATTGTTTGTTTTTGCATAGTCTAGTTTAAAAATACTAAATTGTCCTAATTTGGGCAATGTTATAAATTTAATGAAGCATTCCCCAATTATCTCCAACATTGATATCAACTGTTAAAGGTGTAGAAAAAGAATGATAATCACTCTGAGCTACACTACTCATTTCTTTCTCAATTAGTTTAATCATTGCTTTTTCATCTTTTTTTGGAATTTCAAAAATTAATTCATCATGAATTTGCAAGAGCATTTTTGAATTAGAGTTTTTTTGCTCTGAAAGTTTTTTGTCTAATCTTATCATAGCTAATCTCATTACTTCGGAAGCAGAACCTTGAATGGGAGCATTAATTGCAGCACGTTCTTGAAAATTTCTTACATTGAAGTTTTTATCATTTATTCCATTAAAGTGAGATCGTCTTCCAAAAATATTGTTAACATATCCACTTTTCCTACAAAATTTTATCGTATTATCCATATAAACTTTAATCTCTGGAAACTTAGCAAAATATGAATTTAAAAATTCCTCTGCTTCATAATTAGAAACGTTTATTTGCTTAGCCAATCCATATTGAGAAATTCCATAAATAATTCCAAAATTAATAGCCTTGGCCTTTCGCCTGTGGTCTTGATTAACTTTTTTAATATCAATATTAAAAATTTGGCTAGCTGTTAAAGAATGAATATCTTCTTTATTTTTAAAAGCTTTTTTTAGTTCTTTTACATCTGCTAGATCTGCTAAAATTCTCATCTCAATTTGATTATAATCTGCAGAAATTAATAGGTGCTCTTTTTTTGCTGTGAAAGCTTTTCTTATATCTTTTCCATCTTCTGATTTAATTGGTATGTTTTGTAAGTTAGGATCACTAGATGCTAACCTTCCAGTAGTTGTAGCAGCTAGTAAAAACGAAGTGTGAACTCTTTTTGTATTTGGGTTCAAATGTTCAGGTAAAGCATCTGAATAAGTATTTTTTAATTTTGAAACTTGTCTCCAGTCTAAAATTAATTTAGGAAACTCATGACCTTTAAAAGCTAAATCCTCCAAAACACTTGCACTTGTTGCAAAACTTCCTTTTTTAGTTTTCTTTAATCCAGCTATTTTTAAATCATTATAAATTATTTCTCCTAATTGCTTTGGAGATGCAATATTGAACTCTTTTTTAGAAATTTTAAATATTTCTTTTTCAAGTTTTTGAATTTTTTTTTCAAATTTAGATGAAAGAGATTTTAAAAACTTACTATCAATTTCAACTCCCTCTATTTCCATAAATGCTAGAATTTTTATTAATGGCTTTTCAAAAATTTCATAAATATTTATCATCTTTTCTGATTTTAAATTTTTGATAAATTTCTTATATAATCTAAAAGTTACATCAGCATCTTCAGCGGCGTAATCTTTTGCTTTATCTAATTCTACTTCACTAAAATTAATTTCTTTCTTGCCTGTGCCTACCATTTCTTTAAAAGAAATAGTTTTATGACCTAAATGAATTTCTGATAAAGTATCCATATTATGTCTATTTTTTCCTGCATCTAAGACATAAGACATCAGCATTGTATCTTCCATTGATGAAAGGGTTATTCCATGCTTATAAAATATAATAAAATCAAATTTTATATTTTGACCTATTTTTTTTATACTTGGATCTTCTAATATTTTTTTTAATTTTTTAATTACAGCTTTTTTGTTTATGCACTTTGGTGACTTATGACCAACTGGTATGTAACATGCTTTTCCAATTTTAGAACAGAGAGAAATACCAACTAAATCTGCTTGGTGAGGATCTAGTGAAGTGGTTTCCGTATCTACAGCAATTTCACCAACTTCTTCTGCTTCCTCTATCCATTTGTCAATTTCATCTAAACTGTTAATCAAAAAATAATTTTTATTATTTATTGTTTGTTGTTTTTCTAGATTTTGACTTTCAATCTTATTACTTTCTAGTTCAGGTTCTCCATAAACAGAAATTGCAGAGCTTAACAACCTGTTAAATTCCATTTCTCTTAAAAATTTATATAATTTGTCTTTATCTATATTTTGCAATTTAAATTCATTTAACTCTCTATTAACAGGAGAGTTGTGATCAAGTGTTACAAGTTTTTTGCTTATTAATGCTTTATCTTTATTCTCTATTAAAGTTTCTCTTCTTTTATTTTGCTTAATCTCATGAGCGGATTTTAATAAATTTTCTAAAGTTCCATATTTATTAATTAGCTCTGCAGCTGTCTTAACACCTATGCCTGGAACTCCAGGAACATTATCACTACTATCTCCTGCCAAAGATTGCACATCAATAACTTTTGAGGCATCTACTCCAAATTTTTTTATAACATCATCATCAGTTATAAATTTGTTTTTCATAGGGTCAAAAATTCGAACCCCTTTTTTGTAAAGCTGCATTAAATCTTTATCTGATGTGACAATTGTAACCTTTGCACCTTTTTTAAGGATTTGATCAACATAAGTAGCTATTAAATCATCAGCTTCATAATTAGGAAGATCCACAGATGGTAAATTAAATGCTAAGACTGATTTTCTGATATACTCAAATTGTGGGGCTAAATCATCAGGCGCTTCTGACCTATTAGCTTTGTAATCACTATAAATTTCATTTCTAAAAGTTTTTCTTGCTGAGTCAAATATCACCGCAAAATGTGTTGGTTTTTGCAAGTTTTGATCAGATTTTGAGTCCTCTAATAATTTAAATAACATGCTGCAAAAACCACTTACAGCACCTGTTGGAAGTCCATCACTTTTTCTCGTCAATGGAGGCAAAGCATAATAAGCTCTAAAAATATATCCAGAGCCATCAATTAAATAAAAGTGATCTGTTTTTTGAATTTTATTCATGAAATATAATTAAATATTACAATGCTAACATATTCTGTATATAAAAAAATTTACTTTCAATTATTATAACAATTATAAGTAGATTATTTTTTATATTTTGAGTATTATTTAATAATGGAATTAACTAAAAATCTCACACAAACTAAAATAATTAAATCTCTGGTTGTTGTTGTTCTTGGATCAATAGCACTAACCATATCAGCAAAAATCAAAATTCCTTTTTACCCAGTTCCTATGACTATGCAAACTTTTGTTGTATTATTTTTAGGAATAAGTTTAGGGCATAAAATTGCACTTGCTACAATTGGACTTTATTTAATTGAAGGAATTGCAGGACTTCCTGTATTTTCAAATTCTCCTGAAAAAGGTATTGGATTAGTTTACTTCACAGGACCAACTATGGGTTACTTAATTGGTTTTTTAAGTGCTTGTTACTTAGCTTCCAAAATAAAGGTTGATGATAATCTTTTTATTGTTTTATTTAAATTAATTATCGCAACTTCAACAATTTATATTTTAGGTCTACTTTGGCTTGGAACGTTAATTGGATGGGATAAGCCAATTTTTGCTTTAGGTGCAAAACCATTCTTATTAGCTGAAATTTTTAAAATTATGCTCTTAGCTCTTTTGACTAAGCAAATAGTTAAAATTAAAAAATTTATCTAGGCGATCTCTTAGAAAGAATTCTTTGAAGAGTTCTTCTGTGCATTTTAAGTCTTCTCGCTGTTTCTGAAACATTTCTATTACATAGCTCGAAAACTCTATGTATATGTTCCCACTTAACTCTGTCAGCAGACATTGGGTTTTCTGGTGGAGCTGCTTTTTTTGCGGGATCTGCTAATAACGCTTTCTCAACATCTTCCGCGTCAGCAGGTTTAGCTAAATAATCAATAGCACCTTCTTTGATTGCGGCTACTGCGGTTGGAATATTTCCGTAACCAGTTAACATAATAATTCTACTATCACTATTTGTAGATTGAATTTCTTTTACAACCTCAAGTCCATTACCATCTGTAAGTCTTAAATCTACAACAGCGAAACCAGGTTTTTTAGTTTTTACAGATTCAACTCCCTTTTGCACACTCTCAGCTTGAAAAACTTCAAACCCCTTTTTTTCCATAGCTCTCGCTAAACGCTCACGAAACGGATTGTCGTCATCCACGATCAATAATGACTTATTCTCAAAATTACTGAGATTCTGTAGTTTTGGTTCTTCTTTCATAGCCCTTATATGGGGTCCTTGTAAAATATTTCAATATAAGAATTTTACGCATTTCTGGCCTAAATTATTTGCTTTACTTTAGTGCTGTTTACTTTATATGCCAAAAAATATTAAAGTTTTTTTTAAAAAGACTTTTTTTTATTAAATTTTTTTTGGAGGCATTTAAAATGCAAAAATTTAAATCAGTTGAAGAATTGGTTAATCAGCTGAAACCTGAAAAACCAGTTTACTGTATAAGAAAGAATTCCATAAAATCTGCTGTTAAGTTTTTCCTAAACAAATTTCCAGGTAAAATTTTATATGCAGTCAAAACTAATCCACACACTGAAGTAATCAAAACAATCATCGATAGTGGAGTCGAACAATTTGATGTTGCATCAATTGAGGAAATTAAAAATATTAGAACTTTAAGCAATACAGCTAAATGCTCTTATATGCATACTGTTAAGAGTAGAGAAAGTATAAAAGAAGCATATTTTAATTATGGTGTAAAAACTTTTTCGTTAGATACTAAAGATGAACTAATTAAAATAATTGAAAGTACAAATAACGCTAAAGATTTAGAGTTATTTGTAAGAGTTTCTGTTTCAAATGAACATGCAGAAATTGATTTATCAAAAAAATTTGGTGCGTTAACTTCTGAAGCAATAGGTTTGTTAAGACTTGTAAAACAACATGCTAAAAAGATTGGTTTAAGTTTTCACGTTGGTTCACAATGTATGCATCCAATTTCTTATTCAAAAGGAATTAGTGAAATTGGAAATATAATTAAAAAGACAAAAATTATTCCAGATTACATTAATGTAGGTGGAGGTTTCCCTACAATCTATCCTGATTTAATTCCACAATCATTAGATAGTTATTTTAATGAAATAAATAAGAGTTTAGAAAATTTAAAGCTTGAAAAACTTCCTGAAATCATTTGTGAGCCTGGCAGAGCTATAGTTGCAGAAAGTGGCTCAACAGTTGTAAGGGTTAATTTAAGAAAAAAACAAAAGCTTTATATTAATGATGGTACCTATGGTACTCTTTTTGATGCAGGTACACCAAACATTGTATTTCCATCTAGAATTATTAAAGAAAATTCTAACAAAATAATTTCAAAAAAATTAACTGCTTTTGATTTCTTTGGACCAACATGTGATAGCATGGATTATATGAAGGGTCCTTTTTTACTTCCAAATAATATTAAAGAAAATGATTATATTGAACTTGGTCAACTTGGGGCATATGGGCTAACATTTAGAACTCAGTTTAATGGTTATTACTCAAATGAAATTTACGAAGTTGAAGATAAACCAATAATGACAATGTATGATAAAGACATTAACAAAGCTAACATGGTAGCTTAATGTCGGATCAAAAAAACCCAGGTCATAATAGTAAAAGAGATTTTTTAAAAAGTCCTGTTGAACACATCGATATAACTTCATTCGATTCTAGAAAAATTATATCCTCTATGGAAAAAATGTCTTTTGTTTCTAGAGAAACAGCCAATGCTGCTAATATTTATAACGAGATGCTAAAAGATAAAGACTGTACAATTTTTCTTACTTTAGCTGGTTCTACTTCAGCAGCTGGATGTATGAATATTTATAAAGATTTAGTTAAATATAATATGGTAGATGCAATTGTTGCAACTGGTGCCTCAATAGTAGATATGGATTTTTTTGAAGCTCTTGGTTTTAAACATTATCAAGGTTCACAATTTCAAGATGATACTGAGTTGAGGGACAACTATATAGATAGAATTTACGATACCTACATAGATGAAGAAGAACTTCAAATGTGTGATAAAATCATATGTGAAATCGCAAATAACTTAGAATCGAGAAGCTACACTTCAAGAGAGTTCATTTATGAAATGGGAAAGTATTTAAAAAATAACTCAAAGAAAAAAGACTCTTTAATTGAAACCGCTTTTGACAACAATGTTCCTATTTTCTGCCCTGCTTTTACTGACTCAAGTGCAGGATTTGGGCTGGTTATGCATCAAGAACAAAATCCAAAAAAACATGTGACAATAGACTCGGTTAGAGAATTTAGAGAACTTACAGAAATTAAAATCAAATCTAAAGGTTCTGGATTATTTATGATTGGTGGTGGTGTGCCTAAAAACTTTATTCAAGACACTGTTATTTGCGCTGAACTATTAGGAAAAGATGTTGATATGCATAAATATGCTGTTCAAATTACTGTTGCTGATAGTAGAGACGGTGCTTGTAGCAGCTCTACATTAAAAGAAGCAAGTTCATGGGGAAAAGTAGATATTACGAAAGAACAGATGGTGTTTGCAGAAGCAACTAGTGTTTTGCCATTAATTGCCAGTGATGCTTATCATAAAGGTGAGTGGAAAAATAGAGCAAGAAAAAACTTTACAAAAATTTTTGAATAAAATTGAAATATCTCTCAAATAAAAACGGATTTTTAGGAATTGATAATAAATTTAGCTTTAAAGAAAAAGTTGTAGTTGTTCCATTTGGTTTAGAAAAAACTGTCAGTTATGGGGGAGGAACAAGAAATGGACCTAAAGAAATTATAAAAGCATCTCATCAAGTTGAGCTATATGATGAAGAACTTAACTGCGAACCTTATAAGAAAATAGGTATTAAAACTTTAAAACCATTTAAAATAGACAAAAATATTAAAAAAGCCCTGAATAAAATCTCAAAAATTAACAAAGAGATTTTAGATAAAAAACTTTTCCCAATGACTTTAGGTGGGGAACATTCAATAACTCCTGGATGTATTGTTCCATTTACTAAAAAATATAAAAACATTTGTCTGTTACATTTTGATGCCCATGCAGATTTACGTCAAAGCTATAATGGAGAAAAATTTTCACATGCCTCAGCAATTAGAAGATGTCTGGATTATAAAAATGTTTCTTTAATTTCATTTGGAATAAGAAACATCTCGGAAAGTGAAATCCCTTTCTTAAAAAAGAATTCTTCGAGAATAAATATTTTTTGGGCAAAAGATAAAAAAAAATGGAATTTGTCTAAATTTAGAAAACTGATTAAAAACAAAACTGTTTATCTAACATTCGATGTAGATGGACTAGATTCAAGTATTATGCCTGCAACTGGTACACCTGAACCAGGAGGACTTTTGTGGGACGAAACATTAGATATAATAAGAATTGCAGCTAAAAACTCGAAAATTGTTGGTGCAGATATTAATGAACTATCTCCAATTAAAGGATTTAATTCTTATAATTTTCTTGTTGCGAAATTAGCTTATAAAATTTTATCTTATAAATTTTTATATTAAACTTTAATTGGTTTAATAATTTTCAATAACATTCTAAATGGTATTAGCATTATTAGAGCAACTAAAATTTTTACCGCTAAATCTCCTAGAGATAAAGTTACCCAAGGAACTCCTGTTGCATAAAATGCTATTGAGAAAAATAAAAATGTATCAACTGTTGATCCAATCAAAGATGAAGTAAGTGGAGCTACAAACCACTCTTTTTTTCTTAATCGATCAAAAATTTGAATATCTAACAATTGAGCAGTAATAAAAGCTACCCCTGACCCTATTGCAATTCTAACAGAGATTAAATCTGCAAAATCAGTAGAGAATAACAATGTAAATATAATTCCTATTAAAAAACCCAAATATACAATTTGTCTTGCTAATAATTTTCCATACGACCTATTTGCTAAATCTGTTATAAAAAAAGCTATCGGGTAACTAAAAGCTCCATAAGTTAAAATCTCATTTAATCCAAAATAGTTTATCGGGAACTGAACTAAATAATTAGAAGATAGCACAACAACCCCCATCATTATAGACAGGGTGATAAATAATTTGTTCATTAAGCTGATTTAACTACAGGTTTCTTTTTAAAAGGGGATTTAATTAAAACTACTTTTTTTAACTTTTTTAATCTAGGAGATAAATTTTTATTTTTTACAGTTTTTAAAAATTCATCAAAACTACCTTTTTTGTCAACTGACCTTACACCTGAATTACTTACAGTAAGTTTTAAACTTCTTCCAGTAAGCTCACTTGTAAATTTTACTTTTTTAAGATTAGGTAAAAATCTTCTTTTAGTCTTGTTGTTAGCATGACTAACATTATGACCTTTCATAGGAATTTTACCGGTAAGTTCGCATTTTTTTGACATAATAACAGTGCCTATATAAGGGGAGATATTGAAGGCGTCAAGTTTAATACATTTAAGAAACAGTTTTATTTCCAACAATTTCTGTGAAATTTTTGACACCATCTCTTATTAGTAATTCTTTTAGGTCTTTTTTAATCATGCCAGCAATATTGGGTCCTTGAAATACCATGCCGGTATACAACTGAACATAATCTGCTCCTAATAAAAACTTGTCATAAGCTGCTTTACCAGAGTCAACACCACCTACTCCAATTATTTTAATTTTACCTTTAATTAAATTGTAGAATTTACTTATTAAAAGATTTGATTTTTTTTCAATAGGTTTGCCAGATAAACCACCTTTTTGATGTCTCTGTATATTTTGAAGTGTTTCCCGAGAAGCTTCGGAAGTATTTGAAATTATTATTGCGCTTATTTCATTTTCTAAAAGTATTTCTGAAATTAAGTCAACTTGATTTTCATTTATATCTGGTGAAATCTTTACAGCAACAGGAATTTTATTTTTTAATTGTTTTTTTTTCTCTGAAACAGATTTCAATAACTCTTTTAATTTATTCTCTTCATGAAAATTTCTAAGATTTTCAGTATTTGGTGAGGAAATATTAATTGTAATATAATCTGCAACTTCAGAAAATTTTTCTAATCCAATTAAATAATCATTCAATCTATCATTAGAATCTTTGTTTGGACCTACATTTACACCTAGTACACCTAGTTTTTTATTAGATTTTATTCTGTTTAATATTGTATCTGATCCATGGTTATTAAAACCTAATCTATTAATCAATGCTTGATCTTCTACCAATCTAAATACTCTTGGTTTTTCATTTCCATATTGTTTTAATGGAGTAACAGTTCCTACTTCAACAAATCCAAAACCTAATTTAAATAAGGGGTTATATACCTCTGCATTCTTATCAAAACCTGCAGCGATACCAATAGGATTATCAAGATCTTGATTAAATAATTTTGTTTTTAAAATGGGATCATTTTTGTTTTCATCAAATATATTTGAAACTAAGTTTAGTTTAAGAGATTGAATTGCTAAAAAATGTGCTCTTTCAGGATCTATTTTAAATATTAAAGATCTTAAATTTGAATACATTATTTCAATTTACTAATTATCAATTCTTTTGTTTCGTTAACACCGAAAAAACTTATAAAAAAACCCATTCTTGGTCCATTTTCATCTCCAAACACCACTTCATAAATTAACTTAAACCAATCTCTTAAGTTTTCTACATACCCATTCTCTTTACCTGTTGAATAAATTAATGTTTGTATATCCTCAGGAGACATCTGATCATTACATTGTTCTAAAGTTTTAACCAAAGCTTGTAGAGCTAATTTTTCATTTTTAGACGGTTTTTTATATTTTTTTTGAGCCTTAATAACATCATTAAAATACTTAATTGCATAACCAACTAGTCCATCAAAAATTGGAAAGTTTTTTTCATGAATGTTAGATTTATATTTTTTAACAAACTTCCATAATAAATCTTTGTTATCAGCATTGCTTGTTTCAACTAAATTCAACAACATAGAAAAAGACATAATCATTTCATCTTTTGGAATATTGCCATTATGAACATGCCAAACAGGATTCATTACCAATTGTTGTTCTGTTTGTTTTTTTGATTTTTCAATATTATCAAGGTACTCATCTACAGCTTTTGGCACTATTTCTTTATAAAGTTTTTTAGCTCTTTTTGGATTTTGATACATGTATAAAGATAAACTTTCAGGTGACGCATATTTTAACCACTGGTCGATGGTAATACCATTTCCTTTCGATTTTGAAATTTTTTCACCCTTTTCATCAAGAAATAATTCATAAGCAAATCCAGATGGATGTTTTTTACCGATTAAATTTATAATTTTAGTTGATAAAATTGCACTCTCAATAAGGTCTTTTCCATACATTTCAAAATCTATATCTAGAGCATACCATCTCATTGCCCAATCAACTTTCCATTGCAATTTACAATTTCCATCCAAAATACTAGATTCTAATTTTTTACCTTTATTATCAAAAATTATTTTAGAATTTTTTTTATCAATTTCTATAACTGGAATTTCGAGAACATGACCTGTATCTGGACAAATAGGTAAAAAAGGACAGTAAGTTTGTTGACGTTCTTTGCCTAAAGTTGGAAGTATAATATTCATTATACCATCATAATTTTCTAAAATAATTTTTAAAGTTGGATTAAAAAAACCATCTTTGTATAAAGATGTTGAGCTTTTAAAACTGTATTTAAAATTAAAACTATTTAAAAAATCTTTTAACATTTCATTATTATGTTCTCCAAAACTTGCAAATTTTTCAAATGGATCTGGAACTTGTGTTAATGGTTTATGTAGATTTTTATTTAGTAATTCCTGATTAGGAACATTATCAGGAACTTTTCTTAAACCATCCATATCATCAGAGAAAGTAATTATTTCTGTTGGTAAATCTGTAAGTTGCTTTAAAGCATTAACCATCATTGAAGTTCTAGCAACTTCACCAAATGTTCCAATATGAGGAAGCCCACTTGGACCATATCCTGTTTGAAGGGTAATTTTTCCTTTTTTATCAATAAATGATTTTCTCTCTCGAAGCATTTTTTTTGCTTCAACAAAAGGCCAAGCACTTGTTTTATCTAAAATTTCTTTTTTAATCACGAATATATCTTTTATAAAATCCTAAATTAGCGATTTTATTAATTCTTATAGAGTTGAAATTTATTTACCATAAAATAATGTTCTTTCAAAATGTCTAATTATAAAACCGTTTTTTTTACACTAGGAATTTTGCAAATAATCTTAGGGGTCTCGATGTTCATCCCTATAATAGCTCAATTTATTTATTCTGAAATAGATTCATCATTTTTTGGTGCATCAATCGTAACTATAATTTTTGGATCCTTATTTTTTCTTTCAAATCTAGACCACGATAAGAAGTTAAGTTTACAACAAGCATTTTTGTTAACTGCTTTGTCTTGGTTAAGTATTGCTATTTTTGGATCTTTACCATTTATATTTTCGACTATGGATCTTTCAATTACTGATGCTTTTTTTGAAAGTATGTCTGGTATCACTACTACTGGATCTACAATTATTTCTGACTTAGAAAATACACCTAAAGGTATTTTATTATGGAGAGCACTACTTCAATGGTTGGGTGGTATTGGTATAATCGTAATGGCAATTACTTTAATGCCTATAATGAATGTTGGTGGTATGCAATTATTTAAAATCTCAAGTAATGACTCATCTGAAAAAATTCTTCCTAAATCAAAAGAAATAGCTTTGAGATTAATTTATATTTATTCAGTTTTAACTGCTATTTGTGCATTGTCATATTGGATATTTGGAATGGGAACATTTGACAGCTTAACTCATTCTATGACTACAATAGCAACTGGTGGATTTTCTAATTATAATCAATCTATCGGATATTTTAATAGTGTTCCTATAGAAATATCATCAATGATTTTTATAATTTTGGGAAGCATTCCATTTATTACATACATTAAATTTATTAATGGAAATAAAAAAATATTTTTAAATGATATTCAAATAAGAACATTTATTAAAATAATAATTGTAAGTATTATTTTATTATCAATTTATTTATTATTTAATAATAGC
The DNA here is from genome assembly GCA_902589455.1 of uncultured Pelagibacteraceae bacterium. GTDB lineage: Bacteria > Pseudomonadota > Alphaproteobacteria > Pelagibacterales > Pelagibacteraceae > Pelagibacter. The sequence goes on along the minus strand of CACISX010000002.1, from coordinate 98,714 downwards.
GAAAACTTTAGTTTAAGATCTGTATTTTTTAATACAATTTCAATATTGACTGGAACAGGTTATGTGAATGCTGAATTTGATGGTTGGGGAAGCTTTCCTATAACTATATTTCTTGTACTAATGTTTATTGGAGGTTGTGCAGGATCTACAACATGTGGTGTTAAAATATTTAGAATCCAAATTCTATATTTGTTTATATTAAATCAATTAAAAAAAATTATTTATCCTAAGGGAATATTTATAATTAAATATGATCAAGGATCAGTAGATGATAAATTTATTTCATCCATAATTTCATTTATTTATTTTTACTTTGTTATATTTTTTATTTTAACTGGATTATTGTCTTTAACGGGTCTAGACTTTATTACTGCTATTTCTGGAGCTGCAACTTCAATATCAAATGTTGGTCCAGGATTAGGTCCAATTATTGGGCCTAATGGAGATTTTTCAGCTTTACCGGATATTTCTAAATGGATTTTAACTGTAGGTATGATTTTAGGTAGACTTGAGTTGTTTGCGATATTAGTATTATTCTTACCATCTTTTTGGAGAAATTAATTATGACTGAAATAAAAAAACAATCATGGCTTGATTCACTTGCAGTTTACAAAGATATTAGAATGGTAAGAATTCTTTTATTAGGTTCAATTAGTGGATTTCCTTGGGTGTTAATTGCAAGTAGCTTGAGTCTTTGGCTCAAAGAAGAAGGTCTTAGTAGATCAACAATAGGATGGGCAGGTTTAATTTTTGGAGTGTACGCTTTTAATTATTTATGGGCTCCAATAATAGATAGAATTCAAATTCCATTACTAACAAAAAGGCTAGGTCATAGAAGAGGTTGGATCGTTTTAATGCAAATAATTATTTTGTTAAGTCTAGTTGTGTGGAGTTTAATTAATCCATCTGAAAATTTGGCTTTATTAATTACTGTGGGTTTAATTATTGCTATTGCATCTGCTACACAAGATATAACAGTTGATGCATTAAGAATTGAACAAATAAATGAAAATGAGGGAAAATCAATGGCAGCAGGTGCTGCTATGGCCGTTGTAGGCTGGTGGACAGGTTATAAATTAGGTGGCGTTGTAGCTTTATTTACTGCAGAATTTTTTCAAAATCTAGGGTTTGCTGATTATTGGCAAGCTACTTTTTTAGTTTTAGGTATTTTAATAATTTTAATGAATATTGCACTAATGTTTGTTCATGAACCAATAGAAACAAATAGACAAGCAAATCAAAAAAAAACCGACAAATTAATTGAAAGAAAACTTGGTACGAGCAATGTAGTTACAAACTTTATAGCTTATATTACAGGAACTATAGGCGGGCCTATTATTAGTTTTTTTAAAAAAAATGGTTTTGCTATTGCTGCCGGAATTTTAGGATTTGTTTTTTTATTTAAAATAGGTGAGGCATTTATGGGAAGAATGTCTATTGTCTTTTATAAGGAAATTGGATTTTCTAAAGGTCAAATTGCAATTTATTCAAAAGGACTTGGCTGGATAACAACTGTTGTATTTACTTTGTTGGGTGGTGTAATGGCAATGAGAGCCGGAACAATCAAAACTATGTTCTTTGCCGGTGGATTAATGGCTATAACAAATCTTTTATTTGCTGTTTTAGCATGGACTGGAAAATCTGAAATTTTATTTGCAATTGCTGTGATAGCTGATGATATTACAGCAGCTTTTGCAACTGTAGCATTTGTTGCATTTATATCATTGCTGGTTGATAGAACCTATACTGCAACACAATATGCATTGCTTGCTTCAATTGGTACTGCTGGTCGAACTACTTTAGCTTCATCATCAGGAGCTTTAGTTGACTGGTTAAATGGAGATTGGGGAACTTTTTTTGTTTTAACGACTATAATGGTAATACCTTCATTAGTGTGTTTATGGTTAATAAAAAACAAAATTAAAATAGGTGCAAAATAAATTTTATTTCACGGGTAATTTTTCGAATATTTATAAAAATCCTTCGAAAAAATCTGAAGTAACTTCACAACTTATATATGGTGAAAAATTCACAATTTTATCAAAAAATAAAAGTTGGATAAAAATTAAAACCTTATTCGATAACTATAAAGGGTACGTAGAAAATTCGAAATACACAAAAAAATTTAGCCCTAATTATAAAATCAGTTCGTTAAAAGCGAGAATATTTAAAAAACCTGGAATTGGAACAAACAACTGGCTTCCACTTACATCTAAATTATCTGTATTAGAGAAAAATAAGAATTATGTAAAAATTGAAAAAAATAAATGGATTAAAAAAACAGATATTAAAAAATTAAATCATAAAGATAAAAATTTTATGAAAATATTTAAAAAATTTCTAAATGTAAAATATGTTTGGGGTGGAAAAACATTTCAAGGTATTGACTGTTCAGCTTTATTGCAAATATACTTTTGTTATAACAACTCATTTTATCCGAGAGATACAAAAGATCAGATCAAGTTCACAAAAAATAAATCAAAAAGAAGAAAATTCGAAAAAGGAGATATTATTTTTTGGAAAGGTCATGTTGCTATGTGTTTAAATTCCAAACAACTAATTCATGCATATGGGCCAGAAAGAAAAGTAATTATTATGCCAATTATTGAAACAATTAATAGAATTCAAAAAACTGCCAAGCTAAAGATAAAAAAAATATCTAAAATAAAATATTAATTTCTTCCAAAATCAGGCTTATCAATATCTTGTTTCAATTTAATGATTTTTGATCTTACTTTTTTAGTCTGAGTAAGTTTCTTTATAATTGACTTATTATTTTTTGAATTAATATCTTTTTTAAATTGATTCAAATTATTTATAAATAAATCAATCGCTTTTGAAATATTATCTTTGTTATTAAAAAAAATATCTCGCCACATAATTTCATTTGATGCTGCAATCCTTGAAAAATCTCTTAATCCACCAGCACTATATTTTATTAGCTCATAACTTTGTTTTTTCTCAAAATCTTGCGCAGATTTAACCAGATTATATGCAATTAAGTGTGGTAAATGACTGGTAAAAGAGAAAATTTTATCATGTTTTTCAGCACTCATTGTAACCACTTTTGATCCAATTTTTTTCCAAAACTTGGCTAGAATATTTATATTATTTTTTTTAATATTTTTCTCTTTAATGATTATGCACCACCTACCAGTAAACATATTTTCTTTACCATGCTCTGGTCCACTTACCTCTGATCCAGCTATCGGATGACTTTGAATCCATTGAATACCCTTTTTTAAAAATTTTTTAATAATTTTAGAAGTCTCTATTTTTGAAGAACCAATATCAGTAATCAATGTTTTTGATGATATAATACTATTAATTTTTAAAATAATATCTTTATATTCGCTCATTGGCGTACAAAAAATAATTAGATCTGAATTACTTACACCTTGTTTTAATGATTTTACAATTATTCCAGGCAATTTTAATCTTTTTATTTTAGCAATATTGGATTTTGATTTTTCGTAAATTAATATTTTTTTTGCTATTTTTTTATTGCTAATACGCCTTAATAAAGATGAACCTAATAATCCACAGCCAATAATTAAAATATTTTTCATTTTTTTAATACTTGTTTAATTGCTTTCATAAATTTTAAATTTTCTTTTTTAGATCCAATAGTTAATCTTAATTTATTCTTTATGTGATAACCATCTTCTGTTGATCTTAATATAATTCCCTTATTTTTAAGTTTTTCATACAAAATTTTTGCTGAATACCTGCATTTATCAAAATTAAGTAACAAAAAGTTTGCTGAAACTGAATTTGAAAAAATATTATATATTTCGAGAAAATTCTTAATTTTTCTAGAATACAATAAATTGTGTCTTACTGACTTATTTATAAATGTTTTATCCTTCAGCGATTCAGAGGCAGCTAATTGAGCAATACCATTCACATTAAATGGAGGTTTTATTACATTTAGTGCATCAACTATTTTTTTTGATCCATAACCCCAGCCTACTCTTAATGATGCTAATCCAAACATTTTAGAAAAAGTTCTAAGGATGAAAACATTTTCTTTATTTTTAAATAAATCTAAGCCTGAAGAATAATCTTTATTCTTCATATATTCTGCATAGGCGTCATCTATAACTAATAAAATATTTTTATTTAATCTTTTTCTCAATTCTAAAACCTCTTTTTTAGTTAAGTAAGTTCCTGTTGGATTATTTGGGTTAGCTATGAATACAATTTTAGTTTTTTTTGTAACTTTTTTTAAAATTTCTTTTACTGAAATTTTAAAATTAATTTCCTTTGCAAATACAACTTTTGCACCAACAATTTTTGAGTAAATTCTGTACATTAAAAAGCTGTACTTTGGAATCACAACCTCATCTTTTGGGTTTAAAAATAATTGACAGATCATTTGAATAACCTCATCAGAGCCTGCTCCACAAATAATTTTTTCTGAATTACATTTGTAAGCTTTTGATATAGCTTTTCTTAAATTTTGACATTTTCCATCTGGATATTTATCTAAATTCAGATTTTTATTAGATATAATTTTCTTAGCTTTAGGACTCATGCCTAAAGCTGATTCATTCGCTGATAGCTTAATTATCTTTTTAAGTTTATTAACTTTTGATTTACCAGGCTTATAAGCTTCAATATCAAATTTTTTAAAATTTGGAGTTATCATTTTTTTTAATTTATGAGCTCTTTATAGATAAAATTACAATTTTTTATAGGGAATAAGAGGATTTTTTTAAAAATTGACATAATAAATAAGTTCTAGTAAAAAAATTATGCGCTGATTTATCTGAATTGCGAGCGCTTGAAAAAAACCGCTAAAATAGTTTTTTTTTCTCTCAATTCAAAAAAGCTTAAATATGAACATTGAGAAAAATATAAAAACCTTAGTTGTCAAAAAACCACTAAAACTAGATTGTGGAAAGACTATCGAAAATTTTCCAATAGCCTATGAAACTTACGGTTCACTTAATTCAAAAAAAGATAATGCAATATTGGTTTTTCATGCACTAACAGGAGATCAATTTGTAACCGGAATAAACCCTGTAACAAACAAAGACGGTTGGTGGAGTTATGCGGTTGGTCCTGATAAGGCTATCAATACAAATAAATATTTTGTTATTTGCTCTAACGTAATTGGTGGATGTATGGGATCATACGGACCAAGTCATAAAGATCCTGATCAAAAAATTTTTGGAACAAATTTTCCAGTTATCACTATTAATGATATGGTGAATGCACAATATAATTTACTTGATCATTTTGGTATTGATAAACTTTTTTCTATAACTGGTGGTTCAATGGGAGGTATGCAGGTCCTTCAGTTTATTAGCAACTTTCCTGATAAATCTAAAACAGTGATACCGATAGCAACTACATCAAGTCATTCAGCTCAAAATATTGCTTTTAATGAACTAGGTAGACAAGCTATTACAGCTGATAGTAACTGGAAAGATGGAAACTACGCATTAAACGAAACTAATCCTGGGAAGGGATTAGCGGTAGCTAGAATGGCAGCTCATATAACTTATTTATCTAAAAAGGGTTTACAGGAAAAATTTGGAAGAAAGTTACAAGAAAGAGAAGATCTTAAATTTGGATTTGACGCTGATTTTCAAATAGAAAGTTATTTAAGATATCAAGGATCAGTTTTCGTTGATAGATTTGATGCAAATAGCTATCTATATATAACAAGAGCTATGGATTATTTTGATTTAGCAAAGCAATTCAAGGGTAATCTTTCAGATGCATTTATAAATACAAAAGCTAAATTTTTTATAATCTCATTTACTTCAGATTGGCTTTATCCAACCCAAGAAAACAAAGATATTGTAATTGCTTTAAACTCAATAGGAGCTGATGTTGGATTTGTGGAAATTAAGTCAGATAAGGGTCACGACTCCTTTTTACTAGACGTTCCTGATTTCTTAAGTGCACTTAAAAACTTTTTAGATAAATCTTATGAAGAGAATTAATTATGAAAAATGAATTTCAAGTAATAGCAGATTTAATCGAAAAAGATAAGAAAGTTTTAGATGTGGGTTGTGCTGATGGAACTTTGATGAAGTTTTTAAAAGATAATAAAAATATAAATATAAGAGGATTAGAAATTTCAAAAAAAAAGGTGCAAGAATGTATTGCAAAAGGTTTAACTGTAATTGAGGGAAATGCTGAGAAAGATTTAAAACAATTTCCAGACAAATCATTTGATTATGTTGTTTTAAGTCAAACACTTCAAGCTTTTCTTAATCCTGAGTTAGTTTTAGATGAACTTTTAAGAGTTGGAAAAAAAGCAATAGTTACTATTCCTAATTTTGCATACTGGAAAGTAAGATTTCATTTATTATTTAAAGGTACAATGCCAATTACGAAAACATTACCAGATGAATGGTATAACACGCCAAATTTACACATGTGCACAATCAAAGACTTTTTTCATTTTGTAAAATCTAAAGATATTAAGATTTTTAAATCACTCGCCTTAAATAATCTCAATACATCAATAATAAATGAGAGTAATTTAGGGATTAAAAATTTGTTTGCAGATCTTGGTATTTTTTTGATAGAAAAATAAAATGCGTATCGAAATTATACCTTGTCTTCAAGATAACTATAGTTATTTAATAATAGATGAAACTAACAATTATGCATGTGTCGTAGATCCTGGTGAGTCTGAACCAATAATAAATTTCCTAGAAAATAAAAATATAAAATTAAAATATATTCTTAATACTCATCATCATTATGATCATGTCGGAGGAAATCAAGAATTAAAAAAAAAATATGGGTCAGTTGTTGTGGGTTTTAAAGGAGACTCGAAAAGAATACCTGGGATAGACATATTGTTAGAAGATAATCAAATATGGAAAGCTGAAAACTTTGAAGCTAAAATTATGCATATACCCGGACACACTTCAGGTCATATTTGTTTTAATTTTTTTAAAGAACAATTAATTTTTACTGGGGATACACTTTTCTCACTTGGTTGTGGAAGAATATTTGAAGGCTCTTATGAAGAAATGTTTGAATCTTTAAACAAAATTAAATTATTACCGAAAGATACAAAAATTTATTGTGGTCATGAATATACTCTTAACAATGCAAAATTTTGTAAAAAATACGATTCTGAGAACAAAGATTTACAAAAAAAAATAGAAAAAATAGAAAAATTAAGAGAAAATGGAATTTCTACCATACCCTCAACTTTAAAAGAGGAATTAGAGTGTAATATATTTTTAAGAGCAAAAGACGTTAAAACCTTTTCAAAATTAAGAGATTTTAAGGATAATTTCTAATTAATTCGGCTTGACTAAAGGCTGACTACAACTATATTGCGGTAACTTTAAATTAAATCATACTATGTCATACGCAGTAATAAAAACAGGTGGAAAACAGTATAAAGTAAAATCTGGAGAAATTCTAAAGATTGAGAAGCTACCAGATTCTAAACCTGAGACTAAGATCGAATTTAATGAAATTTTGGCATACGGTGATGATAAATCAATTGAAATTGGAACTCCAAATGTTGAGGGTGCAAAAGTAGAAGCTGATTTAATTAAAAATAGCAAAAATAGAACTATTTTAATTTTTAAAAAAAGAAGAAGACAAAATTCAAGAAGAAAAAATGGACATAGACAAGAATATTCTATGATAAAAATTAACAAAATTTTTTCAAAAGATGGTAAAGTGTTATCAGAAGCTGAAAAAATTTCTAAAACTTCAAAAAAAGAAGAAGCTAAGGAAGTAGTAAGCAAATAGTTATTAGGTAAATTATGGCAACAAAAAAAGCAGGTGGATCATCACGAAACGGAAGAGATAGTGCCGGTAGAAGACTTGGTGTAAAAAAGTACGGTGGTGAAACAGTAATTCCTGGAAACATAATTGTTAGACAAAGAGGAACTAAGATTTTTCCAGGTGAAAATGTTGGTATGGGTAAAGATCATTCAATATTTTCAGTTGTTAAAGGGAAAGTGGTCTTCAAAAAATCTAAATCAGATAGAACTTTCGTTTCTGTAAAGCCCAATTAATAGTACAACCAATTAAAATAGATGTTGTATTATGAAATTTCTCGATCAAGTTAAAATATATATTAAAGCTGGAAACGGTGGGGATGGATCTCCTAGTTTTAGAAGAGAGAAGTATGTTGAGTTTGGTGGACCAGATGGTGGAGACGGTGGAAAAGGTGGATCAATTATTTTAAAGTCAGAGGAAAATTTAAATACCCTTATAGATTACCGATATCAACAACACCACAAAGCTGAACGTGGAGAAAATGGTTCTGGTCAAGACCGAACAGGAAAAAGTGGTGAAGATTTAATTTTAAAAGTTCCTCTAGGTACACAGGTATTTGAAGAAGATAACAAAACTCTTCTTTTTGATTTTAATAAAAAAGGTGAAGAATATGTTGCGGCTGTTGGTGGAAAAGGAGGTTTAGGAAACACAAGATTTAAAAGTTCCACAAATAGAGCTCCAAGAAAATTTACCAAAGGTACAATCGGAGAAGAATTTACAATATGGCTTCAATTAAAAACAATTGCTGATATTGGCATTATTGGATTACCTAACGCTGGAAAATCGAGTTTGTTAGCAGCATTAACAAACGCAAATCCAAAAATTGCAAATTATAAATTTACAACTCTTAATCCTAATCTTGGTGTAGCTTCCTACGATGATAAAGAAATTACTATTGCAGATATTCCAGGATTAGTTGAAGGAGCTCACGAAGGTGTGGGACTAGGTATACAATTTTTAAAACATATAGAGAGATGTAAGTCTTTACTACACTTAATTGATGTTACCAACTTAGATCTGAATGAGTCTTATAATCAAGTGAAAAATGAATTAAAAAGTTACAGTGCAAATTTATTAGAAAAAAAAGAATTAATTGTACTTAATAAAATTGATTTGATTGATGAAGAAACAGCTAATGAAGTTATAGATCATTTTTCTAAAGGTAAAAATTGTGAGATTATGACAATGACAACTCTAGAAAAAAATTCTATATCAAAAATTAAAGCAAAACTTTTGTCTTATGTATCTTAAAAACTCTAAAATAATTGTTATCAAAATTGGGTCATCTCTATTAGTTGATCAAAACAAAAAAATTAGAAAACAATGGTTATCTAGTTTTGCAAAAGATATTAAAAAATTAGAAGATAAAAACAAAAAAGTAGTTATTGTTAGTTCGGGTGCTATAGCTTTGGGCTGCAAAAAAATGAATTATAACAAAAAAAATATCAAATTAGATAAGAGTCAAGCTATTGCTTCGATTGGTCAAATAGAGTTGATGAATTTATTTTCACAAACATTCGCAAAATATAAATTAAATATTTCTCAGATTCTGCTTACATTGGAAGATACTGAAGAAAGAAGAAGATCTCTCAATGCAAAACGAACTTTTGATAATCTTTTTGAACTTAGTTTTATTCCTGTAGTCAATGAAAATGACACTATTGCAACGAGTGAAATAAAATATGGAGATAATGATAGATTGGCATCAAGGGTTGCGCAAATTACAAACGCAGATACCTTAATTTTATTATCTGATGTTGATGGTTTGTATACAAAAAATCCTAAAATTTTTAAGGATGCTAAACTAATAAAAAAAATTAATGATCTAAAAAAAGATCTGAAAAAAATTTATATTAAAGGCGTAAATGAATATGGAAGTGGTGGCATGCATACAAAAATTGAGGCTGCAAAAATATGTCAGCTTGCTGGAACTAGCATGGTGATTGCAAATGGACTATATTCAAATCCTATTTCAAAAATTATTGAAAAAAATAACTGTACTTGGTTTAGTCCAAAAATTTCAAAATTAGATGCTAGAAAAAAATGGATAATAAGTTCCATAGCACCCAAAGGAGCTTTAATAATTGATGATGGTGCTAAAAAAGCATTAAAATCTGGAAAAAGTTTGTTAGCAGCAGGAATTAAAAAAGTTTCAGGAAAATTTAATAAAGGCGATCATATTAAAGTATTAGATAAAAAAAATAATGAGTGTGCTAGAGGGTTAAGCTCCTTTACTTCTAACGAAGTAACTAAAATTATGGGTCATCATTCTAATGAAATTGAAAAATTATTAGGCTATGTTGCAAAATCAGAAGTTATTCATAAAGATGATATGGTGGAAATTTAAATGATTAAATATATGAGTTTAATTGGAATTAAAGCTCGAAAAGCAAGTGAATATAAAGTTGCAACTGAAGTAAAAAATAAAGTCTTAAATGATTATGCAAAATTAATTAGGAATGAAAAAAAATTTATAATTAATCAAAACTTAAAAGATATTAATTACGCAAGAAAAAAAAGGTTAAAAGAGAACTTAATCAAAAGACTTCATCTAAATGAAAATAAATTAAATGGGATTATAAATTCTATTTCAAAAATAGCTAAATTAAGAGACCCTATAGACTACACTTTAGACAAATGGAAAAGGCCAAATGGTTTGAATATAAAAAGAGTGTCAATACCAATTGGAGTTATTGGTGTTATTTATGAAAGTAGACCAAATGTAACCTCAGATGTTGCTAGTCTTTGTTTTAAATCTGGAAATGTAGTGATTTTGAAGGGAGGCTCTGAGGCCATAAATTCAAATAAAGCTTTAGCTAAGTTGTTTAGAAAAGCACTTAAAAAAAATAAAGTTAATGAAAACTTTATACAATTTATCGATTCAAAACAAAGAAGGCTTGTGGATATTATGCTTTCTAAGATGAAAAAATATATCGATGTTATCATACCTCGTGGTGGAAAAAATTTAGTTAAAAAAGTTTTAGACTTATCTAAAGTACCTATAATTGGCCACTTAGAGGGACTTTGTCATACTTATATAGATAAAGATGCAGGGTTAAAAATGGCTAAAGAAGTTGTCTATAATGCTAAATTAAGAAATACAAGTATTTGTGGTGCGACTGAAACTATTCTTATTCATAAAAATATAGTCAAAAAATTTAGTAATCCTATTTTGCAGGAACTTGAAAATAGTGGTTGTAAAATTTTTGGAGATAAAGTTTTAAAGAGTTATTACAAAGGAAAATTATATCCTGCAAAAGAAAAAGATTGGTCAACTGAATATTTAGCATCAATTGTATCTGTTAAAGTTGTAAAAAATTCTGAAGAGGCAATTAAACATATTAACAAATATGGCACTATGCATACTGACTCCATCATTACAAAAAATAAAAAGACTGCAAAATATTTCTTAAAAAATGTTAAAAGCTCAATTGCAATGCACAATACCTCAACTCAATTTGCTGATGGTGGCGAATTTGGGTTTGGTGGAGAAGTTGGAATTTCTACTAATACACTGCCTCCAAGAGGTCCAGTAGGTTTAAATCAATTGATTTCATACAAATATGAAATCACAAGTAATGGTAAAATAAGAAATTAAATTGAATAATACAAAAATAAAAATTGGTGTATTGGGTGGATCTTTTGATCCTGCTCACAAAGGACACTTGGCAATTTCTAAAGAAGCAAAAAAAAGATTTAAACTCAAAAAAGTTATTTGGGCAATTACAAAAAAAAATCCATTTAAAGTAGAAAGCAAAACATCTGTTTCTGACAGAATTAAATATTGTAAAAAAATAATTGGTACAAATTCATTTATTAAGGTTAAATTTTATGAAAAAATTATTAAATCAAATAAAACTATAAATTTAATCAATTATTTAAAAAAAGATAAAAGCATTGAAATTTATTTTTTAATAGGTGCCGACAACCTTATTAATTTTCACAAATGGCATAAATCTAAATTAATTTCACAAAAATGTAATATTCTAGTTTTTGACAGACATGGATATAAAAAAAATTCTTTAAAATCAAAGACATTTAAACAACTCAGTAAGGCCAATCTAGAGTTTATTGAGTTTAATAAAGTCAACATTTCATCTTCTCAATTAAGAAAAATTTGATAATCTAAAATCAATTAATGGACAAAATTTCAGACTTAAAAGAAATTGTAATCAACACACTAGATCTCAATAAAGCTCAAAACATTGTAACTATTGATCTTAAAGACAAAAGTTCTATGGCTGATTACATGATCATAGCAAGTGGAACTTCATCTAGACATATCCAATCTTTATCAGAACAAGTTTTAGAAAAACTAAAAAATAATGGTGTAAAAGACTCTAAAATTGAAGGCAAAGAAAGTAGTGAATGGAAACTTGTTGATGGGATTGATTTGATTGTTCATATTTTTCACCCAGAGAAAAGAAAGTTTTATGAATTAGAGAAAATTTGGTCAGAGCTAATTCCAAAAGAAAAGGTGATGATATGAAAAAAATTAAATTTTTATTATTAATTTTTTTTTCAATTTTTTACTTAAATAAAAAAGTTATTTCAGCTGAAATTGATATTTATAAAAAAATTGATCTTTTCGGTGAGGTTCTAGAAAAAATTAATAAAGAATATGTTGATGAGTTCAATCAATCTGAAAGTATGGACTCTGCGATTAATGGACTTTTACAATCTTTAGATCCTTATTCTTCTTACATGTCACCTAAAATTTTTGATGAAATGCAAACAGAAACCAGTGGTGAGTTTGGTGGATTAGGAATTGAGGTTAGCATGGAGGCTGGTGTGGTAAAAGTAATTTCACCAATAGATGATACACCTGCATCAAGGGCTGGATTAAAAGCTGGTGATTACATAGTAAAAATAAATGATGTTCAGGTTCAAGGAAAGTCATTAAGTGAAGCTGTTGACTTAATGAGAGGTCCTGTAGGTTCTGGTATAGAGTTAACAGTAAGACGAAGAGGTGAAAAAAAGGCGTTAACATTTAATATAATAAGAGAGGTTATTCAGGTTCAATCTGTAAAATCTGAAATTATAGATGAAAGTATTGGATACATCAGGCTTACTTCATTTAATGATAACAGTAGTGATCAAATAGAAAAAAAAATTAAAAAACTTAAAAAAAATAAAAACTTAAATTCATTTATTTTAGATTTAAGAAATAATCCTGGAGGTCTTTTATCTCAAGCAATAAAAATCACAGATTTTTTTCTAGAAAATGGGGAAATAGTTTCAACAAAAAGCAGAAAAAAATCTGAAAATAGAAAATGGTTTGCAAAAAAAGGAGATATTACTGACGGAAAAACATTATTGGTTTTAATTAATTATGGTTCAGCATCTGCATCAGAAATTGTTGCTGGAGCTTTAAAGGATCACAAAAGAGCAATCATAATTGGTGAAAATAGCTTTGGTAAAGGTTCTGTCCAATCAATTATTCCTTTAAAAAATCGTGGAGCTATCAGATTAACTGTCGCAAAATATTATCTGCCTTCTGGAAAATCTATTTCTGAAGTAGGTGTTAGACCAGATATTGAAGTAAATGAAGAAGGTGATGATTTTAGAATAAAAACTGATACTGATAATCAATTAAACTACGCTATTAAGTTACTTAACGGATAATATGAATGAAAATTTTAAAGATTTGCCACTGAGAAGTGGGGTCGGAATAGTGTTATTGAATAAACAAAATAAGGTATTCGTAGCAAAAAGAATAGATAATCCTAAAAATTTTTGGCAAATGCCTCAGGGTGGTGTTAATGAGGGAGAGGATTACTTAAAAGCTGCATTTAGAGAATTAGAGGAAGAAACAAGTATCAAAAGCGTAGAACTTATAAAAGAATTAGATGGTACATTAACCTATGATTTACCTGATAGATTACTTGGTATTATTTGGAAAGGTAAATACAAAGGTCAAAAGCAAAAATGGTTTTTAATGCGATTTATTGGAAATGATAGTGAGATAAATATTAATACACCAAATCCAGAGTTTTTAGATTGGAAGTGGATTGACTTAGATTTAATTACTGATGTTGTGGTTGATTTTAAACATCATGTTTACAAAAAACTTAAAGAAAAAGTAAAAAAATTAATTTAAAGTTTTTAAAACTTCAACTTTTTGATCTGCTAAATATTTAGATTGATCATTAATATCAGTTTTATTAGCTTCTTCTTCTGCTTTTTTAAGTAAATCTTGTTGCTTTGATTTATCCATATCAGCAAGATTAAAAATTGTACTTGTTAAAATAGATAGATTATTATTTTTAAACTCAACAATTCCATCTTCAACATAGTAATTTTCATCACCTGATTTTGATAAAATCTTAATTATCCCAGGTTTCAAAAAAGAAATAATAGAAATATGATCCTTTAATATTCCCATTTCTCCCTCAAAAGCAGGGACCACAACTTCAGAAACATCATCTTTTACTAAAAAAGATTTTTCAGGATTTACTATTTCAACTTTAAACTCTTCGCTCATTAAGCAGCAGCTTCTTGTTCCATTTTCTTAGCTTTTTCTATAGCTTCTTCAATTGTACCAACCATATAAAAAGCAGCTTCAGGCAAGTGATCATACTCACCTTTACAGATTGCATCAAAACCTTTGATGGTTGAGTCAAGATCAACAAGTTTTCCTGGTGAACCAGTAAATACTTCTGCAACGAAGAATGGTTGAGATAAAAATCTCTGGATTTTTCTAGCTCTTGCTACAACTAGTTTATCTTCTTCAGATAATTCATCCATACCAAGTATAGCTATAATATCTTGTAGTGATTTATATGACTGTAGTATTCTTTGAACATCTCTTGCTACTCTATAATGCTCATCTCCAACAATTCTTGGATCTAAAATTCTTGATGTAGAATCAAGTGGATCTACTGCAGGATAAATACCAATTTCTGCAATTTGTCTTGAAAGTACAGTCGTTGCATCTAAGTGAGCAAACGATGTCGCAGGAGCAGGGTCTGTTAAATCATCAGCAGGTACGTAAATTGCTTGAACAGATGTAATTGACCCTTTGTTTGTAGTCGTAATTCTTTCTTGTAGGTTACCCATGTCAGTAGCCAATGTCGGTTGATATCCAACAGCAGATGGAATTCTTCCTAACAAAGCTGAAACCTCTGATCCTGCCTGAGTAAATCTAAAAATATTATCTACAAAGAAAAGTACGTCCTGACCTTCCTGATCTCTAAAATATTCGGCTACAGTTAACCCTGTAAGTGCAACTCTTGCTCTTGCTCCTGGAGGTTCGTTCATCTGTCCATAAACTAGAGCAGCTTTTGAACCAGTTCCTTCTTTTTTAATTACTCCAGATTCTATCATTTCATGATAAAGATCATTTCCTTCTCTAGTTCTCTCTCCAACTCCTGCAAAAACTGAAAAACCACCGTGAGCTTTTGCAACGTTATTAATTAATTCCATAATTAAAACTGTTTTTCCTACTCCTGCTCCACCAAATAATCCAATCTTTCCACCTTTTGCGTAAGGAGCAAGCAAATCAATTACTTTAATACCTGTTACAAGTATTTCAGTTTCAGTTGATTGGTCATTAAATTCAGGTGCAGCTCTATGAATTGGCCAGCTTTCTTTAGTTTTAACCTCACCTCTTTCGTCAATTGGTTCACCAATTACATTTATAATTCTTCCAAGTGTTTCAGGCCCAACTGGAACTTGAATAGGGGCATTAGTATTAGTTACTTCATCGCCTCTTTTTAATCCTTCAGTAGCATCCATAGCAATTGTTCTAACAGTAGTTTCACCTAAGTGTTGTGCTACCTCTAAAACTAGTCTGTTATCACCGTTTTTACATTCTAATGCTGTTAAAATTTCTGGTAGCTCACCATCAAATTTTACGTCTACTACCGCTCCAATAACTTGTGTGATTATTCCTTTGCTCATAATTATAAACTTTCTGCTCCTGATATGATTTCTATTAGTTCTTTTGTAATTGCTGCCTGACGACTTCTATTATATTCGATAGTAAGTTTGTCAACCATTTCACCTGCGTTTCGGGTTGCATTATCCATTGCACTCATTCTAGACCCTTGTTCGCTAGCTGAATTCTCTAACATTGCTTTAAATATTTGCGTAGAAATATTCTTTGGCAATAAATTGCTTAAAATTTCATCTTCATCTGGTTCAAATTCGTAACTTTCTTCTGAACTACTATCTTCGCCTTCATTATTTAATGGGATAATTTGCTGTGCTTGAGGAATTTGAGTAATTACGTTTTTAAATTGATTGTAAAAAATTGTACATACATCGAATTCACCTGCTTCGAATTTTTCAATTACCATTTTTCCAACTTTATCAGCATCAAAATAATTTGCATTTTTAGAATCTTTAAAAGAAATATTTTCAATTATTTTGTCACCATAAACTCTTTTTAATTGATCATTTCCCTTTGAGCCTACTGTAATAATTTTAAGTTCTTTGCCTTCATCTGAAATTTTTGAAAAATAACTTTTAGCCTTTTTAATAATATTAGAATTAAATCCACCACATAAACCTCTATCAGAAGTCATCACTACACAAAGATGGGTCTTTTCCTGACCAGTACCCGATAATAGTTTGGGTGCATTTTCTTTATCAGATATACCATTTGATAAATTTAAAATAACATTATTCATTTTTTCAGAATAAGGCCTTCCCTTCTCAGCGCTTTCTTGAGCTCTTCTTAATTTAGCTGCTGCAACCATTTTCATAGCCTTAGTAATTTTCTGTGTAGACTTTACACTAGCTATTCTTTTTTTTAGGTCGTCTAAACTTGCCATAAAATTATTAAGATTTAAAATTTCCTTTTAATTGAGTAATTACCTCAACAAGTAATTTCTCTTTATCTTCCTCAAGTTTTCCTGAACTTAAAATTGACTCTATAATTTCAGGCTTATCTGATTTGCATTTTTCAATAATCTTGCTCTCAAATTCAGCAACATCTTTTAAATCAATATCATCCAGATAGCCTTTTACTCCACAAAATACTGAAATAACTTGTTCTGCAACAGTCATAGGTGAATATTGTTTTTGTTTTAAAAGTTCAGTTAATTTAGAGCCTCTATTCAAAAGTTGTTGAGTAGATGCGTCTAAATCAGATCCAAATTGAGCAAAAGCTGCCATTTCTCTATATTGTGCTAGCTCTAGTTTCATTGAACCAGATACTTTTTTCATTGCTTTTGTTTGAGCTGAAGAACCAACCCTAGATACCGACAAACCTACGTTAATTGCAGGTCTTATACCTTGGTTAAATAGTTCTGTTTCAAGGAAAATTTGTCCGTCTGTGATTGAAATAACGTTAGTTGGAATGAACGCAGACACGTCTCCACCTTGTGTTTCGATAATTGGAAGTGCTGTAAGTGATCCACCACCATGTTCATCACTTAATTTTGCTGCTCTTTCAAGTAATCTACTATGAAGATAAAATACATCTCCAGGATAAGCTTCACGTCCTGGGGGTCTTCTTAATAGCAATGACATTTGTCTATAAGCAACTGCTTGTTTAGACAAATCATCATAAATTATTAACGCGTGCATTCCATTATCTCTAAAATACTCGCCCATAGTGCAACCTGTATAAGGTGCTAAAAATTGTAAAGGAGCAGAGTCAGATGCAGTAGCAGCAACAATTGTTGTGTACTCCATGGCTCCAGCTTCTTCTAATGTTTTTTGAATTTGTCTTACTGTTGATCTTTTTTGTCCAACTGCAACGTATATACAATACAGTTTTTGTTTTTCATCACCAGATTCATTGATTTTTTTTTGATTAATAATTGCATCTACTGCAACTGCTGTTTTACCGGTTTGTCTATCACCTATAATTAATTCCCTTTGCCCTCTTCCAATTGGAACTAGACTATCAATTGATTTAAGGCCAGTTTGCATTGGTTCACTTACTGATTGTCGTGGAATAATACCAGGTGCTTTAACTTCAACCCTGCTTTTTTTAATGCCTTTATCTAATGGTCCTTTACCATCAATAGGATTTCCTAAACCATCAACTACTCTACCTAATAATTCTTTGCCAACTGGCGTATCAACAATATTACCAGTTCTTTTTACCACGTCGCCCTCTTTAACATTTCTGTCATCACCAAAAATTACGACACCAACGTTTTCACTTTCCAAGTTTAGAGCCATACCTTTTGAACCATCTGCAAACTCTACCATTTCACCTGCTTGAACATTATCCAAACCATAAATCCTAGCAATACCGTCTCCAACTGATAAAACTTGACCAACCTCTGTAACCTCTGCTTTATCACCAAAATTTTTAATTTGTTCTTTTAATATTTTTGTAACTTCTGAAGGATTTATTTCCATTTATGCCTCTATCATTCTATTTTCGATTTGTTGTAATTTATTTTTAATTGAGGTATCGACCATAGTACTTCCTACTTGCACTACCAAGCCTCCTATTAAACTTTCGTCATGTTTGTAGTTTAATTTTATTTTTGAGCTAAAATTTTTTGTTAACTCCTCTGTAATTTTTGCAATTTCTTCATTAGATAATTCTTTTGCTGATTTTAATTCTGCCTTAAGTTCACCTCTTTTTCTTGAACAAATTTCAATAAAGCTTTTAAGTATTCTCTCAATAAAAAAGAAACGTCTTTTTTGAATTAAGAAACTTAAAAAATTTTTAAATAAAGACTCAAATTTGTTATTTTCAGAGATTGTATTGATTACTTTTAGTAAATTTTCTTGGCTTGTAGTTGGATCTTTAATCAAATTAGAAAAATCTTCACTTTGATCAATTAAATCAAGAATAGATGAAGACTGATCTTCGATCTGACTTAAAAGATTGTTTTCCTCTGAAAGTTCAAAAAGCGCAAGAGAATACCTTTCGGCTGAAGTTATTGAAAATCCGGTGTCTTTACTCAACTTGGTTCCTCTATAATGTTGAAGATTATTTAAAAATCAGGCCCTGAATAACATATGACCCTAATCTCTTCAAGTAGCGGTTTTGGAAAAAAGGCCTCTTTTTTGAGGTTAATTGAAGTTAATTGGGTCAACATCAACTGAAAGTTTTATTCCAGTAGAAAATTTATATTTTGAAATAATTTTGGCAAGAGAGCTTTGTAGTTTCATAGATTTTAAGCCTCTAATTAAAAATCTAATTCTAAATTTTCTCTTTAATCTAAATAATGGGGCATTCACTGGCCCTAATATTTTTCCTTCAATTTTATTTTCAATAAAATTTTTAAAATTAATAGCTTCTTTTTCTAATTTAATTTCATTATCTCCCGTTAAAATTAAAGAAATAAACCTTTGAAATGGAGGTAGTTTATTTTTTTTTCTTATCTCTAGTTCTCTTTCTAAAAAGATATCTGGATTTTTACTTGTAATTTCTGAGATCATTTTGGTATTATTTTCATAGGTTTGAAAATATACTGTTGCTGGTTTTCCAGTTCTTCCTGCACGTCCTGAAAGTTGATGATAAAGCTGCAAATTTTTTTCTGCCCCTCTTAAATCATGACCTTGAGATGACAGATCGATATCAACAACTACAATACAATTTAAACTTGGAAAATGAAAACCTTTAGAAATTAATTGAGTTCCAACTAAAATATGCGTTTCATTATTAATAATTTTATCTAATTTTTCTTTCGAATCTTTTTTATTCATTGTATCACTTGAAAAAATCTCTATTTTTTTTTCAGGAAATTTTCTTTTTACCTCTTCTGAAATTCTCTCAACACCAGGGCCACTAAAAATAAATTCACAATTACCTTCTTTTGTACAATTTCTTTTAAGATCAGATCTGTACCCACAATAATGGCACAATAAGTTATTTTTATTTTTATGATAAACTAAATTGATACTACAATTCGGACATGTAAAACTTGTAAAACACTTATTACATAAAGCATTTGGAGAAAAACCTCTTCTATTTAAAAAAAACAAAACTTGATCTTTTTTTTCCAAATGTAAATTAACTTTTTCAATAATTTTATTTGATAGCCATGATTGTTTTTCAAGTTTTGTATTATTTAAATTAATAATTTCATAACTAGGTAATGCTGCGTTTTGATATCTTTCATTTAATCTAGAAACCTCGTATTTACCTTTTTTAATATTTTCAAAAGTTTCTATAGAGGGAACAGCGGTAATCAAATTGATTGGAATGTTTTCAAAAGATGCTCTAGAAATTGCCATATCACGAGCATTATAAGTTATGCCTTCGTCTTGTTTAAATGACTGATCATGTTCCTCATCAACAATTATCATACCTAATTTTTTAAATGGTAAAAATAATGAAGACCTTGCACCAATAATTATTTTTATTTTACCGTTAGAAACACCGCTCCAAATTAATTCTTTCTTTTTTTTTGAAATACCCGAATGCCAAACTGCAGGTTTAAAACCAAAATATTCTAAAAATTTTTGTTCAAACTGACTGGTGAGACCTATTTCTGGTAATAAAATTAATCCTTGAAAACCCTTCTCTATCAGTGGTTTTAACGCTTCAAAATAAACTAAAGTTTTTCCTGATCCAGTTGTGCCTTGTAAAACATGAACTCTAAATTTTTTATTTGAAGCATTCATTTTTTTTAGAGATTTATTTTGATCACTAGATAGCTTGATTAAAGTTTGTTTAATTTTGCTATCAAATATTTGATAAAGTTGAGTTTCTTTGTTCTCTACTGCATTACTAGTTAAGAGTACTAACTTTAATACCATACCCTTTGGGATAAGATTATATTCTGCAAACCAATTTAAAAAATTTATTGTATTTTTTTTTAACGGAGTAACGTCTAATTTCTTGATTATATTTTTAGTCTTAAAATTTTTATTATTATTTTTTTCAAATTCGTCCCAAACAACACCGGTAATTTTTGATTTTCCAAAAGGTACCATTACATAATCACCAACTTTAAGTTTTAAACTACTTTCATAAGTGAATGGATGATTAAAAATATTTGGTACAAGAATCGGATATTTCATATTTTTATAATATGAAAAAAAATTAAGAGTGTATTGCTCTTTTATCTACTGATAAAGCAGCTTCTTTAACTGCTTCAGAAAATGTTGGATGAGCATGACAAGTTCGGGCGATATCTTCTGCACTTGCACCAAATTCCATAGCAACACCGATCTCTGCAATTAATTCTCCTGCATGAGGTCCAATTATATGTGCACCTAATACTTTATCTGTTTGCTCATCAGCTAAAATTTTAACAAAACCTTCTGCATCATCTATGGCCTTAGCTCTTGAATTGGCCATAAACGAAAATTTCCCTACTTTATATTTTTTATTTAATTCTTTTAATTGTTCCTCAGTTTTACCGATTGATGCTACTTCTGGTGTTGTATAAACTACTCCTGGGATTGTATCGTAATTTACATGTCCAGATTGACCAACTATGTTTTCTGCAACTGCTATACCTTCGTCCTCCGCTTTATGTGCAAGCATTGGGCCAACAATTACATCGCCTATTGCATAAATATTTTCAACGTTTGTCTTAAAACTTTTATCAGTTTTAATTCTATTTCTTTCATCAAGATTTACTCCTACAGACTCTAAATTTAAACCATCTGTATTAGGTTTTCTACCAACAGAAATTAAAACAACATCACACTCAAAATTATTTTTATTACCATCTTTATCTACCGTTAAAACCACAGCACCCGCTTGATTTTTTTTAATTGTTTCAACTTTATTTTGCATATTAAATTTCATTCCCTGTTTTTTTAAAATTTTCATAAATTCTGAAGAGATTTCTTTATCCATTCCAGGTGTAATATGATCTAAAAATTCGACAACTTGAACCTCTGCTCCAAGTCTTGACCATACAGATCCCATCTCTAATCCTATATAGCCTCCTCCTACAACTACCATTTTCTGGGGTACCTTTTCTAATCTTAAAGCACCTGTTGATGAAACAATTGTTTTCTCATCTATTTCTATTCCTGGTAATGAAACTGGAACTGATCCTGTTGCAATAACTGTTTTTTCTGTTTGGATGATAGTTTCTTTATTTTTATCATCCTTTATTAAAATTTCATTTTTAGATTTAAAACTTCCATGTCCTTTGAAGTAAGTAACTTTGTTTTTTTTCAAAAGAAATTCAACACCTTTTGTAAGAACTGTTACAGCTTTATCTTTGCTCTTCATCATCTTATTTAAATTTAATTTTACTTCACCAACTTCAATACCTTTGTTTGCTAAGCTTTTAACTTTATGAAATTCTTCAGATAGATTAAGTAAGCTTTTTGAGGGGATACATCCAACATTTAAGCAAGTACCTCCCAAAGATCCTCTAGACTCTATACAGGCTGTTTTTAATCCTAATTGTGCAAGTCTGATCGCACAGACATAACCACCCGGTCCACCTCCAATAACTACAGCTTGAAATTTTTCTGACATTTAAATATCTAAAAACAACCTTCTAGGGTCTTCTAAGTTTTCTTTAATCATTTTAAGGAAAGATACAGATTCTTTTCCATCAATAATTCTATGATCATATGATAATGCTAAATACATAATTGGTCTTATTTTGATTTCACCATCTACTACAACAGGTCTTTCTACTATATTATGCATGCCTAACACACCAGATTGAGGTAAATTTAGTATTGGGGTTGAAAGCATAGACCCATACACACCTCCATTACTTATTGTAAATGTTCCTCCCTGAAGATCTTCAATGGTTAGCTTTCCATCTCGCGCTTTTTCTGAAATTTCTTTAATATTTTTTTCAATATCAGCAAAAGATAATTCATCTGCATTTCTTAAAACTGGAACAACCAAACCTTTGTCTGTTCCTACAGCAAAACTAATATTATAATAGTTTTTATAGATAATCTCATCACCGTCTATTTCAGCATTTACTGCAGGGAAATTTTTTAAAGCAACTACACATGCTTTTACAAAGAAAGACATAAATCCTAATTTTATTCCATAACGAGATTGGAAATCCTCTTGATTTTCTTTCCTCATTTCCATTACACTGCTCATATCAACTTCGTTAAATGTTGTTAAAAGAGCGGCATTCTCTTGAGCTTGCTTTAATCTTTTTGCAATAGTTTGTCTCAACCTAGTCATTTTAATTCGTTCCTCTTGACCGTATTGAATTTTTCTTTCTGATGGTTTTGGATTTACTCCCATCATACTAATTAAATCTCCTTTTAAAACTCTACCATCTTTTCCTGAGCCTTGAATAGAATTAATGTCTATATTGTTTTCAACAACAATCTTTCTTACTGCTGGGGACAAAGTTTGATTATTTTCTCTTTTAGTTGAAACATCTGGTTGAACTTCCTCTGTTAAAACTAACGGTTTTACCTTAGATTTTTTAGTTTCTTTCTCTTCAAATATATTTGGTTCTTTCTTATTAGCATCTAATTTAATTACATTATTTTCCTTTAGAACAACCTCATCTTTCTTATTTTCCTCTTTCTTTTTTTCCTCTTTCTTTTTTGGAGTTTTTTTTACTGCTATACCTTCTTTAGATACAGAACCTAACAATGCACCAACTTCAACTACTGAACCATCTTTAGAATTTATTTCAGTTAACACTCCAGAGATTGGTGATGGTACCTCTAAATTTACTTTATCTGTTTCAAGTTCTACGATTGGCTCATCTGCTTCAACTGTATCACCTGGATTTTTTAGCCATTTAGCAACAGTAGCTTCGGTTATACTTTCTCCAAGAACTGGAACTATAATTTTTTCAATCATTAAAATTAATTAAAAACCTCATTAGTTATTTCTTGTTGTTGAGAATTATGCCTTTTGGCGTATCCTGTTGCAGGAGTTGCGTCTGGGCTTCTTCCTATATAAGAAATTTTATTATTATTAGCCTTTATAGTGTCTAATGTCCATTGGATATAATCTCTAACTGAAAACCAAGCACCCATATTTTTTGGTTCCTCTTGGCACCAGAAGAACTCAGCATTTTTAGCATATGGTTTTAACTCATTAACCAAAGCTTTTGCTGGAAATGGATATAATTGTTCAATTCTATACATCACAACGTCATCTCTTTTGAGCTTTTCTCTGGCATCTAATAAATCAAAATATACTTTTCCAGAACAAAGAATTACTTTTTTAATTTTTGAACTTTCTTTGAGTTTAATAAATCCTTTAGACTTAGGATCAATAGCATGATCCCACAATACTCTATGGAAAGTATTTTTTTTGTTAAAATCTTCTAAATTTGAAACACAATATTTATTTCTTAATAATGATTTTGGCGTCATTATAATTAGAGGTTTCCTAAAACTTCTATGCATTTGTCTTCTTAAAGCGTGAAAATAATTTGCTGGAGTTGTGCAGTTCATTACTTGCATATTATCGTTTGAGCATAGTTGTAAAAATCTTTCTAACCTAGCTGATGAATGCTCTGGTCCTTGTCCTTCATATCCGTGAGGCAACAACATTACTATACCAGATGCTCTATTCCATTTTCTCTCTCCAGACGCAATAAATTGATCAATAACTACTTGAGCACCATTTGCAAAGTCACCAAATTGAGCCTCCCAAAGTGTAAGAGTATTTGGTTCTACAAGACTGTAACCATACTCAAACCCTAAAACTGCAAGTTCAGATAAAAAACTATCTACTACTTCAAATTGATTTTGATTATCTGAAATATTATTAAGAGGAACATACCTAGAATTATCTATTTGATTTCTTAAAACAGAATGTCGTTGACTGAATGTACCTCTTCCAGAATCTTGTCCTACTAGTCTGACTGGATATCCTTCTTCTAGCAAAGATCCAAATGCAAGAGCCTCTGCTGAAGACCAATCAATGCCAGTACCTTTTTCGATATTTTCTTTTCTGGCATTAAATATTTTAGAGATAGTTTTGTGAATATTTTTTTCCTCTGGAATAACATTAATTTTGTCTGAAATTATTTTTAATTTATTTTCTTCATAGCCTGTTATTCCTCTTTTATCTTTACCTCTTTCAGGTTTATATCTTGACCATGTTCCTTCAAACCATTCTATTTTAGGTTTATAATCTTTTGCGCTTTTATATTGTTCATCAAGCAGATCTTTAAATGATTTAACGTTTTGATTTAATAATTCTTGAGTTATAGAGTTCTCATTAACAAGTTTACTTCCATAAATTTTATAAACACTAGGGTGTGATCTAATTTTTTTGTACATTAAAGGTTGGGTAAATGAAGGCTCATCTCCCTCATTATGTCCAAACCTTCTATAACAAATTAAGTCTACTACTACGTCTCTGTTAAATTTTAATCGAAATTCTGTTGCTATTCTGGTCGCATAAACAACTGCTTCTGGATCATCTCCGTTAACATGAAGAATTGGTGCCTCTACCATTTTCGCAACATCAGATGGATAAGGAGAAGACCTAGCAAATCTCGGACTAGTAGTAAATCCTATCTGATTATTAACAATAATATGGATTGTTCCTCCGGTGTTGTGTCCTGGTAGTCCAGACATTGCAAAACATTCTGCCACAACTCCCTGGCCTGCAAAAGCCGCATCTCCATGAATGAGTATAGGTATCACTTTATTTCTCTCTCTATCTTTATGGAAAAATTGTTTAGCCCTTGTCTGTCCTAAAACTACAGGGTTAACAGCCTCTAAATGGGAAGGGTTATCAGTTAAACTTACATGCACTGAGTTTCCATCAAATTCCCTATCTGATGATGCTCCAAGATGATATTTTACATCTCCAGCGCCATCTTCAGTATCAGAACTAAACTCACCAGCAAATTCATTAAAAATTCTTTTGTAAGATTTTTGTAAAACATTTGCCAAAACATTAAGTCTGCCTCTATGAGACATGCCTATTTTAACTTCTTTAATATTATTTTGACCACCAATTTTTATTATTTGTTCAAGAGCAGGTATTAAACTTTCACCACCATCTAAACCAAACCTTTTTGTTCCCACATACTTGGTGGCTAGAAATTTTTCAAATCCTTCTGCCTGTACTAATTTATTTAAAATTGCCTCTTTACCATTTTTTGTAAATTGAAGTGCATTTTTATCTTGCTCTATTCTGTCTCTAAACCACTTTCTTTCTACTGGGTTTGAAATGTGCATGAACTCATAACCTATTTTTTCACAATAGGTCTTCTTCATAAATTTAAGTATTTCTCTTATGTTTGCATGCTTACGATTAATTACTCCATTTAGAAAAATTTTCTTATCATAATTTTCTTTTTTAAAACCATAAAAATCTGGATGGAGTTCATCTAAATATTCTGACTCTCTCATTTCTAAAGGATCAAGATCTGCTAATAAATGTCCTCTTAGTCTATATGCTCTAATTAATGCTACAGCACTTATTGAGTCCTTATTTGAGTCAGCAAGTAATTGAAAATTAAATTTTTCTGATGTATCTAATTTAATATTCTCAACGTCACTTTTATCCTGATCTTCTATTTTCTTTTGTAGTTCATCAACATTTATCTTTTTTTTTGTTGGTCCCCAAGATGGACCATTAATTTCTTTTGCTATTACATTTAACTCTTCGCCAATTCCCTCAAAATAATTTGCCCAACTTTCTGGAAGATCTGCATCTTTATTAATAAATTTTAAATACATCTCTTCTATGAATGCACTATTAGATTTATTTAAAAACGAATTTCTTTCGAAATCAAGATTTTTTGATGAAGACATCTTTTTATTTAATATATCTCTCTAATATTATTTTTCAATTAGACAGTTTATTAAATAAAGTTTTTCCAATGATTGAAGGTGATTTAGCAACAGTAATACCGCATTCCTCCATTTTTTTAATTTTATCTTCAGCTCCACCTTTGCCACCTGAAATTATGGCTCCAGCGTGTCCCATTCTTCTGCCTGGAGGAGCGGTAATTCCTGCAATAAATCCAACTATTGGCTTTTTAATCATGTGATTTTTTATAAATTCAGCAGCTTCCTCTTCAGCAGTTCCTCCAATTTCACCTATCATTAAAATAGACTCAGTTTCATCATCATTTAAAAATAAATCTAAACAGTCTATAAAATTTGTTCCATTGATAGGATCTCCTCCAATTCCTATACAAGTTGATTGACCCAGTCCATTTTCAGTTGTTTGAGCTACTGCCTCATACGTCAAGGTACCTGATCTTGATACAATTCCAACACTTCCTCTTTTATGAATATTACCTGGCATAATTCCTATTTTACATTCATGCGGTGTAATTATTCCTGGACAATTAGGTCCAATCAATCTGCTATTTGAGCCACTTAATTTTTGTCTTACCTTAAGCATATCCTGAACTGGAATTCCCTCTGTTATACAAACAATAAGTTCAATTGATGCATCTATTGCTTCAATTATTGCTGCTGCTGCAAATTTAGCAGGCACATAAATCATAGTTGCATCTGCTCCTACTTTTTTTTTTGCTTCTAAAACGGTATTAAAAACTGGTCTATCTAAATGTTTTTGTCCACCTTTCTTTGGTGTAACTCCACCAACAAGATTAGTTCCATATTTTAAAGCCTGTTCTGAATGGAAAGTCCCGTGTGCGCCAGTAAATCCCTGACAAATTACTTTTGTATTCTTATTAACTAAAACCGACATATTATTTTATTGCCTCAACAATTTTCTTGGCTGCATCATCTAAATTTTCTGCTGAAATTAATTCTAATCCAGAATTATCAAGAATTTCTTTTCCCTCTTTAAAATTTGTACCTGCTAACCGAACAACTAGAGGAACACTTATATTTATTTCCTTAGCTGCATCAACTACTCCTTGAGCTAGAACATCACATCTCATAATTCCTCCGAAAATATTTATTAAAATACCTTTAACATTTTTATCTGAGAGAATTATCTTTAATGCGGCAGATACTTTTTCTTTAGATGCTCCACCACCTACATCTAAAAAATTTGCTGGCTCTTTACCATACAATTTAATTATATCCATGGTTGCCATCGCTAATCCTGCTCCATTGACCATACAGCCAATACTTCCATCTAGCTTGATATACGCAAGATCATGTTTGCTAGCTTCTATCTCAGTAGGGTCTTCCTCATTTAAATCTCTTAATTCAACAATTTCTGGATGTCTGAATAAAGCGTTAGAATCAAAATTTACTTTTGCATCTAAACAAACAATTTTTTCATCTTTTGTCAAAATTAATGGATTTACTTCAACCATGTTAGCATCAGTGCTTACAAACATTTTATATATTGATTTAATCAATAATATTGCCTGTTTTTTTGCATCTTCATTTAAGTTAAAAATTTTAATAACTTTTACACAATCTGACTCGGAAATTTCATCACCCATATCAACTTTTGTAGTTATAATTTTTTCAGGTGAACTACTTGCAACTTCTTCAATATCCATCCCACCTTGATCGCTCGATATAAATGCAATTTTAGAACTTGCTCTATCAACCAAACAAGATAAGTAAAATTCTTTATCTATATTTGATGATTCTTCTACGTATAATCTTTTTACCTCTCTACCTTCAGGGCCGGTTTGATGAGTAACAAGTGTTTTTCCTAGTAATTCTTTAGCTGCTACTGTTAGTTCCTCAATAGTGTTTAAAATTTTTACACCGCCAGCTTTTCCTCTGCCGCCCGCGTGTATTTGTGCTTTAAGAACATATTTCTCAGTTTTTAGTGCTTTTGCTTTTTCAATAAGCTCATCAACATCAAGCGCAAATACACCTTCAGGAACTACAGCTCCATACTTTTTTAATATTTGTTTAGCTTGATGCTCGTGAATATTCATTATTATTTAGATAAATCAGGATCTATTTTAGATGCAGCTTCCCATAGAGCTTTTACAGCGTCTATTGAATGTATAAATTCTTTTTTTTCTTTTTCATCTAAATCAATCTCCTCAATTTTTTCTACACCATCTTTTCCAATGATAACAGGAACACCAGCGTATACATTTTGTACACCGTATTCTCCATTTAATTGTACAGCGCAAGGTAATAATTTTTTCTCATCATTCAAATAAGCTTCTGCCATTTGAACCCCTGATGCAGCTGGTGCATAAAATGCTGATCCTTTTTCTAAATACTTCACTATCTCAGCACCACCATCTCTTGTTCTTTGATTAATTTCCTCTACTCTTCCTAAAGAAATCTTTCCGTCCTTTACAAGATCTAACAATGGTTTACCTGAAATTTTTGTAAATCTTGGCATAGGAACCATGGTGTCACCATGACCGCCCATAACCATTGCCTCAATTTCTCTTACTGGCACATTTAGTTCTAATGATAAAAATAATTTAAATCTCGAACTATCTAAAATACCTGCCATACCAACAACTTTTTTTGATGGCAAACCTGAAAATTTTTGAAATGCCATAACCATAACATCTAAAGGATTAGTGATACAAATCACGAAAGCGTTAGGAGCATTTTTCTTTACCCCCTCAGCAACTTGTTTAATAATTTTTAAATTTATTCCAAGAAGATCATCTCGACTCATTCCAGGTTTTCTTGGAACACCTGCTGTAATTATAATTACATCTGAATCTTTTATATCCTCATAGTTATCAGTTCCCGAAAACCTAACATTAAATCCATCTACAGATGAAGATTGTGCAATATCTAATGCTTTTCCTTTTGCAATACCACTAGCTACATCAAATAAAACCACTTCATTCACTAGTTCTTTTGTTCCTATTAAATGTGCAAGAGTTCCACCTATTTGGCCTGCACCAATTAAAGATATTTTTGTCATTTATTCCTTTATTTCATTGTTGGCATAACAAATTCCGCATTTGATCGGACACCTGAAGGCCATCTAGATGTTACTGTTTTAAGTTTAGTATAAAATTTTATTCCTTCTATTCCATGCATTCCGCTATCTCCAAATAATGATCTTTTCCAACCACCAAAACTATGAAATGCCATTGGAACCGGGATAGGTACATTAATACCAACCATACCTACTTGAATTTTACTTGCAAAAGTTCTACCTGCATCACCATCTCTTGTATAAATACTAACTCCATTTCCATACTCATGGTCGTTAATTAATTTTGCTGCCTCTTCAAAAGTTTTTACTCGAACAACTGATAAGACTGGACCGAATATTTCCTCTTTATAAATTCTCATATGTTTATTTACATGATCAAATAAACATCCACCTATATAAAAACCATTTTCATAACCTTGAAGTTTTAAACCTCTGCCATCAACAACTAGCTTTGCACCTTCCTCGACACCTAAATCAACATAACTTGTTACTTTTTCTAAATGTTCTTTTGTAACTAAAGGCCCCATTTCTGATGTTTTATCCATTCCAGGACCAACTTTTAAAGCTTCAGCTTTTTTTGATAATCTAGATACAAGTTCATCTCCAATATCTCCAACTGCAACCGCAACAGATTGAGCCATACATCTTTCTCCAGCTGAACCATAAGCAGCACCCATTAGACCATTAACTGCACCATCTAAATCGCAATCTGGCATAACAACTAAGTGATTTTTTGCTCCACCTAAAGCTTGAACTCTTTTTTCATTTTTAGCTGAATTTTCATAAATATATTTTGCAATAGGAGTAGATCCAACAAAACTAACAGCTTTGATATCTTTATTTTCTAAAATTGCATCAACTGCTTCTTTATCTCCATTTATTACGTTGAATACTCCTTCTGGAAGACCCGCCTCAGAAAGTAGTTCAGCCAATCTTATTGCACAAGAAGGGTCTTTTTCTGATGGTTTAAGAATAAAAGTATTTCCACAAGCTATTGCTATTGGAAACATCCACATTGGTACCATAGCAGGAAAATTAAATGGCGTGATACCTGCAACAACTCCTAATGGTTGTCTGATTGACCAACTATCAACATTTGTACCCACATTTTCTGAAAACTCACCTTTTAACAAATGTGGAATTCCACAAGCAAATTCTACCACCTCAAGTCCTCTAGTTAAAGAACCTCTTGCATCTTCATAAACTTTTCCATGTTCAGAAACTATTAATTTAGTCAATTCATCAGAATTTTTTTCAATTAATTCTTTAAATTTAAATATTATTCTAGCTCTTTGAAGTGAGGGTTTTAAAGACCAAGTTTCAAATGCTTTTTTTGCTATCTCGACAGCACTATCTAAATCAGATTTTGAAGCAAGTCTTACCTCTGACTCCTGTTCACCAGTTGCTGGATTAAAAACTTTCCCCTTTTTATCTGAAGATCCCGGAATTATTTTACCGTTTACGAAGTGTTCTATTAATTTCATGAATACGGTGTTTTAGATCAAAAATATCGAATAGTCTATTTAAACATTAGCTGTCGCTAACATTTTTTTTATTTCAGCTATAGCTTTTGCTGGATTCAAGCCCTTAGGACATGCATTTGTACAATTTAAAATAGTATGACATCTATATAATTTTAGTTCATCAGCAACTTTTTTTAACCTCTCTTTTCTCTCTTCATCTCTACTATCAATGATCCATCTATATGCCTGCAGCAAAACTGCTGGACCTAAATATTTATCTCCATTCCACCAATAACTTGGGCAAGATGTAGAACAACAAGCACACATGATACATTCGTAAGCACCATCAAGTTTTGCTCTATCTTCTTTAGACTGATAAATTTCTGTTGTTTGTTTTTTTGAATTATTTTTCAACCAAGGTTCAATGGATTGATATTGTTTATACAAGCCATCTAAATCACCGATCAAATCTTTTTTAACTTTTAAATGAGGTAGTGGATAAATATCAATGTCACCATCTATCTCTGCATGAGAAGTTGTACAAGCTAGTCCATTTTTACCTCCCATATTCATAGCACATGAACCGCAAACGCCATGAGCACACGATCTTCTGTAGGCTAATGTGGGATCAATTTCATTTTTAATTTTATTTAAAATATCTAAAACTTTTGAAGGACAATTATCCATATCAACTTCATAAGTATCTATTCTTGGATTTTCTCCAGTTGATGGATCCCATCTATAAATATTAACTTTCCTTAAATTTTTTGATCCAGTCTTATCCTCAAAATATTTTCCTTTTTTAACTTCTGAATTTTTTGGTAAGCTTATTTGTGCCATTAATAGACCCGTTCTTGTGGCGGAAAATATTGTACATCAGTAGTCAAAGTTGATTGATGCACAGGTCTGTAACTAATTTTGGTATTTTTGCCATCAAACCAAGCAAGAGTGTGTTGCATAAATTTTTGATCGTCTCTCTTTGGATAATCCTCTCTAGCATGTGCACCTCTACTTTCTTTTCTTTGATATGCAGAATCCACTGTTGTAACAGCTTGTCTTATTAGATTATCAAATTCTAATGTTTCAACTAGATCGGTATTAAAAACTAACGATCTATCTTTAACAGAAATTGAATCTATACCATCATAAGTTTTTCTAATTTCATCTACACCTTCTTTCAAATTTTTTTCTGTTCTAAATACAGCACATTTAGATTGCATAATTTTTTGCATCGATAGCCTCAAATCTGCAGTGCTATTTTCACCTTTAGCATTTCTTAACTTATCAAATCTATCTAAACATTTTTGCGTTTCAGACTCAGGAATTTCTTCATGTGGTGTTCCTGGTATTATTAATTCAGCTGCTCTCTTTGCTGCTGATCTTCCAAATACTACCAAATCAATTAAAGAATTAGATCCAAGTCTGTTAGCTCCATGTACAGATACACATGCAGCTTCACCAATAGCCATTAATCCAGGCACAGTTTTTTCTGAACCATTAACAGTTAATACCTCAGCTTTATAGTTAGTAGGAATGCCTCCCATGTTATAATGAACTGTTGGTACAACAGGAATTGGTTCTTTTGTGACATCTACATTTGCAAATAATCTTGCTGCCTCGGTTATTCCAGGTAACCTACTCTCAATAATTTCTTTATCTAAATGACTTAAATTTAAATGAACATGATCTTGATCTTTTCCAACACCTCTTCCCTCATTAATCTCAATTGACATAGATCGACTTACTACATCCCTTGAAGCTAAATCTTTTGCATTCGGTGCATATCTTTCCATAAATCTTTCCCCTTTAGAATTCGTAAGATATCCCCCTTCTCCACGTGCACCCTCGGTTATTAAAGTACCATGACCATATATTCCTGTTGGATGGAATTGGACAAACTCCATATCCTGAAGCGGCAATCCAGCTCTTAAAACCATAGCATTACCATCTCCTGTACAAGTATGAGCAGAAGTTGCTGAATAATAAACTTTTCCGTATCCTCCAGTTGCTATGATAACAGTGTGAGCTCTAAATCTGTGAATTGTTCCATCATTTAAATTCCAAGCAATTAATCCTTTGCATTCTCCATTTTTCATTAAAAGGTCCAAAGCAAAATACTCAATAAAAAATTCTGTATTATGTTTTAGTGCCTGTCCATAAAGAGTATGCAATATTGCATGTCCTGTTCTATCTGCAGCAGCACATGTTCTTTGTACTATTCCGTTTCCATAGTTTTTAGTCATACCACCAAACGGTCTTTGATAAATTTTTCCTTCATCAGTTCGACTAAAAGGAACACCATATTTCTCTAATTCTAAAACTGCTTTGGGAGCTTCTTTACATAAATATTCAATACTATCTTGGTCTCCTAACCAATCTGCACCTTTTACAGTATCATACATATGCCATCGCCAGTCATCTTCACCCATGTTACCAAGTGCAGCTGAGATACCTCCTTGTGCAGCAGATGTATGGCTCCTTGTTGGAAATACTTTTGAAATACATGCTGTTTTCAGGCCAGCCTCACTAAGCCCTACAGCTGCCCTTAATCCTGAACCACCTGCTCCAAGTACAACAACGTCGTACTCATGATCAATTATTTCGTATGCTTTCATGTGTTTAAATTAAATATTACAAAAATTGTAATTAATGGAATTATTATAGCAAAAAAATTAAGAGCTTTGTTTGCGGCATTTTTGGTTTTTTCATCTTGAATATAGTCTTCAAAAACCTCACTTATACTCAAAGCAGAGAAAAAATATGCAAATACCAAAAATAAACTAATTAAGAATTTTGAAGGTTGGGTGGTTAAAAACTCAACTAGATCCTGATAGTTTTTATCATACACATTTACTAAATTAAAAATAAACCAAAACATTAATGGTAATAAAATTATCGAGCTTGCTTTTAAAAATAACCATTTCTTTGTTGCTGGGATCATTAATTTAAACCTCTACCAATTAAATAAATTAAGATAGTTAAAATTAATGAACCAAAAATAACTAATAAACCTGTAATTTTAGTTATTTTTAAATCAAAACCGTAACCTAAATCCATAATCAAGTGTCTAATTTCACTTAACATTTGAAAACTAAATGACCACGTAATTCCAATCAAAATAAATTTTCCAACAAAGGTTTGTAAAAAAATTTTAATTATTTCATAATTACTCTCACCTAAAAAAATTAATGCAAACCAAATACAAATTAATGTTATTGCTAAAATATTTATTATTCCAGTAATCCTATGAGAAATAGATACTAGAGATGAAATATGCCATTTATAAATTTGTATATGTGGTGAAAGTGGTTTATTTTCCATTGCCTACTTTGAATTTATTATTGTCTCTGCAATTTCGACAGAATTTAGAGCTGCACCTCTTAATAAATTGTCTGATACTATCCATAAATTTATAGAATTCTCTTTTGTTTTATCTTCTCTAATTCTTGATATATAAGTCTCGTCTTTTCCTGTAGCTTCTAGTGGCGTGCTATAACCTCCATTTTCTCTTTTATCTATAACTTCACATCCTTCAGCATTACTTAGAGCTTCCCTAACTTTTTCTAAATTAAATGGCTTTTCAAACTCTATATTTACAGCCTCAGAGTGAGAAACTAATACAGGAATTCTTACACATGTTGCTGTAAGTTCAATTGTTTCATCTAAAATCTTTTTAGTTTCATTTGTCATTTTTAATTCTTCTTTGGTGTATCCATCATCAGCAAATACATCAATTTGCGGAATTATATTAAATGCTATTTGTTTAGTAAAATTTTTTGATTCAATTTTTTTACCTTCTAAATATTTTTTAGTTTGTTCAACTAATTCATCCATTGGATCTTTACCACCACCTGAAACTGATTGGTAAGTTGATACCACTACTCTTTTAATTTTAAATAAATCATGCAGAGGTTTAAGTGCAATAACTAATTGAGCTGTAGAGCAGTTTGGATTTGCAATTATATTTTTTTTCATTTTTTTAATATCAGATGCATTCACTTGTGGAACGATCAATGGAACATCAGGATCCATCCTAAAAAAACTTGAATTATCTATTACGATTGTATGTTTAGCAGCTTTTTCTGCAAATTTTTCAGCAATTTTTCCTCCTGCTGCAAAAAAAGTTATATCTGCTTTTGAAAAATCATATGTATCTAAATTCTCAATTTCATACTCTTTATCTCTGAAAGAGATTTTTTTTCCTGCACTTTTTTTTGATGCAACTAAATGTAGATTATCAAACTTGAAGTTCTTTTTATTAAATACTTCAAGAGTTTTCCTTCCAACATTTCCTGTTGCACCTACTATAGCTATGTTCATTTTAAAGTTGTTATACTAAATAAAAGGTAAATCGCAAACTTTACCACTATAAATATTGCCATTTATGCCAGCTTTTACGTCCTGGTCTATATTCCAATGCGATTTTTTCATCATTGCTATACCAATTACTTTTTTAAAATGAGGCGAATAACAGGCTGACCTTAGCTCTCCAATGATGTTGTTATTATCATCAGTCAGATCTAAAGATCCTGTTAAACTTATTTTGTCCAAGTCTAACTTAACGCCCATTAATTTTCTTTTTATACCTTCAGATTTTATTTTCTTTAATGTTTCTTTTCCTAAAAAAATAATATCACTATCTATGTTTATATATTTATCAAAACCACATTCATAAGGATTATCTCCGTTATCCATATCATTGCCATGAGATAATAGTCCACTTTCGATTCGTTCTATTAAATTAGGACACCCTGGTTTAATATTAAATTCTTTTCCAATTTCAAATAAATGATCATATAGTTTTAAGCCTGCTTCAGAATTTTGGACATATACTTCGTAACCTCCTTGTTTAGACCATCCAGATTGTGCAATAAGGTGTTTTGCACCACCAAAATCAAAATAATCAAAACCAAAAAATTTTAATTTTGTGATCTGTTCTCCAAATACTTTTTCCATTAACTTAAATGATTTTGGGCCTTGCACGGCCATGATATCAACTTTGGGCTCTATGATTTCAACATCAAATTTATTTCCAATTGCTAATCCTTTTGCAAATAATATTACGTCAGTGTCAGCGATAGAAATCCACCATTTGTTTTCATTTATTCTTAAAACAACTGGATCATTAATTAATCCAGCATTATCATCTATAATTGGACAATAATAACATCTTCCATCTTTAGATTTTGATAAATCTCTACAAGTCATTAACTGAACTAATTTTGCAGAATCTTTTCCTGAAATTTCTACCTGTCTTTCAGCTGCTACATCCCAAATTTGAACATGCTCTTTTAAATGATGATAAGAATCTTCTATTGAACCAAAAGCAGCTGGAAGCAACATATGGTTATAAATAGTATAAGCTGTAACACCTTGTTCTTCAATTCGAGAAGTATATGGTGTACCTCTTAGTCTTCTTGATTTTGCAATTAAAAAATTTTTCATTTTTTTAGAAATTCTAAAACCTTGTCCCTCATTTCAAATGCTTTTTCAATCATAATCATGTGACCACAACCCTCAATTATATGTGTAGATGAATTATGAATTAGACTAGAAAATTTTTTTCCAGATTCTAGATCTATCATCTTATCTAAAGAACCAAAAATAAACATTGATGGGAATTCTATTAATTTAGCAGCTTCAGAACCATTTTTATAATTGTTACATGCAACAAGGTCTATAGCCAGTATGTCTCTTATGTCTCTTGGTGATTGTATGATTTTTTCTACTGGGTTGCCTCCAATAAATTTTTTTGAACCTTCATAACCCCACTTCATCATTAATTTAACAGCATCAGAATCTCCATTTTTTGCTAGATCAATTAAATCTGGATGAACTGGCATCTTATTTGAACCTCCGATAAAAACTAACTTTTTTAATCTATTTTTATATTTATGAGCATATTCAAGTATCTCCAAACAACCTTGGGAATGACCAATTAAAATTAAATTATTTAAATTAAGTTTATTAAAAACCTGTTCCAACCAATCAGCTATTTTTTCAATACTATCTAAGCAAGGGCCATCTGAATTACCGTGCCCAGGTAAATCAATAGATAATACATTAAAATTATTATTTGAAAAAAACTGTTCAGTTAGAGACCAAACAATATGCGAAAGACCACTTCCATGAAGAAATACTATTGTTTCTTTATTTTGATCAATGCCCTGTCCTGCATCAGATGCATAAATATTTTTATTTTCCAATTGAAAATTCAAAAATTACCTAAACTTGTTTTCTTAATTCAAACTTTTGTATTTTTCCTGTTGAAGTTTTTGGCAACTCACAGAAGACAACTTTCTTGGGAACTTTAAATCCTGCTAAAGTTTCTTTACAAAAATCAATTAATTCTTTTTCTGATACTGGCTTATCTTTAACCATTTCAATAAATGCACAAGGAACTTCTCCCCATTTTTCATCTGGTTTAGCAACAACTGCGGCAATAGAAACTGATGGATGTTTAGAAAGTGTATTTTCTATTTCAATTGAGGAAATATTTTCACCTCCAGAAATAATTATATCTTTTGATCTATCTTGTATTTTTACATACCCGTCAGGATGCATTACGGCTAGATCACCGCTATGAAACCATCCATCTTTCATAGCTTTGTCGGTAGCTTCTTTATCTTTAAAGTAACCTTTCATTACGACATTTCCTCTAATCATAATTTCACCAATTGTTTTTCCATCTTTAGGAACTTCTTTCATTGTTTCTGGATCCAAAACAACTACACCTTCAGTATTTGGATATCTCACACCTTGCCTAGCTTTAATTTCATTTTGTTTTTCCTCATCGAAATTATTCCATTCATCATTCCACGCACACTGAGTAACATGTCCATAAGTTTCCGTTAAACCATATACATGCATAACTTCAAAACCTAATGCCCTCATTTTTTTGAAAATTATACTTGGTGGTGGCGCTCCAGCAGTCAAGACATAAACTTTTTGTTTTAATTTTTTTTTGTCACTTTCAGGAGCTCCTGTAATCATATTTAATACTATTGGGGCACCACCAAAATGAGTTACTTCATATTTGTCGATTAATTCAAAAATTTTTTTTATGTCAATATTTCTTAAACAAATTGTCCTTCCATTTAACATTGGAACTGTCCATGGATAGCACCAACCATTACAATGAAACATTGGAACCACTGTTAAAAAATTTAATCTATTTGGCATGTTCCAAGCTACTGAACTTCCTGTGGACATTAAATATGCTCCTCTATGATGATAAACTACTCCCTTTGGATTTCCAGTTGTGCCAGAAGTATAGCTTAATGATATTGCTTGCCATTCGTCCTCAGGCATATGCCAATCAAAATTTTCATCACCTGTATTTAAGAAACTCTCATATTCTAAATCACCAATTTTTTCTAATTTTGATTGGTCAGCATTTTTATCATCAATATCAATTATTGTAATTTTCTTATCTAAAGTTTTTAATGCCTTTTTAACTTCCACATGTAACTGTCGATCAACTACTAACACCTTTGCATCACTATGATCTAAAATATATGAAATTGTATTTGCATCTAATCTTATATTAATTGTATTTAATACTGCACCCACCATAGGTACTGAGTAATGTGCTTCGAAAATCTCTGGTGTATTAAAAGCTAAAAATGAAACGGTATCACCTTTTTTAATTCCAATTTTTGATAGCGCATTAGCAAATTTTACAGCTCTTTTATAAACTTCATTCCAAGTGTATTTTCTGTCTTCATAAATTATAGCTTCGTAATTTGGATAAATTTCCCTTGCTCTTTTAAGAAACGTTAGTGGGGTAAGTGGAACGTAGTTCGCTTTATTTTTATCTAAATTTGTCTCGTAATGATTCATTATTAATTAAACTTAAAATTCATTATGTTAGAACTTCCAGAAATAGCAGATTTGTAATGATACTCAGCTCTAGGCAATACCTTATCAAAATAAAATTTTGCTGTATTTATTTTATCAGAATAAAATTCTTTATTTGAATCAAAATCCTTAAAGCTTACATCTAAAATTTTGATCCAAGCATAAGCAATTGAAACGTATCCCAGACTTCTTAAATAATCATTTGCTGCAGCACTAACATCGTCTTTTTCGATTTTATGTTTATCCTTAATCCAGTCAGTAAACTTAGATAAAATATCTAAATAATGATTTAATTCTTTTGAAAATGTTTTTACTTTTTCATTTTTACTTTCACATTCAGATTTAACCATATCTAAAAACTTATTGACAACATCACCATTTTTATTTGATAATTTTCTAAATACTAAATCTGCTGCCTGAACAGAATTTGTTCCTTCATAGATTGGGGTAATACGATTATCTCTATATAACTGCTCTATTCCTTGGTCTTTAGTATACCCATATCCACCATGTATTTGCATCGCATCGTTCGTAATTTCCATAGCTAAATCTGTAAATAATGATTTAACAACTGGTGTCATCAATGAAACATAATTCAAAGCTTCTTGTTTAATTTTTTCATCCGGATGATAAAGACTCACCTCAGTTTGTTGTGATAACCAAAAACATAAAGCTCTTTCTCCTTCAATAATTGACTTCATATTAAGTAAAGATCTTCTAATATCCGCATGATCAATTATAAAGTCTGCGCCATTTGTAGATTTTGAATTATTTGTTTTTCCTTGCTTCCTCTCTTTTGCATAAGCAAGTGAATTTTGATACGCAATTTCAGAAATTCCTAAACCTTGAATGCCTACCACTATTCTCTCAAGGTTCATCATGGTAAACATAGCACTAAGACCTTTGTCTTTGTTACCAATCATATAACCAGTTGCTTCATCAAAATTTAATACACATGTTGCTGAACCCTTTATTCCCATTTTACTCTCTATAGATCCTGTTGAAATTCCATTTCTTTGACCAACACTACCATCTTCATTTACAATAAATTTTGGTACTAAAAATAAACTAATTCCTTTAGTGCCTGCAGGAGAGTCTGTTGATCTTGCTAAAACTAAATGAATAATATTTTCAGTTAAGTCATGATCACCAGAAGTTATAAAAATCTTTTGACCACTAATTTTATAGGTTTCATCAGATTGTTTGATGGCTTTAGTTTTTAACAAACCTAAGTCTGTACCACAGACTGGTTCTGTTAAACACATAGTACCACTCCATTTACCCTCGACGATCTTTGGTAAATATTTATCTTTTATTTCATTTGAAGCATGATGATTGATACAATTATAGGCACCAATACTAAGTTCACTATATAATTTAAATGACAAACTGGCTGAGGAAAGCATTTCATCAAAAAATGCACTTACTGTTTTTGGCATTCCTTGACCTCCATATTTAGGATCACAAGACAATGATGTCCAACCATCTTCAATATATTTCTGATATGCCTCTTTGTAACCCGGTGGTGTTCTGACAACACCATTTTCTAAAATTGCTGGATTTTCATCACCTGCTTTAGCAAGAGGTAAAATTAAATTTTGATTTATTTTAGCTGCTTCTTCTAAAATATCTTTGACAAGATCTGCACTCACCTCATTATATTTTTCTAGCTCATTATAATTTTTATTGTCTCTTAATTTTTCAAAGAGAAACATCATATCTTTTACTGGCGCTGTATAACTTGGCATATTTAAAGCTTAGAATAATTCTAGTTTTATTGCAATTTTGAAATTATCGCATCACCCATTGCTGAAGTGGAAGTTTCTTTCATGCCTTCTGACATTATATCTTTAGTTCTTAACCCATCATTTAAAACATCTTGAACTGCTTTTTCTAAAATATCTGCTTCTTTATCAAGATCTAAAGAATACCTCAGTGCCATAGCAAAGCTCAAAATAGAAGCAATTGGATTTGCTATCCCTTTACCAGCTATATCTGGAGCTGACCCGTGTATAGGCTCGTACATCGCTCTCATCTCACCATCTTTATTTTTTGCGCCCAAAGATGCTGATGGTAAAAGACCTAAAGATCCCGTTAACATTGAAGCTTGGTCTGACAACATATCTCCAAACAAATTATCTGTTACAATTACATCAAATTGTTTTGGGTTTCTTAAAAGCTGCATAGCACAATTGTCTGCTAACATATGACTTAATTCTACATCTTTGTATTCTTTTTCATGAAGTTCTTGGACTTCTTCTTTCCACAATTGTCCTGCTTCCATCACATTTGATTTTTCACACGAAGTAACCTTGTTTGATCTTTTTCTAGCTAAATCAAAAGCAATCCTAGCTACTCTAGTAATTTCACTAGTCGTATAAGTGTGTGTATTAATTCCTTTTCTTTCTCCATTTTCAATTGGCTTAATTCCTCTAGGTTCACCAAAATATATACCACCCGTTAACTCTCTTACTATCATTATATCTAGTCCTGAAACTACTTCTGGCTTTAGGGTTGAAGCATCGACTAATTGTTTAAAACAAATTGCAGGCCTTAAGTTAGCAAAAAGCTTTAATTCTTTTCTGAGTTTTAATAATGCTCTTTCTGGTTTTTTGGAAAATTCTAGGTTATCCCATGTAGGACCACCAACTGCTCCAAGCATAATTACTTCACTTTCTAGTGCTTTGTAAAAAACCTCATCAGTGATTGGGGTACCGTGTTTATCATAAGAACAACCACCAACTAGCTCCTGATCAATTTCAAAATCTAAAGATTTTTTATCATTAAACCAGTTAATAATTTTTTTTACCTCAGCTATTACCTCTGGACCAATACCATCACCAGGAAGTAAAAGTATTTTTCTTTTTTTTACTTTAATCATTAAATACCCAAGGCTTTTCGTTTTTTAAATTTGTTTCAAACTTTTCTATTTTTTCTGATTTTTTTAGTGATAAAGCGATATCATCAAGCCCTTCTAACAAACATTTTTTCTTAAATGGATCAACTTCAAATTTTAGCTCATTATTTCCATAAACTATTTTTTCCTCTTGCAAATCAATAGAAATTTCTTCTTGTCTATTTGCGTATTCAGATAGCTCTTTGATTTTTTCTTCTTCAAGGATTATAGGCAAAATTCCATTTTTAAAACAATTACTAAAAAAAATATCTGCATAACTTGAACTTATTACACAAGTAATTCCAAAATCTAATAAAGCCCAAGGAGCATGTTCTCTTGATGAACCACATCCAAAGTTTTTTCCAGCAATTAAAATTTTAGATTGATTAAATGGATCTTTGTTTAACACAAAATCATTTATTTCTTTGCCTTGATCATCATATCTCATTTCAAAAAACAAATTTTTTCCAAGACCGGTTCTTTTGATAGTTTTTAAAAACTGTTTTGGAATTATCATATCTGTATCAATATTTACAATTGGTAAATAAGCTGGGATACTTTTTAATTTATTAAATTTTTGCATTTAATTTTGATACTTTCTGACATCATCTAAATTACCTGAGATTGCAGCTGCTGCGGCCATTCCTGGACTAACCAGATGGGTTCTACCACCTCTACCTTGTCTTCCCTCAAAATTTCTATTTGATGTAGAGGCGCATCTTTCTTCTGGCTTTAATTTATCGGCATTCATCGCTAAACACATAGAGCAACCTGGTTCTCTCCATTCAAACCCTGAGCTAACAAAAATTTTATCTAGTCCTTCTTGCTCTGCTTGTTCTTTAACTAAGCCTGAGCCTGGAACTACTATAGCATTAACATGCGTTGATACTTTTTTATCTTTTACGATTTTTGCTGCTTCTCTCAAATCTTCTATTCTGCCATTAGTACAACTACCAATAAATACTTTATCTATTTTTATATCTGTGGCTGCCATGTCAGGTTTTAAACCCATATACTTTAAAGCTCTTTCAATTGAATTTTTTTTATCTTCATCAGTCTCATTATTTGGATTTGGAACTTTTCCATCAATTGTTATTACATCTTGTGGTGACGTACCCCATGTAATCATGGGTGAAATTTCATTTGCGTTAAGGCTAATTTCTTTATCAAAACTAGCATCTGAGTCTGTTTTTAAAGTTTCCCAATAGTTCAAAGCTTTATCCCAATTTTCACTTTTTGGTGACATTGGTTTTCCTTTTAAATATTCAAAAATTTTTTCATCTGGTGCAATTAATCCTGCTCTTGCACCACCTTCAATTGTCATATTGCAAATAGTCATTCTTTGCTCAACACTTAAAGATCTTATTAAATCTCCAGCATATTCCACAACAGATCCTGTACCACCTGCTGTACCTATTTTTCCAATTATTTGAAGTATTACATCTTTAGAAGTAACTCCTAAAGGAAGTTCACCATTAACATTAATTCTAAAATTTTTAGCTTTCTTCTGAACAAGTGTTTGGGTTGCTAAAACATGTTCAACTTCTGAAGTTCCTATTCCAAATGCTAAAGCACCAAATGCTCCATGCGTTGCAGTATGACTGTCTCCACAAACAATAACTGTACCTGGTTGAGTAAAACCTTGTTCAGGTCCTATGATATGAACGATACCTTGTCTCTTATCATCCATACCAAATAACTGAACACCGAATTCTTTACAATTTGCCTCTAAAGTATCTACTTGAATTTTTGACTCTTCATCTGAAATACCTTTTGATCTGTCAGTTGTTGGAACATTATGATCTGCAACTGCTAAAGTTAAATTTGGGTGTCTAACTTTTCTATTAGAATTTCTTAATCCTTCAAAAGCTTGGGGGCTTGTCACCTCATGAATTAAATGTCTATCTACAAAAAGTAAAGATGTGCCATCATCTTGTTGATCAACTAGATGATCGTTCCAAATTTTATCGTATAATGTTGTAGACATTGAAAAAAAAATTATTTTTTTTCTGTAGAGCTTTCTGATTTTTGTTCTTCTTTAGAAGCCTCTGCTGCTGGAGCCGCCTCTTCTTTAGGTGCTGCTTCTGCTTTAGGAGCCTCTGCTACTGGTGCTGCTTCTGCTTTAAGAGCCTCTTCTTTAGTTGCTTCAACTGCAGGAGCTACATTTTCCTCTGTAACTGTTTCTGGTTTTGCCTCGATATCAATACCAATTTTTTTTCTAATTTTTTCTGCTATCCTTGCTGATTTACCAGTTCTGTCTCTTAGATAATAAAGTTTTGCTCTTCTTACTTTACCTGATCTAATAACCTTAATTGAGTCAATTAAAGTTCCAAATAGTGGGAAAGTTCTCTCAACACCCTCTCCAAATGAAATTTTTCTAACCGTAAAAGATGAGTTTAGATCTCTGCTTTTTTTAGCAATACACACTCCCTCAAAATATTGAATTCTTTCTTTTTTACCCTCGGTAATTCTAACACCAACTTTAACAACGTCTCCAGGGTAAAATTCTGGAATTTTTTTCTCTGAAAGAATTTTGTTAACGTTATGCTGGTTTATTTCTTCAATTGTTTTCATGTTAATATTTATCAAATTAATTCTTCTTATATTTTTCCCATAA
The DNA here is from genome assembly GCA_902589455.1 of uncultured Pelagibacteraceae bacterium. GTDB lineage: Bacteria > Pseudomonadota > Alphaproteobacteria > Pelagibacterales > Pelagibacteraceae > Pelagibacter. The sequence goes on along the minus strand of CACISX010000002.1, from coordinate 54,447 downwards.
ATCTGGTCTTCGGACGCGTGTTATAGCCTCAGATTGAGATAAACGCCAGTGTTTAATTTTATTATGATCACCTGATAATAGCACGTCTGGTACAGCTTTTTCCTCCCAAATTTGAGGTTTTGTATACTGAGGGTACTCTAGAAGACCATTTTCAAAGGTTTCATCTAATTTAGAGTTTTCATTTCCTAATACACCTGGCAGCAATCTTAAAATACTATCTATAACTACATATGCCGCTGACTCCCCGCCTGACAAAACATAATCTCCAATACTAATTTCCTCAATATTTCTTGTTGAAAGTATTCTTTCATCCACACCTTCAAAATGACCACAAATTAAAGACAGAGATTTTTCATTAGCTAGCTCTTTTGCTAAATTTTGATCAAATTTTTTTCCTTTTGGTGATAAATATAAAATTCTCTCACTCTCATTTTTGTTTTCATCTAAAGACTTTGCAAGAACATCTGCTTTTAACAACATCCCTGAACCACCCCCATAAGGTGTATCATCTACTGTTTTATGTTTGTCATCAGCTGCATCTCTTATGTTTACAACTTTAAGTTTCCATAAATTATTTGATAAAGCTTTTCCATAAAGTCCTTTAGATAAAGGACCAGGAAAAACCTCTGGATAAAGTGTAAACACTTGAGCTTGCCACATAAATAATCTTTAAATTATTTTTTTTCCTCTGCTGGAGCTGCTTCTGCTGGAGCTGCTTCTGCTTTTGAAGCTTCTTCCTTAGGAGCTTCTGCTGCTGGAGCTGCTTCTGCTTTTGGAGCTTCTTCTTTAGGAGCTTCTTCCTTAGGAGCTTCTTCTTTAGGAGCTTCTTCCTTAGGAGCTTCTGCTGCTGGAGCTGCTTCTGCTGGAGCTACTTCTGCTTTTGGAGCTTCTTTATTATCCTCTTCTTTTTTATTTCTCTCTTTTTTTGGCACTGCTTTATTTGGATTATTTCCATTTGCAGGCATAGGCATTAGTTCGTTCTCACCTAAAATTCTTGCTACTCTAGTTGTTGGTTGAGCTCCTTGACCAAGCCAATATTTAATTCTCTCAGCTTCTAGGCCCACTCTTTCTTTTTTCTCTTTTGGTAATAGAGGATTAAAGAAACCAACCTTTTCTATAAATCTTCCATCTCTTGCAAAACGACTGTCGGCAACAACAACCTTATAAACAGGACGTTTTTTTGTTCCACCTCTTGATAATCTTAATTTTAACATTTCTTCTCCTTTTTTACTTTAATTGGTTAAATAGCTCTGGCGGTATACCTTTATCAGACATACCTTTCAGATTTCCTTTTGACATCTTTTTCATCATTTCAGACATCATTTTAAATTGCTTAAGCAATTTATTGATAGTGGCTGGATCTGTGCCAGAGCCATTAGCAATTCTTTTTTTTCTAGAACCATCAATTATTTTTGGGTTCTCTCTTTCTTTTTTTGTCATTGATAAAATAATAGCTTCATTTTTAGTAATTATACTTTCATCAATTCCCGCCGAATCCATTTGAGATTTAATTTTAGAAACTCCTGGCATAAAAGACATAATTCCCTCAATGCCACCCATTTTTTTCATTTGTCTTAATTGAGATAAATAATCTTCCATAGAGAATTGACCTTTTTTTAAATTTTCCTCTGCTTTTTTAAGATTTTCTTCTCCTAAATCTTGAGCCGCCTTTTCTACAAGGGATACAATATCCCCCATACCAAGTATTCTGTTTGCAATTCTATCTGGATGGAATACTTCAAGATTATCTATTTTTTCTCCTATACCTAAAAATTTAATTGGAACGTTTGAAACATATTTCATACTCACTGCGGCTCCACCTCTTGCATCACCATCAGCCCTAGTTAAAATAATTCCAGATAAATGAACTGTATTTTTAAATTCTTTTGCCACTGAGGCTGCAACTTGACCTGTTAAAGAGTCTGCTACTAAGAAAGTTTCTGTTGGATTGATGACAGCTTCGATTTGCTTAATCTCACTCATCATTTGTAAATCGATTTGAGTTCTACCAGCAGTATCAAATAAAATTATTTCAGCTCCATTTAAATTAGCGGCACTTATTGCTCTTCTACAAATATCAGCAGGTTGCTGGCCTTCTATAATAGGTAAAGTTAAAATATTATTTTGTTCTCCTAAAGATCTAAGTTGTTCTTGTGCAGCTGGTCTGTAAATATCTAGACTGACCATCATTACTTTTTTCTTTTTATTGTTTTCTAAAAATTTTGCTAATTTTGCTGTTGTTGTTGTTTTTCCAGAACCTTGTAACCCAACTAACATCATTGGCACAGGCGGTACTGCGTTTAAGTTTATCTCATTATTTGTTGCACCTAATAAGTCTACAAGCTCATCATAAACAATTTTAACAACCATATCCCCAGGAGAGGTAGACCTTATTATCTCTTGGCCTAATGCTTTTGGCTTAACTTTTTCAATAAAATCTTTTGCAACATCCAAAGAGACATCTGCTTCAAGTAAGGCTTGCCTAATACCTCTTAAACCTTCATCTACTTGAGCTTCATCAAGTGAAGGTGCCTTTTTCAGAGAAGAAAAAATTTCTTCAAATTTATTTGTTAAATTTTCAAACATATTTATTACGCATAGCAGTAACGCACTAGTGGGCGAACCCTCGCTGACTAGTGTCGATCTCTTTGTTTCCAAAGACACCGCAAAGTTAATGTTTTTGCGGAAACGGCAACAACCTATAATAGAGGTTCAAAAAGTCAATAAATAAGTTAAATATCTATATATGGATATTAAAGCTTTTAAAATGGACGGTTTAGGTAATGATTTTGTCATCATAGATAATAGGCAAACAATTACAAATTTGACGAAAGAGCAAATAATAAAGATTTGTGACAGAAAATTTATTGGTTGTGACCAACTAATATTGATTAAAAAAAATGATATTTCAGATGCTTCACTAGAATTTTATAATTCAGATGGAGGAATGTCTGGTGCGTGTGGAAATGGTACGCGATGTATTGCTGATTTATTAGGCAAGGAAAATAACAAAAAAGAAATTGTCCTAACAACTTTATCTGGCAAATTAAAATCAAATATTGTTGGAGAAAAAATGGTTTCTACAGAAATAGGTGTTGCAAAAACAAAATGGGATGAGATTCCATTGTCTAAAGAATTAAATACGAATAATTTAGGAATTAAAATTAATGACAAAAATAATTACGAATTTTCTGGCGGAACTGCTGTAAATGTTGGAAACCCACATGTAGTTTTTTTTGTTGATAATAACGAAAATTTTGAAATTGAAAAAATTGGACCAAAAATCGAAACCCACTCTCTATTTCCAGAAAAATGTAATGTTACTTTAGCAACTGTTGTTAACAAAGAATTGATAAAAGTTAGAGTGTGGGAAAGAGGAGCTGGACTTACCAAAGCTTGTGGAACTGCAGCTTGCGCAACAGCTTTTGCCGCAAAACAAAACGGACTGGTAAATGATAAAGTTGATATTGAATTTTCTACAGGTAGATTGACAATTTCAATTGATGAAAACAATAGTATTCATATGAAAGGACCAGTTTCAGATATTGAGGAGATAAATTTTAAAATTTAATGGGAATTTTTGAAAAATTTAAATCAGGTTTTAAAAAAAGTGCCTCAGCTTTTACAGCGGGTTTAAGAGATATAGTTGTAAAAAAAGAGATTGATGACAAAACATTAGACAAAATTGAAGATTACTTAATTCAATCTGATGTTGGTATTGTTTCTGCTTCAGAAATAAGAGAAATAATTTCTCAAACAAAAATTGATCCCAATAAAGATTTAACCGACGAAATAAATAATATTTTAAAAAATTATATTATTTCAATTATGAAACCTTTAGAAAATATTGAATTCTTCAAAAAAAAAGAAAAATTAAATGCAACATTAATTTCAGGTGTCAATGGTGTTGGAAAGACAACTACTATTGGAAAAATAAGCAAAATATTAAAGGGTAATGGAAACAAAGTAATGCTAGCTGCATCAGATACTTTTAGAGCAGCAGCTATAGAACAACTAGAAAATTGGGCAAACAAAGTTGATGTTCAAATTACAAAATCATCTCAAGGTTCTGATCCTGCATCAGTTGCTTACAAGGCTATTGAAGAAGCATTAAACAATAATTTTAACCAAGTTTTAATTGATACAGCTGGAAGACTACAAAATAAAAAAAATTTGATGGAAGAATATAAAAAAATTGCAAACGTTACTAAAAAAATTGATCCTGATGCTCCACATGATGTTATTTTAGTTTTGGATGCAACTTCTGGCCAAAATGTAATTAATCAAGTTGAAGAATTTAATAAAATTATTCCAATAACTGGTCTCATTATGACAAAATTAGATGGCACAGCAAAAGGAGGTATCCTTTTAGCGGTTGCTAAAAAATATAAACTGCCAATTATTGCGCTTGGATTGGGTGAAAAAGAGGATGATTTACAAATTTTTGAGGCCGAAAAATTTGCAGAGGCATTTACTCAAATTAATTAATTAAAGTGCTGGAAATTAAAGGTTTATAAAAACTACATTTGTAATTTTCTTGAAATTCATAATGTCCACAATTTTTAGCTATTGAAGAAATAATAAAATCAAATTTTCCATTTACAGGATAAAGCTCTAGTTTTTTATCGATAATATCAAATTTAAAATTGGCTTTTAAACTTTTTACAGCACTAATCATCACTAAAGTTTTATTATCTTTTAAAAGATAATAAGCAAAGTCATCTGGGAAAACTGGGAAATCATACTCTTGCAAAAAATATTTTGCAGTTTTGGGAAACCATTCATAAGAAATTAATGGTAAAGAATCTTTTGTTTTGTAGTTGTAAATATAAAGGTCCTTTGGAAAATCATTAATATAATTTGAATTTTCTCCTCGAGCTAAAACAGCTTTGTCACGGGTTTTAAAATATAATGCAAAATTTTCATCGTGGGAGTTCATTTGATCAATATAAAAAAGGCTATCTATCGATGCTAAATTTTCTGTGGCATTTGATAAATTATTTAATGAAAACAACACAATAAAAAATAAGAAAAAATTTTTCATAAATTAAACTAAAAAAAAAATTTGAATTATGTTTGTTTAGATTATGGCTTATTTTAAACTATCAACAAACGATTTAAGAGCTAATACAAGTTTATCGTCATATTCCATCATATGATCGTCATATTTTGTAAAATATGAATATTTAGGTTGACTAGCTAATTTAAAAATTTTTTTACCCATCCAAAATGGAACTATTTGATCAACCTCACCATGCATTACTAATACTGGAATATTAATATTTTTAATTTTTTCATTATTTTCATACTTATCTTTTAAAATTAAACCTACAGGAATATAAGGATAAAAATTTTTCGCAGCCTCTATCATTGATGTAAAGGGCGTTTCTAAGATTAATCCTGCAAAATTTTTATTCTGGGAAATTTCAGTAGCAATTCCAGTTCCTAATGACTCTCCATAAATAATTATATCTTCTTCTTTTAGACCTTTTTCTTTAAGCCAGTTTATTGTACTTCTACCATCTGAATAAAGACCCTCCTCTGTTGGCTTTCCTTTATTTCCACTAAACCCTCTCCATGCAATAATTAAAAAATTAACATCCATGTCTTTAAAATGATTTAATTTATGAATTCTATTTTCAAGTGTTCCAGCATTTCCATGAAAAAAAACAATTGTTTTATAACTTTTTAAATTTTTATTATGAAACCAGCCTAAAAGATTAATATTATCTGTTGTTTGGATACTTACTTTTTCTATGCCCACTTCTAAAGTGTCTCCAGAATAATTGTTCTCATCTGGATGATACAGTAAATTTCTTTGATAAAAAAAAAGAAAAATACAAATCAAAATATAAATTAAAAATATAAACAATAATATATTAGTTAATGTCATTTTAATATTAATTTTCATTTTTATTTAAATAGATAAAAAAAATATAACTTAATACACAAAGAATTAAAAATACTGAAAATGAAATTCTATAACTACTTAAAATGTTAAATCCATTATTATTACATAAATCAATTACCAATCCTATCCCCCACTGGATAAAAAAAGTCCCAGAAAAAAGAAATACATTAAATGAAGTAAGAGATTTGCCAGCTAGATTTTTTGAAAAGTTTAGCGCAATTGCTGGCTGAGTTAAAGAAATTACAATTGATGTCATTATGTATAAAGTAAATAAAAATGCTCCTGCATTATTACCAAAATAAATAATCAGGAATAACGACAAGTAACTTATAGGCAAGCCTAATTTAATTAATTTAATACTACTAATACCGTATTCTGAAATTTTTGGTAAAATGTATCCCCAAATAAAATATGAAATCAACATAGTAATATTTATCCAAAATAATCCTGTGGCACTTTGAAGAGGTGTATAACCGGCAATATTTAACATCCATGGACCAGCCCATAGAGTTTGAATTGCTTGAATTCCTCCATAATTAATAAAAGCAAGAGGAATCATGCTTATAAAAAATTTATTTTTCCATATTTGGCTTAATGACTCTTTTTCAGATTTTATTGAGGTACTCTCTTTTTGCTCCCAATTAGGAATTAATAAGAAAATTAAAATTATGCTAAATAAAATAAGTATAGCTATTAAAATAAAAATCCATCTCCATCCGATGTATGGCAATAGTATTTGAACAGGTAAAGTCGACGACACAAATCCAATATTTGCTACCATCAACATCCAGGAATTCGCTCTTTGTTGATATTTTTCTGCAAACCATACTCTATATCCAGTAAGAGGTCCCATCATACAAGCGCTAACGCCTACACCAATAAATATTCTAGAAACAAATAATCCAGTAAAACTTTTTGCAAGTGCAAATGATATTGTTCCAATCAATGCTATTATTAAAAAATAACCAATTACCTTTTTTGGTCCAATTTTATCTAATAAAAGCCCTACAGGAATTTGCATTACAGAAAAACCAATAAAATAGCCTCCTGCTAATAATCCCAGATTTCCCGCAGTTAGATCAAACTCAGAGGTTAGGACGGGAGTTAAAGTTGCAGTTATAGATCTAACCAGATTAGATAGTAAAAATCCAAAGGCGAAAACACAAAATATGATAATGCTTTTATTTACTTTAGTAATCATTTATAAATTTTTAAGAATTAATCATTACTATGAATAATCAATCAACAAAAGACAAAGATGCACGTTCTTCAAATGCAATGGCTGCAACTTCACATCCTTTAGCTACAGAAGAAGCATTAAAAATACTTAAAATAGGAGGAAATGCAGTAGATGCTTCGATTGCCGCCTCGATTGTTTTATCTGTAGTAGAACCTAATGCAACGAGTATTGGTGGCGACTGCTTTGCAATAGTCAAAATGGATAAAAAGGATCCAGTATCTTTTAATGGATCAGGCCTAGCGCCAGAAAAATTAAATTATAATTTTTTTAAAGATAAAAATATTGATAAAATTGGACTAACCAGTCCACATTCAGTTACAATTCCAGGCGCAGTGGATGCTTGGGAAAAAATTCATAAAGAGTTTGGTAAGCTAGATTTTGAGCAATTATTTTTAGGTGCAATTGATATTGCAAAGAATGGTCATAAAGTTACTAAAGTCGTATCTAATGCTTGGAAAAATAGTTTGAATAAAATCAATGGTAATGAAAATTCAAAGAAAATTTTTTTGAAAGATGGTCGTACTTATCAAGAAAATGAATTAATGAAAAATGTTGGATTAGGGGAAACGCTTGAAGCAATTAGTAAAAAGGGGAGTAAAGAATTTTATGAAGGTGAAACTGCAAAAGATATAATTGAAACTTTAAATGAATTAGGTGGTGTACATACTTTTGAAGATTTTTCGAAACAGAGTACAATACGATCGGATACAATTAAATCTAGTTATAAGGGTGATTTTATTCATCAATGTCCTCCAAATGGCCCTGGTGTTACGGTATTGATTATGATGAAATTATTAGAAAAACTAAATATTCAAAATTATAAATTAAATAGTACAGAAAGATTTCATCTTGAGGCAGAAGTTACAAAACAAGCTTATAAAGTTAAAGAAACTATTTTGGGTGATCCAAATTTTGTTAACTTTAATTTGGAAGAAATTTTAAGTAATAAAAATATTGAAGAAATTTTTAATAAAATTAGTTTAAATTCATGCAGTGATGTTGGTGACTTAAATATTCCAGCTCATCCAGAAACAATATATCTAACAGTAGTAGATAAAGATTTGAATAGTGTATCAATAATCAATTCTGTTTGTTATGTGTTCGGATCAGGTATTACTACAAATAAAAGTGGAATACTTTTACATAATAGGGGTACAAATTTCAGAGTAGAATATGGACATCCAAACTGTATTGCAGGCTTAAAAAGGCCATTACACACTATTATTCCTGGTATGGTCATTGATAAAGACAACAAAGCAACTTTAAGTTATGGCGTTATGGGAGGCCAATATCAACCAGTGGGACAAGTTCATGTTTTAAATAATATGATTGATTTTGGGATGGGACCACAAGAAGCTTTGAGTTTTCCAAGAGCTTTTCACTTTAATAATATTTATAAACTCGAAAAAACCGTTGATAAAAAGATTTTCCAAGGACTCAAAGAAATAGGTCATAATGTAGAATATATTGATGGAACACATGGTGGTGGTCAAGCTATAAAAATCAATAGAAATGAAGGTGATCTCTTAGGTGGATCAGATCCTAGAAAAGATGGGTACGCAAAAGGATATTAAATGTCATCAAAAAGGATTGTTAAAAACATTTTTAAAAATACTGATAACGACAAAGCTGCAATTTCATCAGAGAATAATTCAAAAATTAGTTTCAGAGATTTAAAAACATTTATTGAAGATATTTCAAAACAATTATCAGGGACTGGATTAACTAATAAAGATAGAGCAGCAATAGTTCTGCCAAATGGACCAGCTATGGCCACTAGTTTCTTAGGAATTTCAAGTTATATGTCTGCTGCTCCTCTTAATCCATCATATAAATCAGAAGAATATGAGTTTTATCTTAAAGATTTAAATCCTAAAATGATAATTGTTGAGAAAAATTCAAATAACCCATCAGTAGAAGTTGCAAAAAAAATTAAATATAGAAATTTGTGAATTAAAAACTCATAAAGACCAACCTGAAGGCTTGTTTGACTTATTTGAAAGTAAAAGTGATTATTCATCACCAAACGAAAATGACGAAGCTTTAGTCCTCCATACTTCAGGAACTACATCTAGACCAAAAATTGTTCCATTATCAAATAATAATATTTATTCATCTTCTGAAAATATTTCAAAAAGTTTAAGTCTTTCAGAAAATGATCATTGTTTAAATATTATGCCGTTGTTTCATATTCACGGCCTTATCGCGGTTTTAGCAACATCAATGAAAGTTGGCGCATCAGTATGTGCGTCTAGTGGTTTTAATGCATTAAAATTTCTCGACTTGGCTAGATCAGAAAAAATTACTTGGTATTCAGGTGTACCAACGATGCATCAAGCAATTTTATTAAGAGCAAACAAAAAAAGAGAAGTAGCAAAAAACTTAAATTTAAGATTAATTAGATCTTCTTCAGCTTCATTACCTCCTGCTGTATTCAAAGATTTAAATGAAGCATTTAATTGTCCTATTATTGAAGCATATGGAATGACTGAAGCAACACATCAAATGACATCTAATCCATTACCACCAAAGCAACAAAAAGCTGGATTTGTTGGCCTTCCAGCAGGTCCAGAAGTATGTATCATGAATGAAAATGGGGACATAATGAAACAAGGTGAAGAAGGTGAAGTATGTATAAAAGGTGAAAACGTAACACTTGGCTATGAGAATAATGAAGAAGCAAACAAAACAAGTTTTACTAATGGTTGGTTTAGAACTGGTGATCAAGGTTATTTTGATAAAGATGGATATTTAAAAATCTCAGGAAGATTGAAAGAAATAATTAATAAAGGTGGAGAAAAAATATCTCCATTAGAGGTGGATAATGTTCTAATGGATCATCCTTTCGTTGAACAAGCTGTATGTTTTGGATATGAGGATAAAATGCTTGGAGAAGAAATTGCAACTGCTATTATTGTAAAAGAGGGAATGAACTGTACAGAGGAAGACGTAAAAATTTATGCAAATGAAAAACTTGCAAAGTTTAAGGTTCCAAAAAAAATATTTTTTGTAAATGAAATACCTAAAGGAGCAACAGGAAAACTACAGAGAAATACTTTGGCTAAAAAATTCGGGTTGATAAATTAATGACCAAAATTTGTATATTTGGAGCTGGATCAATAGGTGGTTTTATTGCTACAAGTCTTAAAAGAACTAATTCAAAAGTTTCCTTGATTGCTAGAGGAGACCATAAAGAAGCTATTGAAAAAAATGGTCTTACTTTTATAAGAGATGATAATAAGATTAATCATAAATTTGATGTTACTGACAATCCTAAAGATTTAGAGCAGCAGGATTTTATAATCATATCTGTGAAGGCCAATGCTATTAGTAAAATTTCTGAAAGCTTAAAGCCAATTATTGGAAATAAAACGTCTATTATCTGTGCAATTAATGGATTGCCTTGGTGGTATTTTTATAAAGCAAATACAGGGACCAAGCTTGATGACAAAATTGTAGAAACTGTAGATCCTGGTGGAAAAATTTGGGAAACACTAGGACCAGAAAGGGCAATAGGGTGTGTGGTCTATCCAGCGTGTCAAATTTTAGAACCAGGTATTATTAAACATAACGGAAATGGTGAAAGATTTTCACTAGGTGAACCAGATGGATCCAGATCAGATAGACTTAAAATGATCTCGGGTTTGTTTATAGAAGGAGGCTTAAAAGCTCCTCAGAAGAAAAATTTAAGGGATGAAATATGGGTAAAACTTTGGGGAAATTGCTCATTTAATCCGGTAAGCGCTCTAACTAATATGACTATGGATGAAATGGGTAATGATCCAGAAACATATAATCTTATAAAAATACTAATGGAAGAATGCCAATATGTTGGTGAAAAAATTGGTATAAAATTTAATATATCAGTAGAAGATAGAATTAAAGGTGGAGTATCAATTATTGGTCATAAACCTTCTACTGCTCAAGACTTAAATGCAGGCAAACCCCTTGAAATAGATCCTATAATTGGATCAATTATTGAAATTGCAAATAAGCTAGATTTGAATGTTCCAAAATTAAAAGAGATTAATGAGAAATTGAAATCTAAAGCTGAAGATTTAGGTCTTTATACTAGATCAGAATTAACTGATAAACTTACTAATTAAAAGTTTAATGATATATCTCTATGCACTGAGTTGCATCTTGCAACAAATTTAGCTTGTTCTTTGGTCAATCTTGACTGAAGCCTTAATCCAATATTATTTTTAATAACTTCGTTATATTTTATTAACTCAGGTAATAAATTTTTATTAGCATCTTCTCTCCAAGAAACTTCTTGATCAAATAAGGTGAAAGTTTCAGAGCTAGCAAGTAATAATTTTTGTTCATCAACTTCATCATTATCTATAACAGTTATTAAATCATCGAGTTTATTGGCAAATTCTTCAGTGCCTGAAATCTCACTCAATTTTTCAAAAATATTATCAATTATTGAAATTGAATTTTCATAGTCTTTATTGTTTATAGAATATTTTAAGTCTTTAATTTCAGACGAAAGATTTTTTAACTTTTCATGATCATTTATAAACAATGCTATTTGATCTAAGTTATCATATGCTTCGTCGACATTCTTTCTGTAACGCTTTGTTCTTGTATTTTTAGCCTTATGAAGTGTTTCAAATTCTTTATTTCGTGATGTCCAAGTTTCAGGTATTTGATTTTTTATTTCAGCAATTTCTAATTTATAATTTTCTATTTTAAGTTCTAATTTATTTTTACTTGATACATCGTCTTTATTTAAATTTCTAATTTCTGATTTTGTTTTTTTAATTTTATTCTCAATTTTTCTAATTTTCTTCTGTTTTTTCCTTACAGAGAAATGAAGGTCTCTATAATCCTCTGCAAATAAGTTATATTCTTCCTCGGTTTTTTGTAGTTTTTTAACTATTGCAAAAGTTCCTAGAGCATTATCAAAATGTTCTTCAAATATATCTAGTTTATCAACTGGTAAGTTTGAAGGTACTAATTTTTGAAAATTATTTATAGCGTTTTTAATTTCATTTTCATTATTGTTGTAAATTGCAAATTTATAATCTTGCAAGCAATATTGTAATTTTGGATTCATCGGTGGAGGAGCTACAGCAGAAGTCAAATATGTTCTTGCTGGTAAATAGTTTACTAATGATGGGTAAAAACCAACAATTCCAAGACCAATAAGTTGAAGAATTATAAAAGGTACAACCCCTTTCCATATATTTAAAGTAGTAACTAATTTTGAAGCAACTCCTTTCAAGTAAAATAATGCAAACCCAAATGGCGGAGTTAGAAAAGATGTTTGTAAGTTTACTCCAATCATTACACCTAACCAAATTGCACTCACATTTGCACCTGGTTCAGCTAATAATATCGGTGCAATAATAGGAACTACTACTACTGCAATTTCAATAAAATCAAGAAAGAAACCTAATAAAAAAATTACAGCCATTACAACAACAAACTGTGTCCAAAAACCTCCAGGTAAATCTTGTAAAAAATCTCTTACTAATTCTTCTCCTCCAAAAGCTCTGAAACCAGAAGTTAACATTGCTGCACCTAAAAGAATTATAAATACCATTGACGTAGTTACGCATGTTTCTGTAACAACTTCTTTTAAGACATTGTCGATCTTATAAGATCTCCAGAAGCTCCATATAATTCCAATTAAAAAAGTGAATGTAAAAAAACCTGCAATGAATATTGCTGTTAAATCTCTCGTATCAATAGCTTTAATATTTAAGTTATAATTTTTTGCGATAAAAAATATAGGAATTACTGAAATAACTGAGATTATTATTGGGTAGTATGCATCTTTTCTTCCTTTATGTAGACGGTAACCAGCCATCATAGTTGCACCAATCGCTCCAATAGAACCAGCTTGATTCACAGTTGCAATCCCCATTAATATAGATCCAAGAACAGCAAATATTAAGGCAAGAGGTGGAATTATTACCCCAATAACTTTTATCCAAAATTTAAAATCAAAGTTTCCTTTAAATGATACTGGCGGTGCAGCTTTTGGGTTTATTCTTGCAAAAACAAAAACATACAACATGTATAAACCAACCAAAACTAGCCCAGGTAACAATGCTCCTAAAAACATATCACCAGCACTAGTAGAACCTACTCTAAACTCTCCAGGCATATTAAATTCGCCAGTTAAAATTTTATAATCCGTCTGACGAATTGTATTAGCTACATCAGCTGCACTAGCTAATTGATCTGCAATAATAATTAAAACAATTGATGGAGGAATTATTTGACCTAAAGTTCCTGAAGAACACACAATTCCACTTGCGAGACTTTTGTCATATTTATTATTTAACATAGTTGGTAATGAAATTAACCCCATCGCAATAACTGTGGCTCCAACTATACCTGTAGTGGCTGCAAGTAATGCTCCAACAAAAATTACTGAAATACCCAATCCGCCTGGAATTGGACCAAATAGTTGTCCCATCGTAACTAGAAGATCTTCTGCAATCTTAGATTTTTGAAGCATGATTCCCATAAAAATAAATAACGGAATAGCTATTAGAGTATCTGTTTCTACGTCCCAATAATTACTCCTGAAATTTGTAATTCCTGCCGTTAACCACTCTTTAGGACCATCGGTTGCGTAATAAGCACTTACATCTCCCTCAAAAAGGTATCCAAAAAAAGCTGCAAGACCTATTGAAATAATCGCCGAGCCAGGTAAAGCAAAAGCAACAGGGAAACCTGATGCTAATGCACCTATCATTATAATTACAAGTAAAGCTAAAAATAAATGTTCCATATTTTAATTTTTTAAAAGTTTGTCGCTACTACTCATAAAGTAACTTGTAAATTGAATTAACATTGAAACTCCAAATACAGCCAAATATACTGCCATCAAATAAAGTAAATATAAGCCGTTAGATCCTTGCTGTGTAATTTCAAAAGAAATAACAGGACCATTAATAATGCTTGCTTTTCCTCCCATTCCTAGAAATAAAACTATGAGACATAATGGAATACCTAAGATCAAAGATCCAATTGAATTAGTCCATGCTTTTTTACGCTCACTAAATCCCGTATATAAAACATCAACCCTAACATGTCCTTCATGAATTAAAGCATAAGCACTTGCAAATAAATAAAGTGCCGAATACCAGAAACGAACTAAATCTCCTTGAAAGGCCTGTTCGTACTCAAATATAAATCTAGATAAAACTATAAAAAACTCACTAGCTACAACAAGTACCGCCAACCATATAAAACCTACGGATCTTGTAAAATATCCAACCACAAACGAAAGTAAAATTAATGGAAAATGAACAAACGTAATTCTAAAAGCTGGAACTACTAATTTTATTTTAAGATACTCTCCAAATAATGGTTCAACTAACTTTTCAACAACTAAAAATGAAATAATTAAATCTGCTATTCCAACAATTAATACTGCCCAGAAAGATGAACGAATTATATAGGCAGTAAATTTATTTAAAATTTCTGAGTCTGCTGTTAATGATTGTTTTATCGATCTATTTACATAAAAAATTACCAACAATACTGAAATTAAATAAAAAAATAATTGTAAAAAGGCAAAACTTAAAACTGAATCTGATAATGGTTTACTTAATTTTTTAAATCCAAACAAACCATAATGTGAAAATAAATTTTTAACTCCTGGCCAATCAAACCATACAGTTAATACATTGTTAATTAAAAAAACAAATGTAGTAGCTAATATTGAGTAACTAAACACTCTTATAACTAATGACAGTTTGTTTTTCTCAAACATAAGCTACTTGAAATTTGGTAATTATAAAAAGGGCCCTAAATAGGGCCCCATTTAAATTTTTTATAAAATCTAACTTTAGCTAATTCCTAAAGCTCTATTTCTTTGACTAATATACGGTGAGTCAGACAAGTTAGTCCAAGAACCGATCTCTTTTCTAGCTTTAACGAAAGCTGCGTGTGTTCTAGCAGCAAGATCACTGTGTTGTTGAACTTCGTCGTATACCTCTTGAGCACCCTTAGCAAAAGCATCGTAAACTTTGTCATTAAACTTCTCAAGTTTAACACCATTTTCATTTACTAGTCTCGCTAGAGCTGCACCATTCTTAGCATTGTACTCAGCCATTGTAATTTCATCTGCCCATGCACAAGCAGTTTTAATTATCATTTGGTCTGATTTTGTTAAGCTTGTGAACCAAGACTTGTTAACACCACATGCTAACATTGAGCCGGGCTCGTGCATACCAGGATAGTAATAGTACTTAGCAGCTTCATGGAACTTCATAGCCTCATCATTCCATGGACCAACCCATTCTGTTGCATCAATTGCACCAGAAACAAGGTTTTCATAAATTTGTCCACCAGGTAGTGAAATTGGAGAACCACCAAGTTTTCCTAGTACTTGTCCTCCTAATCCCGGCATACGCATTTTCAAACCTTTAAGGTCGTTAGCTGATCTAATTTTTTTATTAAACCAACCACCCATTTGAACTCCAGTATTACCTGCTATGAAACTTTGAGTACCGAAATCATCAGTTAATTCATCCCAAAGTTCTTGCCCACCACCATGATGGATCCAAGCATTGATTTCAGAGTAAGTGAAACCAAATGGACATGCAGTAAAGTATCCAAATGCTGGGTGTTTTTTAACCCAGTAGTAGTCTGCACCGTGATACATTTGAGAGTTACCAGAAGCAACTTCATCAAATGAGTCAAATGCTTTAACTCTTTCATTTGCAGCATAATAAGTAACTTGTATTCTTCCGTCACTCATATCTGATAATCTTTGAGCAAGTCTTTGTGCACCAGTTCCTAGACCAGGAAAATCTCTTGGCCAAGTAGCTACCATTGCTGCCTCAACTCTTTCTTGAGCAACAGCTGGAGCAGCTAAAGATGATGCAGCTACAGCAGCAACACCAGTCGCAGCAGCAGCTTTAAAGAACTTACGTCTTGAAGGTGACTTACCCTTCAATGATTTTTTTTCTTTAATCATTATTTCTCCTCTTAGTTAATTAACTTTGGGGATTTAATTATAATTGTTCTAAAGAGTCTAGGTCAAAATGGTAACAGAAGGTTTAAATACAATCACAAGTAGTAAATATTAGGTCTAAACTAGTTTGTTGTCCTCATAAACACAACATTTATCAGCTGGAAAATATAACTTTACATTTTGAGCTGGAATTTCAGTTTCTCTATTCACTTTTGATTTTATGGTTAAACTTCCCATACTTGCAGTTAATAATTTAAAGTTTCCAAAATCCTCTATTTTTTGAATAATAACTTCTACTAAATTTTCACTCTCATCTTTTGCTACTTTTACAAATTCTGATCTAATGCCCAATTTTAAATTATTGTTTTTCAATTTAGACAAATTTGTACTTGTCTTTATTATTGTATCATTAATTTTTACACTATTATTAGAGGATAATTGAGTTTCAAATAAATTCATTGCAGGAGACCCAATAAAATAACCAACAAAAGTAGTTTTGGGTCTTTCAAATAAATCTTTAGGGAGACCGACTTGAACTATTTCACCTTGGTCCATTACAATAATATTGTCAGCAAATGTCATTGCCTCATTCTGATCATGAGTTACATAAACTAATGTCGTCTTATATTGTTCGTTAATTTCTTTTAAATTCCGTCTCAATCTAAATTTTAAATCTGGATCAATTACTGTTAATGGCTCATCCATTAGTACGGCAGCAACATCTTCCCTTACTAGTCCTCTTCCTAGTGAAATAAGTTGTTTTTGATCAGCTGTAAGCTTCCTTGCTGGCATATTTAAAAAGGATGAGAGTCTTAATGTGTCTGAAACTGATTTAACTCTTTCCTCTATTTTTTCTTTAGAAAAATCTCTACACTTCAAAGGAAAAGCTAAATTATCATATACAGTCATCGTGTTGTAAATTACTGGGAATTGAAAAACTTGTGCTATATTTCTTTCTTCAGTGATAAGATTAGTAACATCATTTCCATCAAATAAAACATTTCCTTTTGAGGGTTTAACTAAACCCGAAACAATATTCAACATTGTAGTTTTACCACATCCAGATGGGCCTAAAATTGCATATCTTTTTCCATTTTCCCATGTCATCGAAAATGGATTTAATGCATAGGTAGGATTTAAATCAAGGGGATTATAAGTATGAGAAATATTTGATAATTGAATTTTAGCCATTATATACTCCATAAGGAGAAGAAATTAATTCTTCTTCTTTATTAAATGCATAGAATTTATTTTCATTAAATTTGATTTTTACCTTCTCATGAATTTTAAAATTCATTACTTCCTCTATTAATGCAATTACTTTTGAGTCTCCCTTTTTTAAATGAAGCAAGGTTTCTGAACCACTTATTTCAGCAAGTTCTATTTCAAATTCCTCTCCATTATTACTTAATTTTATCTCAGAAGCTCTTATTCCAAAATTATAGTCTTGATCCTCTAGATTTTTGAAATGTGTAGGTATATTAATAGAGATATTTTCAAAATTTAATTTGTCTGAACTTTTTGTTCCTTTTAATATATTCATTGGTGGATCATTTGAAATTTCAGCTACTTTCAAGTTTATAGGGTTCTCAAATATTTCCTTTGCGGGACCTTTTTGTAAAACTTTTCCTTCATCTAAGACAATAACTTCACCATTTAACTCCATAACTTCTTGTGGATCAGTTGTTGAGTAGATTAAAATTGCTTCTGCCGATAGACCTTTAGAAAATATTCTTTTAAATTCTTCTCTCAATTGCTCTCTAAGTTTATAATCAAGATTAACCAATGGCTCATCAAGAAGTAGTATTTTTGCTTTCTTTGCTAAAGATCTAGCCAGGGCAACTCTTTGCTGTTGACCTCCAGATAATTCTTGAATTTTACGATTTTCAAAACCACTTAAACCAACAGTCTTTAGAGCCTCGTCCACATCTGTCTTAATTTTATCTCCGCTTAGTTTTCTTTGTTTAAGAGGGAAAATTATGTTCTCATAAACATTAAGATGAGGATAATTTATAAATTGCTGGTAAACCATTGCCACGTTTCTCTCCCATACCGGAATTTTACTAAAATCTTTGCCTTCAAATGATATGTTTCCTCTATCAGGATTAAGCAGACCAGCTATTGTTTTTAAAAATGTAGTTTTTCCAGATAAAGTTCTTCCTAGGATTGTATATAAATTACCTTTTTTAAATTCAAATGACACGTTGTTAAGATGAAACTGTTTATCAGGTTTGTAGGTTAAATTTTCTCCGATTAAATTCATTATTTTAATGCTCCAGATAAATTTCCTTTAGATAAATATCTCTCTACGACAAATGCTACAATAATTAAAGGAGCTACTGATATTAATGCTGAGGCAGATAAGCTCCACCATGGGGTAATGGATGAATTTAATGCTACAACTTTTACCGGCAATAATTGAACTTCAGTAAATGTCAAAATAAAAGCAAAGAAGAAATCTATCCATCCAAATATAATACAAAACATTCCAGCTACTATTAATCCTGGTATGGAATTAGGTAATACTACTTTATAAAAAGCCTGATAAGGGTTACATCCATCTATCAATGCAGTTTCATCTAGCTCTTTTGGAACTCGGTTAAAAAAATCTACCATTATCCAAACAGCAATTGGCATTAATAAAACAATATAAACCACTACTAAACCTAATAAACTATCTAACAAACCTATGGTGCTTAAAAAAATAAAGAAAGGTATTGATAAAACAATTGGTGGCATAATTCTTTGAGATATAAAAAAGAATGTAATGTCGTTATTTCGAACAAAACCTGCTTTAAAAGTAAATCTTGATAAAGCATAAGCAGCTAAAGTACCTAAAACTATACTTATCAGACTTGCAGTACAGGTAACAAAAATACTATTAAAGTAAGGTTCTACAATATCAACACCACCCCTTGCAGGTGATTTAACTAATACACGCCATCCTTCTAGTGTTGGTTCGAAATCCAACCATGGAATGTATGTAACTTTACTATTAACAGATTGGAAATCTTTGAAAGAAGTTGAAACTGCCCACAAAAATGGAGCAACTATAAATACTGTCCATAAAGTAATAAATGTATATTTTAAAATTTTGTATAGTTTTTCCATTATTCCTTAATCATTAGTTTGGTTAAAACTTTTGCTATGATTGTTAAACTTATGATCATTATAACCAGATAAGTAAAAGAAAGAGTTGCAGCATAACCCATTTGAAATTCTCTTAATCCTTTAATATAAATATAAAAACTTGACGTTTCTGTTGCAGTTCCGGGTCCTCCAGATGTAAGAACAAAAACTGTATCCATTATTTTTGAAGCCTCAATAAGTCTTATGATTATTGCCCCAATCGAAATAGGAGCCATTAGCGGAAAAGTAACATACACAAATTTCCTAAAAGTGCTTGCTCCATCTATTGCCGCAGCAAGAAAAGGTTCTTTGGGAAGAGACAATAAACCAGCTAACAATAATAGAAACATAAACGGCGTCCATTGCCAAACCTCAACAATTATAACAGTAAATTTAGCAATAACAGGGTCGCTTAACCATAGAATAGGGCCAATTCCAATATGTCCTAATAAATCATTTACAGGTCCTAGTGACTCGTGGAAAAAGGTTCTCCAAATCACAGTCATTATAACTGGGGTTGTCATCATAGGTATCAAGAAAATTACTCTAAAAAATCTTTTAAATTTTATTTCTCTCCAGACCATAAGAGCTAACGCAAAACCAATTATGTATTGCAAAATTACTGTTGATACTGATAAAAAACTTAACCTAAAGAAAGACTCCCAGAATCTAGGATCATCAGTAAATAGCCTTATATAATTTGTAATTCCTATAAAATTCATTTCTGGCGTATAGCTATTCCAGCCAGATAAACTTAATCTAATTGTAAATATAATTGGAAATATAAGTATTCCTATAAGCACAAATAAACCTGGGAATAAAAAAATATACTTATGCTTAAAATTCATAACAAAAATTTTAGATTAATTTTGCTGTGGCCGTCAATTTGACGGCCACATAAAGTGTTTTACAGTTTGTTGTCTTCCATCGCTACACCAACAGCGTAAGCTTTCCTGACATTGTCTTTACCTACTCTGTTAAGTATATCTTCCCACTGTTTAGCAGCCTCATCTAATGCTGCTTGTGGAGATAACTGTCCAGCTAGCGCCTTGGATGCTGCAGTAGCTAGTGCAGCATTGAACTCAAATGTTCCTGGAACTCTTAATGGAAATACTCTGTTTTTACTTTCTTCCATTTGTGCCAGGGTATCAACATATGATTGGGCAATATCTTTATCCCAACCAATTTGAGTCCAAACATCTGCTTTAAAGTCATCATTTCTAAATGGATTGACTCCGAAACGACCAATACCTATGTCAGCTTGGTGATTTGCTTCGTTTGCAAAGAAACATAAGTAATCAAAAGCCATTTCTTTTTCTTTACTTTTCTTAGCAACACCAACTGCCCATCCCCATACGAAGAAAGGAGCTTGGTTAAAGCCTTGATCCCAAGAGTTCGTTGATCTATTCCAAACTTTCATTGCGCCTGGTAATTGAGCAGCACCAACTTTGTTGTTAATTGGGCTGTCAGGTTGCATAGCAGCAACAAATGCATCATCCCATGAGAAACTAAACAAAGTTTGTCCACCACCGAATGATCCAATTTCATCACCTAGACCAAAGTTAATTCCTCCCGGAGGAACATATTTAGTAGCTGCAACCCAGTCAGTTAAAGCTTCCACAAAACCTGGATTGTTAATCAATGGTTTCATAGTTTTTAAATCAAAGAAAAAACCACCTGGAGTTTTAGGGTTTTTTGAGTAAGCGGCAGATCTAGAATAAAAAGCTGCATACATTAAGTCATCTTTTTTCATAACTTCTGCAGATCCATACTCTTTTTCTCCATCGCCATCCCAATCCCATCCATTAAAGAATTTAGCAATTTCACCATATTCTTTCCATGTTTGTGGGACTCTTAACTCTTTTCCAGTTTCAGCCTTATATTTTTTTTGCATTTCTGGATTGTCAATGACATCTTTTCTATATTTTAAGTAATGTCTGTCACCATCAACTGGGAACTGATACATAACACCATCCCAAGATGCTATACCAATATGAGATGGAGTAACGTCTTGCATTTGTTTCATCTCTACATATTTTTTTGGTACAGGTTCTAGATATCTTCTCCAATCATTTATAAAATTAGAAAATCCAAAAACTATATCATAAGGAGCTTGACCTGCTTGAAATGGAACCATCGCCTTAGCATATAAATCTCCTGCCGGGGTATGAGTTACATCAACTTTAGCTCCTGTAAGTTTAGCAAACTGTTCAGCATGTAGAGCTGTAGGCTCTCCCATAACTGGCACAGCGTGTGTATTTATTTTTAGCGTCTTACCTTTGTAATTTTTCTTCGACATAGATTCGTAAGAACACTCGCCAGGGATATCCCCAGTAGCTTTGATATGTGGAAACTGATCACTCCACTTATCTGCATATGCCATAGGACTAAATATCATTACACTTGATATAATAGCCGTTAAGCAAGTTTTTATTATTTTCATTATCACCTCTCTTTTACTTTTACTTTACTTAATTACGGAACTAAAACAGCTCGTCCCTTAACTTTACCGTCGTTAAGATCATGAAGTGCTTTATTAGCATCGTCTAATTTATACTCTTGCATGGACAGCTTAACTTTACCTCGATCAGCTAACTCCATCAATTCATATAACTCAGACCACGTTCCCACTAAATTACCTACAATTGTTTTCTCAGAAATTATTAAATCAACTGCAAGTGATTTAATTTCTTCTCCATATCCAACAATGTAGTAAAAACCACCATTAGAAGTCATTTGAATTCCCATGGCAGTAGATCCCTTTTCACCTACGAAATCGATAACTGCTTCAGAACCTTTTCCTTTTGTTATTTCTTGAACTTTTTCGATTTCGTTTCCATCAATTAAAACTCCGTGATCACCACCAAGTTCCATTGCATGTTTTAATGCTGCTTCAGATTTTTCAACTATAATAATATCAGCGGCACACATCGCCTTTAAACATTGAATAGCAATATGTCCTAAACCTCCAGCACCAATTATAGTACAACTTTGTCCTGGCAGTAAGTGCCGAGTCGCTTTTTTAACAACTCTGTATGCTGTAAGACCTGCATCTGAAAAAGGTGCAACGTCTTTAGGCGCTAGAACTTTTGGAAGCTTAATTAAATTTCTAACACTTGTTTTTAATAATTCTGAGTATCCTCCCTCTTTAATACTTAATCCAGGGAAAGCACCAGCAGCAGCATGCATATCATTTCCTCTTCTACAATCTAAACAAGTGCCTCCAGTTCCTGAAATTAAAGGATGTAAAATAACTGGATCACCTTTTTTATATTCTGTAACATCATTGCCAACATCTTCTACCCATCCTGCATTCTCATGTCCCATTACACATGGTAACAAAGTTCCATCTGGATCTTGAATATGTTTCCATACACCCTCAATTATATGTAAATCTGTTCTGCAAACTCCTGCAGCACCAATTTTAACAATTACATCTGATGCCTTCTCAATTTTTGGATCTGGCATTTCTTCACCTGTAACCCAAACTTTTTCTTTCATTTCTGGGTCATACTTGTGCAAAACCTGTGCTTTCATCGTTTTCTCTCCCGTTTATTTTTAATAATCTTATTAAAAAATTGAATTCAGATGGAGTCAATGCCGCTTTTAAGTGTTCAAATAGTTTACAAATACAACCTGTGGTTAGTTGTTGATTACTATATTTTTATTTATCTTTTTAAAAATGGGAAATTTATCATCAGTAAACAAAGAATTTAAAAATATTCTTAAAAAAAGAGGAATGATGTCCTATGAGATGGACAAAGAGATTTCTGATAGCTGGTCAAGATGCATTGCTGAAGGTCTTAATCCATTTCAAGATCCAAGGCAAAGCGTAATATCATCTATTGAGTTAAAAAAGATTAAAGAAAAAAATGCGACTCTTAGAAAAATAGTTCTTCCTGAATTAGAACTTTTATACTCACAAATTGCTGGTACCAATTTTATGGTAGCTTATTCAGACGAAAATGGTTTAGTACTTGATACAATGTATGACAAAACTTGTCTTCAAACAGATGTGGGTAAAACAGTAATACCCGGATCAATTTGGGCAGAAAAAGTCTGTGGTACAAATGGTTTAGGATTATCTGTAGAGTTGAAAAAACCAACAATAGTCTCTGGTAAGGAACATTTTTTTACAGCACATGAAAATATATCGTGTTTTGCGAGTCCTATAATTAATTATGATGGCAAGACTATTGGAATTATAGATGCTTCTACCGACTATATGTCTAGAGAACAACATACTCTAGCCTTAGTAAAACTTGCAACCAGAAGTATCGAAACAAAATTATTTTTAAAAAAGTTTGAGCACGAATTAATTTTATCCTTTCATCCTCGACAAGAATATCTATCTACAACTAGTGTAGGTTTGTTAGCTATTAATGGAGATGGTCTAATTGTAGGAGCAAACAGTAATGCAAAAATTATGCTTAATGGATTAGTAGATCTTAAAAATGAAAATTTTAATAAAATTTTTACAAATTCATTTTCATCTATTGCATCAGATTTATTAAATAATAAAACATTAAAAATTACTGATCATTTAGGTTCATCTGTTTTTGTAGTGAAAAGTCAAATTTTTAAAGAAAAGAAGTTTATTGAGGGAATAAAGGAAAAGAAAAATAGTACTTGTAAAAATTGTGAAGATACAAAAATCAAAAGAGAAAAATGTACTTTAATTAGATCAACTTATAATGAGACAAATAATATTTCTGCTACTTCAAGAAAATTAGGTGTTTCTAGAACAACAATTTATAAACACTTGCAGTAAATTGGTTTAATCAATTGGATAGTCCCAAGCATTACCACCTATTACTTTTGAAATCGCTGAAAAATCTTTAGCATCATTACCCTCTTTACAAAATTGATCGTAAATTTCTAAAGCCATTTTTCCTAATGGCGTTTCTGCATTTACACTTTTGGCACAATCGTTTGCAAGTTTGAGATCTTTATTCATCATTCCTGCAGAGAAACCTGGACGATAATTGTTATTAGAAGGTGTACCATCGATTAAACCAGGTAAAGGTGGATAAACAGAAATTGGCCAACTGTTACCTGATGCATTTTTCATAATTTCGTGAACTTTTTTAATATCGATATTTAGTCTTTTCGCTAACATTAATGCTTCAGAAGCCGCAATCATTGCAATTCCTAAAGCCATATTGTTACAAATCTTGGCACCATTCCCACTACCCAAATCCCCTGCATGAAATATATTTTTCCCCATAATTTTTAACAAAGGAAGCGCTTTTTCAAATGTTTCTTTTGATCCACCAACCATTATATTTAAAGTTGCTTTTTGAGCTCCCATTACTCCTCCACTGACTGGGGCATCAATCATTTTAATTCCTATTTCTGAAGCTTTTTTTCCAATTTCGATAGAAGTTTGGATGTCAATTGTTGAACAATCAATTAACAAACAATTTTTTGAAACCTTATTTATTATTCCATTTTCTCCTAAATAAACTTCCTTAGAATGCTTACCTTCTGGTAGCATAGTTATAACTGTGTCAACATCAGTTGTAATTAAGTCATCTAAATTCGAGATTGTTTCAAGATTTTTATCTCTCGCAATATCCAGCATTTTTTTTGAAACATCAAACACTTTTACAGTTTTGCCTGCCTTCATTAAATTTTCAGCCATTGGACAACCCATGTTGCCAACTCCAATAAACGCTATTGATTTAGACATTTTAATTTACTTTGTTTTTACAATTTCCTGTTTTGAAAAACTCATCAAGATTATCTATCGCTAAATTAGCCATAGCTGTCCGAGTATCTTTTGTTGCACTGCCTAAGTGTGGGAGTATAAATGCACTTTTGTGTTTTAAATAACCTGGATTTAAATTAGGTTCATTTTTATATACATCCAATCCTACTGCATAAACTTTTCTTCTATCAAGAGCATCAATCATCGCCTCGTCTTCAACGATATCTCCTCGTGCAACATTTGTTACTACAGCACCTTTTGGTAAAAATTCTATCGTTTCTTTATTAATCATATCTACTGTCTCTTTGGATGCGGGACAACATACTGAAAGAACATCTGATACTGATAACAAACTTTTTAAATTATCATGATAAGTTGCGCCTTGTTCTTTCTCTTCATTTAATTTTGATCGATTATGATAATGAATAATCATCCCTAAAGACTTTGCAATTTTAGCAATTTTTTGACCAATTCTACCCATTCCTAAAATACCTAACCTAGAACCAGTTAGTTGTTTACCAATAAGGTAATCTGCTGACCATTTCCAACCTCCTTGTCTTGCACTTTCAATTCCTTCTGAAGCTCTTCTACAAGCTCCAAGTATTAGAAGAATTCCAATTTCTGCGGTTGCATCTGTCAAAACATCAGGAGTATTAGTTACAGCAATACCTTTATTACTCGCAGCATCTAAATCTATATTTCCAAAACCAACTGCAAAATTAGAAATAATTTTAACACTTTCAGGCAGTTTATTAATTGTTTCCGCATCAAGCTTATCAGTTAATGATGACAATATACCATCACAACCTTGACTTAATTCTACAAGTTTTTTCTGAGAGTAAAGTTCGTCATTAAGGTTTAAATTAGCTTCAAAAATTCCTTGTGCTTTATCTTCACATGCTCTCAAAAGTCGTCTTGTTACAAGTATTTTTTTCATAAGATTCTTTTTGATTAATTTAAATCGAAAACTTTTCCAGGATTCATTATATTATTCGAGTCTAGGCTTCTCTTTATAGCTTTCATTACCGGCACATTATCTAAATGCTCTTTTAAAAGGTAATGCTTTTTTTGAAGTCCAATACCGTGTTCACCGGTAATTGTACCTTCTAACTCTAAAGCTTTATTAATAAGATCATCACTATATTGTCTAATTTTTTTTTGTTTTTCTTTGTCTTCTGGATCATACAATACTATAGAGTGAAAATTTCCATCACCCACATGCCCAACCATTGGAGCAGTTAAACCTAATCTTTTAACCTCTTTTTCGGCCCAAGAAATACATTCAACTAATCTAGATATAGGAACACATACATCGGTTGAATAAACTTTCATATTATGACCTAGAGCTTTTACAGAATAATAAACATCATGTCTGGCCTTCCATAATTTTTTTTGCTCTTCTGGAGAAGAGGCCCATTGAAAATCACTTCCGTTATTTCCTTTAGATAATTCCTCAACAATACTTATTGCTTCATTATTCGTAGTTTCACTTCCATGAAACTCAAAAAATAAAGTTGGTGATGCTTTTATATTTTCTAACTTAGAATATTTTATACTAATTTCCATTTGATCCTTATTCAACATTTCTATTCTGGCAATTGGAACTCCATATTGAATTACTTCCTGAGCTGTTTTTACTGCAGAATCTAGATCTGGAAAATAACACACTGCACTCATAATACTTTCTGGTATTGGCGAAAGTCTTAACTGAACCTCAGTTATTATTCCCAGTGTACCCTCGGAGCCAATAAATAAATTTGTTAAATTATAACCTGCTGAAGATTTTTTAGTTCTAGCTCCAGTCCTAATTATTTCACCATTTGCCAAAACTACTGTTAAACCCGAAATGACTGTTCTCATTGTTCCATATTTTACAGCCATTGTTCCTGAAGCAGAAGTTGATGCCATACCTCCTAAAGCTGCATCTGCACCTGGATCAATTGGAAAAAAAACACCATCTTCTCTTAAATATTCATTTAATTGTTTTCTAGTAACGTTTGCTTGAACTCTACAATCAAAATCTTCTGCATTGACAGAAAGAACTTTATTCATTTTCTCTAAAGAAACTGTTATTCCATTAGAATTTCCAACAGCATTACCTTCTAAAGATGTTCCTGTTCCAAATGGAACTACTGGTATTTTATTTTCATTACATAATTTCAAAACTTGCGAAACTTCCTCATTTGTTTCAGGAAATACTACTGCTTGAGATAAAACTGGATCGTAGGTATCCTCACCTCTAGCATAGTTTGCTCTAGTAGACTCTGAGGTAGAAAACCTACCATTAAAAATTTTTTTTAAGTCACTCTTAACTTGTTCATTCATAATGGTAATATTAATTAAAAATTTTGAAAAAATACAGCCTATTTAGTTAGCATTTTTTTTATATTTTCCAATGCTTGGGAAATATTATCTCTTGAAGCTGCAAAACTAAATCTAACATAATCTTTACATGTTTTTCCAAAGGCTGTTCCTGGAACTATAGCAACACCCGCTTCGTGCATCGCTTTTTTACAAAACTCAGAGCCATCCATCCCAGTTTCAATAACTTTAGGAAATGCGTAAAATGCTCCACCGGGTAAACTGCACTCTACACCTGGTAAACTATTCAAACCTTCGTGAATTAGTTTTCTTCTTAATGTGAATTTTTCCATCATCTCATTAATTGAGTCATCAGGACCATCCAATGCTGCAATACCTGCAAATTGAGCGGCGGCATTTACACACGAAACACTATTTATTAATAATTTATTTACATGTTCAATTAATTTTTCAGGCCAAAAGCTCCAACCTAGTCTCCAACCTGTCATTGAGTAAGCTTTACTCCAACCCTCTAAGACAATTAATCTTTCCCTCAATTCAGGATAATTAAAAAATGTAGGCATTTCTTTTCCATCGAAAATTTGTCTACTATAAATTTCATCACTTAATATTGTAACATGAGGATGTTTTTTTAAACCTTCAGCTAACTTGTCTATTTCTGATTTTTCCACAAAACTTCCTGTTGGATTATTTGGATTAATCAAAATTAACAATCTAGTTTTATCTGTTATTAATGATAAAATTTTATCTGCATTAAATTTTAAATTTTTATCCTCTGTTAAATCATATGGTACAGCTGTTGAACCTGTATAATTAATCATAGACTCATATATTGGAAAGGCTGGTGTTGGGTGAATAATTTCAACTCCAGGCTCACCAAAACATTGTATTGCATAGTGCATTGTTGGTTTTCCACCTGGCATTATAAGAATTCTTTCAGGGTCTACATCTGCACTATATCTTTTTTTAATCCATCTGGTTACTGCTTGTCTACATTCTAAAATTCCATTTGAAAGAACATATCCATGATGGCCATCATCTAAAGCTTTTTTTGCTGCCTCAACAACATGATTTGGAGTTTTAAAATCTGGTTGTCCTAAACCTAGATGTATCATTGGTTTGCCTTGTGCCTCAAGTTTTTTTGCTTCTGCTAAAACTGAAAAGGCACTTTCTGTTCCAAGTCTATTTAAAGATTTTGCTAATTCCATAATAAAAATAAAAATTAAAGTCGCCAAACTAAACGAAAAATACTTTTTTGTCTATTCTGATTTAATAATTAATCTAATCATGATTATTAAATATTAGCTTAAAATTTAAGAATATTTAGTTTCGATATATTATTTTTGACGCATCAAGATCTTTAACAGACTTACATCCCATAAGCACCATGTTTCGTCTAATTTCTTTATGCATATTTTCTAACAATCTTTCAACTCCTCTTTGTCCGCCAGCACCTAAGCTAAAAAGAAATGCTTTTCCAAAACTACATGCTGTTGCTCCTGCAGCCAATGCCTTTAACACATGTGTTCCTCTTCTGATCCCACCATCTAAAATGATTTCTAACTTATCACCTACCGCATCTGAAATTGCTTTTACTTGATCAAAAGGAGATCTAGATCCATCAAGCTGTCTACCACCGTGATTTGAAATCATAATTGCTGTACAACCAATATCAATTGCTTTTTTTGCATCCTCAACCGACATAACTCCTTTTAATGCAAAAGGGCCATTCCATTTTTTGACACAATATTCCGCATCTTTCCAATTCATCGCAGGATCGTACTGCTCATTTATATAATCTATAACTGATTTTGCTATGTTCGTTCCTTTGTCTGTCTTATGTTTTATGTTTGCAAGTTCAAATTTTTTATTCGTTAAATATTTAAATACCCATTCAGGTCGCATTGCAAAACTTAATAGACTTTCTAAGGTAAGTTTTGGTGGAGTTGTAAATCCTGTTCTATGGTCTCTTTCTCTGTTACCCGCAACTAAGGTATCTACTGTTAAACAAAGACCATCAAAATTTGCTCTTTTACATCTATCTATTAAATCATCCGTAATTGACTGATCTTTATGAACATATAGTTGAAAAAGTTTAGGACCACTTGAAATGTTTGCTATCTCCTCAATTGAAAAGGAGGCCATTGTAGACATACTATACATTGTACCAAATTTTTCAGCAGCTCTAGCTGATGCTTTATCACCTTCAGGTGTATATAGGCTTTGCATTGCAGTAGGAGACAAGAATAGTGGCATATCAATCTTTCTACCAAAAAGATTTGTAGATAAATCAGGTTCACCAACACTGTTAAGAATATTTGGCACTAAATCACAATCATTAAATGCCTCTGTGTTTCTATTTAGTGTAACTTCATCATCTGCACCACCATCAATGTAGTGAAAAATTGGTGCTGGTAATTTTTTTTTTGCTAATTTTCTAAAATCATCAAAATTATAACAATCATTTATATTCATAAGTCTATTTTCTAAATCTTAAATTATTTCTACTAAGATCACTTATTTTAGTACATCCCATCAACTTCATATCTCTTTCCAGCTCAGCTTTGTACTTACCTATAGCTCTTTCAACACCTGCCTGTCCAGCTGCCGCTAATGCATACAAATAAAGTCTTCCACCTGAACATGCTTTTGCACCTAAAGATAGTGCTTTAAGCATGTGGGTTCCTCTATGAATACCACCTTCACAAATGACATCCAGTTTATCACCAACTGCATCAACTATTTCTGCAAGTTGATCAAAAGGAGATCTAGATCCATCCAGCTGTCTCCCTCCGTGGTTTGAAACCATTATTCCTGTACAACCAATATCAACTGCTCTCTTTGCGTCGTCAACACTCATAACTCCTTTGAGAGCAAAATGACCACCCCATTGAGCACAAAGTTTTTCAGCATCTTTCCAATTCATAGATTGGTCTAACATAGTAGAAAAATAATTTCCAATTGATGTATTGGTGCTTGTGCCTTCTTTGACATAATCTTGAAGATGCGGTAATTCAAATTTTCCTTTTGTTAAATAATTAATACCCCACATAGGTTTTGTCGCAAAGCTAAATAAACTCGATAAAGTTAATTTGGGAGGTGATGTAAAACCTGTTCTTAAATCTCTTTCACGATTCCCACCTGTAATAGTGTCAACAGTTAAAGCCATTACATCAAATTTTGCTGCTTTAGCTCTTTCTAAACAAGAGTCGTTTAACCCTCTATCTTTATGAAAATAAAACTGAAACATTTTTGGTGTATCAATCATTGAAGAAATCTCTTCTACACTTACAGTGGCTAAAGCTGATACACCAAACATTGTATTAAATTTTTTTGCTGCTCTTCCTACAGCTCTTTCGCCATCATAATGAAAAAGTCTTTGCAAGGCTGTTGGTGCTAAATAAAAAGGTAAATCTAATTTTTTTCCAAAAATTGTTGTCGATAAATCAATATTTTCAACTCCTCTTAAAACATTTGGAACTAAATCAACATCATCAAATGCACTTGTATTTCTAGCATAAGTAATTTCATCATCTGCAGCACCATCAATATAGTGAAATATTGGAGATGGTAATTTTTTTTTTGCTAATCGTCTAAAATCTTCAAAGTTGTGACAATCATTTATATTCATATTTAGATGTTATTAGAATTTTTTAAAAAAATTAAACATATAACTATTTGCCCCAGGGTTTTTATCTCCAAGACTTGCATTAGATATATGATTATAAGAAAAACCAAATTGACTAGATTTTGTCAAATCAAGTGAAATTTGTAATTCACTTTTAAATTCAATTATATGACCTAAATCTTTACCATCACCTTCATGATATAATCCAGGAGTAAAACTTGGAGTAAAGTTTAAACCTCCTAATTTATACTGAGCCTGAACACCAGTATAAATGTAGCTCGCATTATCCCCTGTAATTAAAGCACCAGTTACTGGTGATAAATTTCCTAAAAATGTATTTCTATTTAAATTTTCATTTTGATGTTGAAATCCAATTAATGTTGATTTTTTTCCAGTATCACTAAAATCAAAAGTACCAGTGTATACACTAAATTCATTATTTAGATTATTTGTAATTTTTTCCTCTGCAATTGAATAGAAAGCAAAAGTTATCATTAATAGGTTTATTATTAATATTTTCAAATTCATTAAAGATTAAATTATTTTCTTACTATAAAACTTTTATAGATTATTGCACCTCCGATTAAAAATATCAACAATGGCAATAACCAAAGAATATATGTGTTTTTATTTAAACCAGGATCGTAGAGTATCCATTCTCCATATTTAATTTTAAAATATTCATATATTTGATCTTCAGAAAGACCTTCTTGAAGCTTTTGATCAACTACAATTTTTAAACTAATTGCAAATTCAGAGTCTGAGTCGTAAACCGATTGACCTTGACATATAAGACATCGTAAATTTTTAGTTATCTTATTTCTTTTGTCGTATTCGTCAGCATTAACACTACTAAAAGAGAATGATAATATAAAAATTAAAACAAATCTTGAAAATTTCATTTTATAAATAAATTAATTTCATCAACTAATTGTTGGTTAAGTGGCCCAATATATTTTTTAATAATTTCATTATTATAAATTAAAAATGACTCAGGAACCCCATAAGCTCCCCACTCAATTGCAAGTGTACCATCTAAATCAATAAAGATTTCTTTATACGGGTTTCCCAATTCTTTTAAAAAGTTTTCTGCATTTTTTAAATTATCTTTATAATTCATCCCAATAATATTTACTTTATTATCTAAATTTAAACTCATTAAAAAAGGATGCTCTTGTCGACATGGAACACACCAAGATGACCAAATATTTAATAAATAAATCTTATCTAAATCAAAGAAATTTGATGATTTCACATTTTCTCCAGAAAAAAATTCTTTAGTATTAAACAGTGGTATCTCTTTTTTGATATTAACATCTGGAGTGTATATTTTTGAGTCTTCTAGACCTTTGTAAAAAATAAAAAATATTATTCCAAAAATAATAATAACTGAAAAAGGTAATATTTTATTTTTCATGATCTTTTTTTTAAAAAGCTAATAATTCCTCCAAAGGATATCAGAATTACTGATAACCAGATCCATAACATAAATGGTTTAACTTGATATCTTACGTTGAAAAAATCTTGATTTTGAACCAGATTAATTACGATAAATTTATCTGACATTAGAGTTGTTTTGATATCAGCTTCACTCGTGGCAATAACAGGTTGATTATAAATTCTCAACTCTGGTGAAAGCTTATCTTCTTCACCATTCGGATTACTTATAGAAAAATTTGCAATAATTGCATTATAATTTTGTTCTTTTTTCTGATCAACACTTTCAAAAACTATCTTAGTTTTTGAATTTTCAAAAGTTTCACCAACTTTAAGATTTGTTATAATTTCACTTGCAAACAAATTGTTAAACAAAATACTTAGTATTAATAAACTAAATCCAAAATGAGCGATATTTTGTGAAATATTTTTATATTTTTTTACAAAAAAATCTCTCAGTGTAATAAAGAATAAATAAAGCGCACTGGATATCAAAATTGTATTTATTAAAATACTTTTATTAAAACTTTTTAATACTAAAAATGCTAATAAAATTGAGATAATTAAAAAAGAAATTAAATATATTCTATCTTCTAGTTGAGATTTTACCCATTTTAATTTTGGACCTATCGCCATCACTAACAAAAATGGAATTAAAAATGGAATTATCAATTTATGATAAAATGGAGGTCCAACTGATATTTTTTGAGAAGAAATTACGTCTAAAAAAATTGGATAAACGGTCCCTATTAATACTACTGATAAAAAATACATCATAAACCAGTTGTTAATTAAAATTGAAGTTTCTTTACTCAACCAAAAAAAGCTAAAAGATTTTTTGTCATTATCTTTATGAAAAAAGAAAAAAATTAAAATAGATAAAAAAATCAAAATGAATAAAAAAACAAGAATAAATAACCCTCTCTCAGGATCATTAGCAAATGTATGAACTGAATTCAAAATTCCTGATCTAACTAAAAATGTTCCACACATACTTAATGTGAATGTTGCTATAGAAAGAATTATAACCCACGAAGTTAAAATAGATTTTTTTTCTAATACTAAAATACAATGCAAAAGAGTAGTTAATGCAAGCCACGGCATTAAAGAAACATTCTCGACTGGATCCCAAAACCAAAAACCTCCCCAGCCTAATTCGTAATAAGCCCAAATTGATCCGAGCAATATTCCTAAAGTTAAAAATATCCATGAAATTAAGATCCATTTTTTAATATGAACAGCCCAATTGGTAGAAATAATTTTTAAACTTGTTGCTGCTAAAACTGAGGAAAATATAATTGAAGAACCTACGTAACCTAAATATAAAATAGGTGGATGAATTGCTAAAGCTGGATCTTGTAAAATTGGATTTAATCCAAGACCTTCAGCGGGTATTGGAAAAATGTAATTAAATGGATTTGATGTTAGGATTAAGAATAAAAAAAAACCAACTATTATTATTTGCTGAAAAATTAAAGTTAAAATTTTGTATTTAACTGGTTGATTTTTTGTCCGGACTAAAAATAAGAAAATAAATAAAGTTAAAACAAGTAACCATAACAATAAACTTCCTTCATGATTCCCCCAGGTTCCACTTATTTTGTAAAATAATGGTTTAGTGGTATGAGAATTATTAAATACTGTTTCATTGCTAAAATCTGAAACTATAAACGAAAAGATCAAACACAAAAAACTAATGATAACAAAAACAAATTGTAAAAATGTAAATGATAATATTTTGGTATCTAATATGTTTGAATTATTAAAATTTTTGTATGAAAAATAAAATAATGATAATCCAATAATTAATCCTAATATTAATGAATAATATCCAACAAGACTGTAAATCAATTTATTTTTCTCCTAATGCCTCTTTTACTTCTGGAGGCATATAATTTTCATCATGCTTAGCTAAAATTTTTGTTGCAGAGAAAAAGTTTCTATCTTTTAAAAAACCTTCTGCAACAACCCCTTTTTCCTCAGCAAATAAATTTGGTACTGCGCCCGAGTAAGTAACATTTATTTCATTTTTAAAGTCTGTGATTATAAAGTTAACTTCATTTGAATTTATGGAAATAGAATTTTTTTTAACCATTCCTCCAACTCTTATTTTACTTTTGTCTATTTCAGTAAGTGATTTTATTTCAGAAGGCGATTGAAAATATACAACATTTTCCTCTAAAGATTTTAAAATCAAAAAAGTTGTTAAAATTAAAGTAATTAAGATTAATACTATAAACAAAAATCTTAATTTAACTTTTCGACCATACATGGTTTGAAAGTTAATTATTTGTTACGTTTGCTAAAATTTCTTTATTTATTCTTTGTGATTTTGCAGAATTAGCTTGCCCAGTAGTAAGTGATCCAAATTTAGCAACAAATTTATTTTGTTCTTTAATAAATTGCACTTTAGTTACCAAATATAAACCTAGGAAACTCAATAAGGTAAAGCTAAAAGCAGATAACACATACACTGCATATCCATTCATAAAAAGTAATTCATTTATCATAATCTATCTAAGCCTTTATTTTTAATTTTTATCAGTTCTGTATTATATTTCATTAAGAAAATTAACAATGAAAAAAGAGCAAATGCCGCAGTCATTATCAATAATGGGTAAAGCATTGATGAATGAATTGAGCTTTTTGACAAAATATTAATAGATGCAGGTTGGTGTAATGTATTCCACCAATCAACTGAATATTTTATTATTGGAACATTAATAATTCCTAAAATGGTTATAAAAGTTGAAATCTTGTAAACTTTTTCTTCTTTATCATAAATTCTCCATACAATTAAATACATTGCATAAAACAAGGCTAAGATTAACATTGAAGTAATTCTTGCATCCCAAGCCCACCATGTTCCCCAAGTTGGCTTTCCCCAAATTGATCCTGTAACTAAAGCTATAATATTAAAAACAAATCCTGAAGGAGCTAAACTTTTAGAAATTAAAAAAAAGTTTTTGTTTTTAAACACGAAACCACAAATAGATAAAAAAGTTATAGAAGAAAATATTCCAAGTGAAATCCAAGCGGCAGGAACATGAACATACATGATCCTAACTGCATCGCTTTGTTTGTAATCTTGAGGAGATATAACTAATGCTTCAACTAAGCCAACACTTAATACAACAATAAACAAAAATAAAACGTACTTAGGTGCCTTTGAAGTGATTTTGAAAATCTTGTTTGGTTCAAAAAGTTTAAACATATTTTAATTTAGAATTTTTTTGGATGATTTCTATTATGAAATAGTTTTCTGATCAAGAATGCAGAGGGGAGATAATGAGATTGAAATTAACATTTAACACTCTTGACCAGAAGATATTAAAAATATAGCTAATTTATATGGCCTAGATTTGAGCTAAATGTGGTTGAATGATGGTTGCCTTAATTAGAAAGCTTAAAATAACTAGAGCCTTTTTTTCCTGAAAAAATCTCTTCAATTAAAGGGTGTTTTATTGGCTCATCAGAATCATCCATTAGCAAGTTTTGTTCAGAAACATAAGCTTCATAAGTTATCTCGTCATTTTCTGCTAATAGGTGATAAAACGGTTGATCTTTTCTTGGTCTCACATTTTTAGGTATAGATTGATACCATTCTTCAGAATTATTAAATTCAAAATCAACATCATAAATAACACCTCTAAATTCGAAGTGTTTATGCTTTACAATGTCTCCAATTGAAAATTTAGCTTTTTGAACTGGCATTGATCTTAGTATGGGTATTTAGAAATAAAAATCAATGCTAAAAATATAAATGTTTTGTGATGTGGCAAATATGTTAATATCTTTTTAAGTGAATAAATCTTTTTTAAAATTTGTTACTGATTTCGGTCCTTTAGCAATATTTTTTTTCTATTATTACAATAGTGATAAAAATTTATCAGTAGCAATACCTCCACTGATAGTTGCAACTTTAGTTGCATTAGCAGTTGTCTGGTTTTTTGAAAAAAAAATTCCTCCAATGCCTTTAGTAAGTGGAATTTTAATTACTTTTTTTGGTGGTTTAACTATCTACTTTAATGATCCTATATTTATTTATGTAAAACCAACCATCATTAATATTATGTTTGCTCTTGCATTATTTTTTGGGAAATATTTTACCAATGAACCTATTCTTAAAAAAATTATGGGTAAATCTATTCCTCTAACTGATATTGGCTGGGAAATTCTTAATAAACGATGGATGTATTTTTTCTTTGGTCTTGCTTTATTAAACGAAATTGTTTGGAGAACTCAAACAGAAGAATTTTGGGTTAATTTTAAAGTATGGGGAATGCTTCCAATAACAATAATATTTACAGGGTTTCAGGTACCATTAATTAATAAACATAAGATTGATGCGTAGTAATTTAAAATTAGTAGTAAATAATCCCCATAATAAAATAGAAGAAAAACATTTTTTTGAAAAAGATGAGCTAAAAATTATTTTAGACTTGTATGCAAAAATGGTATCTGAAGGTTCTTGGAAAGATTATGGTTTAAGTATTTCAAGTAAACAAGTGAGTTTCAGTGTTTTTAAAAATACCACTGAAAACGCACTTTATAAAATTTGTAAAAATTTTAAGCCTAAAAATAAAAATCTTAAATATTTGATTACTGATACGAGTGGTAAAATACTAAAAAATTCTTACGATCTTAGAATTTTATTAAAAAATACCAACTGGAAGAAACTTCAAAAATAAATTTATCTTCTTTGACCAAATAATCTTAACAACATTATAAATAGATTGATAAAATCTAGATATAAAGTTAAAGCGCCCATTACAGCTTTCTTGCCCATTAACTCTCCTGAGTCTGACGCAACATACATATTTTTAATTTTCTGAGTGTCATAAGCTGTTAAACCAACAAATATTAAAACACCTAAAATTGAAATCACAAAATACATCATAGAAGATTTCATAAAGATATTAACAATTGAAGCTATAATTATTCCAATTAGACCCATCATTAAAAAAGAACCAAGTTTTGTTAAGTCTCTTTTAGTTGTGTATCCATAAATACTCATCGCTCCAAATGTTGCAGATGTAATGAAGAAAACTCTTGTTACACTCATTCCAGTATAAACCAATAAAATT
The DNA here is from genome assembly GCA_902589455.1 of uncultured Pelagibacteraceae bacterium. GTDB lineage: Bacteria > Pseudomonadota > Alphaproteobacteria > Pelagibacterales > Pelagibacteraceae > Pelagibacter. Next base: position 17,036 of record CACISX010000002.1, on the reverse strand, counting down.
GAAGATAATGATAGACCCATCAAAGCTGCAAAAACCCAAAACGTAGTTTGTGCCTTTGATGCACTCATTTTATTAATTCCAAAACTCATGTAAAAAACGATACCTAGAGGTGCTAACATTACAAGCCATTTAAGACCTGATAAATAAATTGCATTCCCCATCTGCGTTAAACCAACGATTGAACCTGCATCATTAGTAACAACAGACATTTTAAATGTTAATAGTGCTACTATTCCAGTTAGCAATATACCTGTTGCCATGTAGTTATAAACTTTTAGCATGTAGGCTCTTAAACCTTCATCCATTACAGCAGCTGTTTGTTGTGCTGCTTTTGCTCTATTTAGTATTCCGTTTTTATTAAATTCCATAATAAGTAATATATATATTCTTTTACTAATTATTCAAGATACCTTAAAAGATTAACAAAATTTTAACTTAATATTTCTGATGAATTACAAAAATTTAGGTAATACCGATATTAAAGTGAGTACAATTTGTCTCGGTACTATGACGTGGGGAGAACAAAATACTGAGCTTGAAGCATTTGAACAAATGGATTTTGCTTTAGATCAAGGAGTAAACTTTTGGGACACTGCTGAATTATATGCAGTACCACCAAGAAAGGAAACCTATGGTGATACAGAAGAAATTATTGGAAACTGGTTTGAAAAAACAAAAAAAAGAGACAAAGTAATTCTTGCAACAAAAGTTGCAGGCCCAGCAAGAGATTATTTAAGAAGTGGAGAAAATAGTTTTACAGGTCCAAATTTGGAAACTGCTCTTAATAATAGTCTTAAAAGACTTAATACTGATTATATAGACTTATATCAACTTCATTGGCCAGAAAGAAATGTTAATAATTTTGGAAGACTTGGTTATGTCCATAAAGATAATGAATGGAATAAATTTGAAGATGTTCTTGCAGAACTAAATAAATATATTGATCAGGGAAAAATAAGATACGTTGGTTTATCAAATGAGACCCCTTGGGGAGTTTTAAATTATCTTCAGTTATCCAAAGATAAAAAGTTGCCAAGAATGATGTCAATCCAAAATCCTTATAGCTTATTAAACAGATCTTACGAAGTTGGATTAGCAGAAGTCTCTATAAGAGAAAATATTGGCTGCTTAGCATACTCTCCACTTGCAAGTGGATATTTAAGTGGAAAATATAGAAACAAAAATTTTCCTAAAGGATCAAGAATGGAAAGAGATTTTGATTTCTGGACACGTTATAGAAAACCAAATACTGAGGATGCAGTTGAGCATTATTACAAAATAAGTGAGAAATTTAATCTTGATATGAGTCAAATGTCCATAAAATTTTGTGAAATTCAAGACTTTATGACAAGCGTAATTATTGGAGCAACTACAATGGAGCAGTTGAAAACAAACATAGAAAGTGTAAATGTAAACTTATCTGATGATGTCATTAAAGAAATTAACCAAGTTCAAACAATTTATCCAAATCCATGTCCTTAAATAAAAAAATTATAATTATATTAAGTGTATTTTTTATAAACAATTTTGGTCATTTAGCTGCAGAAGAAATAAAAAAAATTGGTAAATTTAAAGATTGGCAAGCAATGGTTACGTTTGAAAATAATGAAAAAATATGTTTTGCACAATCTTTACCTATCTTGCAAGCGCCTAAATCAAATAAACGTGACGCAAAATTATTTGTTGCTTTTAGACCATATAATAATATTTCAAACGAGGTCAGCGTAACACCTGGTTATGAATTTAATAAAAACAATTCTGTAACAGCAGTATCTGGGAAAAAAAAATTTAAATTTGATATTAAAGAACAAGGTTTCGCCTGGATTGCTGACAATAAAATTGAATTAAAAATGATTAAACAAATGAGAAAAGGATCAAGATTGATGATTACAGGATATAATCAACAGGGCTCTCAAACAATTGATCATTATTCATTATTAGGATTTACTAAAGCTTATAACGCTTCAAAAAAAGCTTGTAGTTAATTAATGAAATCAAAAAAGAAAATTATTCTAGCTTATTCTGGAGGACTCGATACCTCTATAATTTTAAAATGGCTTCAAGAAAATTATGATGCAGATGTTATTTGTTATACAGCGGATGTAGGCCAAGAAATTGATAGAAAAAAAATTATAACCAATGCAAAAAAATTTGGTGTTAAATATATAATTATTAAAGATTTGAAAGATATTTTTGTTAAGGATTATGTTTATCCCATGATCAGAGGACATGCGATCTATGAGGGTGTTTATTTATTGGGGACATCGATAGCAAGGCCTCTTATTGCAAAAGATCAAATAAGAGTAGCTAAAAAATTTAAGGCATATGCGGTTTCACACGGAGCAACTGGAAAAGGAAATGACCAAGTAAGATTTGAATTAGGCTATAATTATTTTGGTCCTAAAATTAAAATCATAGCTCCGTGGAGAATTTGGAAATTAAAATCTAGAACAGATTTAATAAATTATGCAAAAAAACATGGCATAGCTATACCTAAAGATAAAAAAGGTGCACCTCCTTTTTCTGTAGATGACAATTTATTTCATACATCAACTGAAGGTAAGGTTTTAGAAAATCCAAAAAATTCTGCACCAGAATTTATTTTTCAGCGAACAGTTTCTCCAGAAAAGGCACCGAACAAACCATCATTTGTTACTATCAATTTTAAAAACGGTGATCCTTTTGGAATTAATGGAAAAAAAATGTCTCCAGCTAAATTATTAACAAAGCTTAATGACCTAGCAGGCAAAAATGGAATTGGAAGAGTTGACTTAGTAGAGAATAGATTTTTAGGTATCAAATCTAGAGGAGTTTACGAAACACCTGGCGGAACTCTTTTAATCAATGCTCATAGAGCTATTGAGTCTGTAACTTTAGATAAAGAAACTATGCATAAAAAAGACCAGATAATGTCTAGATATGCTGAGTTAATTTATAATGGTTATTGGTATTCAAAAGAAAGATTTAAACTTCAAAAAATTGTAGATTTAAAAAGAAGCAAAGTTAATGGCTCAGTTAAGCTTAAATTGTATAAAGGAAATATTACAATTCAATCAAGGGTTACTAATAGCAGTGCTTATTCAATGAAAAAAGTCTCATTTGAGGAAAACAAGTCATTTAATAAATCTAACGTTGAAAGATTTATCAATTATCATAAAAAAAAGCTTCGATCATAGGTAAGTTTAGGACAAATTGACATTTGTTTAAATTACCAAAAATTATATCCTCATTCTATGGAATCAATAAAGAACTGGATGATAGATGCAGCAAATATTTTGTTTGATGACAGCAAAAATGATCTGCGTGCACTTCCAAAAACAGTTAGGCTACAAATTCTTTTAGTTTTAAGTTTTATATGGACAACAGTTTTTAGCTTATACGTATTTTCTTACACAACTTTTGCTTTTGGTTGGGCAGGTCTTTATGTAGCACACATAGGATTAATTTTTGCTGTTTACATGACATTTAAGCAATTTCATAAAGCAGAAGAAAGATCCAACAGTGTATTTCAAACTAAAAATTTTGACCCGTTTAAAATAATGGTTATTGTATTTGTAATAGTTTTTATATTTGTTTTCTCAAAAGGTATTGAGGTTTTAACAAGTCCAAATCCAAGCTCTTATTCAATTCCATATGATGGTCCGTCAAAATCAGTATTTGAAAAATGGCTACCATTTAGTAAAGATAAATAATGGACAATATAGCAAAAAATTTACAGTTAGCTTTGATGTGTATTATCTTAGTCAGCACAGTTATTGCTGTTGGGATTGAAATTAAAAATATGTTCACTAACCAATCAGTTACACTAGCTGATTTGCTTTTAATGTTTCTATATTTAGAAGTTCTAGCAATGGTTAGAGTTTTTTGGAGCCAACAATCTATTAGTATTACTCTTCCACTTCTTATTGCCATTACCGCGCTTGCACGATTTATTATTTTACAAGGTAAAGAAATGGACCCTACTGCACTAGTTTATGAAGCGGTAGCAATTTTGTTAATTGCTGGAGCAATTGTTGTTTTAAGGTTAAGACATAGTGACAAGTTAGGTCTTAAGAGAAAAAAATCAAAATAATTTGTAAAATGATATTTGAAGCTTCAAGGGCTAAGGCCTTAAATCAATTAAATAATTTTGTTAATAATAATCTTGCAGAGTATTCAAAATTAAGAAATTTTGATTTTGGACCTGAAAAAAGATCTAATATATCTTGCTTATCACCATACATAACTCATGGAATAATTAATGAACAAGAGGTCATTCGGAACGCGCTGAGTAAATTTTCCTTTTCAAAAAATGAGAAATTTATTCAAGAGGTTTTATGGCGAACTTATTGGAAAGGTTGGTTAGAATTAAGACCAAATGTTTGGACAGATTATCTTGTTGAATTAAATCAAATCAAAAATGAATTTCAAAATAATCAAGATTATCTTTCTGCAATAGAAGGAAAAACAAACATAGATTGCTTTAATGAATGGGTAAAAGAGCTAAAAGAGAACAATTATTTACATAATCACACTAGAATGTGGTTTGCTAGTATTTGGATTTTTACTTTAGAATTACCTTGGCAATTAGGTGCAGAATTTTTTATGCAGCATCTTTATGATGGAGATGCTGCATCAAACACTCTTGGATGGAGATGGGTTGCGGGTGTTCAGACTCAAGGTAAACATTATCTTGCAAGTGAATGGAATATTAAAAAATTCACTAACAATAGATTTCAAAAAATAAAATTAAATAAGAACGTTACTCCAAAGATTTCAGAAAAATCTTATCAAATTGTAAAACGAAATTTTACTAACCTACAAAATATTGAAGAAAAAAATCTATTAATATTTGAAAATAATCTCTCGTTTGAAATCACTGACTTTAAAGATATCAAGTTTAAGAAAATTTACTTAGTTTCTTCCAAAAATGAACATAGATCTATAAAACTTTGTGAAAAATTAGTGAAATTTAAATCTCATTTAATAGAAGACCAAGAAAAAAGATTGAAAAATCAATCTATTGATTGTCAGGTCATTGATATAAATGAAATTAAAAATATTGAAAATTGTTATGGTTTATATCCAACAGTAGGTGAAAATTTGGATTTTATAAATTCAAATAATTTAAAAATAGATTTCTTATATAGAAAACTTGATCAATTAGCTTGGCAATACTGTAATAAAGGATTTTTTAATTTTAAGAATTATATTCCCAAAATAGTTTCGACTTTTAACTAAAACCAACGAACCATTCCGATAACTCCAGCTGTTGCATAAAAAAATTGTAATAACAAAATTCCTTTATGACCACCTCTATAAGCCCAAATTCCAATTAAGATAGCTGACAAAAGCAGTAGACAAAAACCAAAAAATTCTATGCCTATATTTAAAGCAACAAACAAAGAATATAATATTGCAGTTATAACTCCTGCCCATTCAAAAATTTTATTATTCATAAAAGTTTTTTAAAATTATTATAAAGGATTGTAGAGTAGTTATTCATATCTTTCATGTTATCTTTTGCAGATTGATCGAACTTTTCTAATGCACCATTACCAAGCTGATCTTCTAAAGCTTTTTTATACTCCGGAACACACCCCCATTCATTAACCGTAGTATCTTTTATTTCAATATGAAATTGAATTCCATAAGCATGATTTTGATATTTAAAAATTTGATACTTAGTGATTGGAGAAGAGGCTAATAAAGTTATATCTGTATTATTTTCTATTCCTTCAACTTCATAAGAATGCCATTGTAAACTTTTTATTTTATCAGGAAATTTAGAAAATAATTTATCTACATTTTTTTCATTAGAGAAATTTATATCCATAATACCAATTTCCGCTGGTTTAGATTTAACCACTTTTCCGCCCACTACTTCTCCTAAAAGCTGACAACCTAAACAAAAACCTAAATAAGGTTTTTTTAGATCTACAACAAATTCTTTAATTTTTTTCTTCTCTTCTATTAACCATGGGTATTCCTTCTCCATATAGGTATCCATTGGTCCTCCCATGCAAAACATTCCATCAAATTTACCTAAATCATCTGGTATTTTTTCACCATCATCTAATTCAATAGTGGTTAGTTTAAATCCATCAGCCAACATCAAATCTTTAATGTAACCCGGGTCTTCTATTTTAATATGTTGTAATACTATTATATTCACTAAGATTAGCTTAGCTTAGAACACTTCTTTGAACAATATTTTACTCTTTCCCAATTCAACTTCCATTTTTTCCGCCATCTAAAAGGTCTTTTACAGACAGGACATGTTTTAGTAGGTAAATTTTCTTTTTTCATCCAATTGTATTTTGTTTAATGAATTTATCGGCATCTGATAAAATTAATTTTTTTCTTTCAGATTTCATTTTGTCAAATATCCTTACCATCATTGATAGACGAGGATTTTTTAAAAAGAATTTTCTGTTTCGATCTATGAATCTCCAGTAAAGACCATCCATGGTGTTACACCAATCACCTTTCTTAAAGTCCATCATTTTCATAAAATATGCAGATCCACAAATATAAGGTTTGGTTGCAAAAATTCCTCCTTCACTAAATAATCCCATCCCATATACATTTGGAACCATTACCCAATCTGAGGAGTCTACAAACATCTCCATGAACCACTTATAAACAATTGTTGGCTTTAACTCACAAAGGTTCATTATGTTTGATAAGATCATTAATCTTTCAATGTGATGTGACCAACCATGGTTAACAGCATTTTTAATTGCATAATCTAAAGGTGGAAGACCAGTGGTACCATCATACCAAGAACTTTTCATTTTTCTATTTTGTTTAAAAAAATTTCCAGTTTCCATTTCTTGAGAATAGGACTGATAAATTCCACGCATAAATTCTCGCCAACCAATCACCTGGCGGATATAGCCCTCTAAAGAATTCATTCTTATTTTATTTTTCTTATGAAAGTCTAAAACTTTTTGGATTACAAATTCAGGAGTAATTAAACCTAAATTTATATAAGGACTTAATGCGCTATGGAACAAAATATTATCTTTTTGATCAACTGCATCCTCATAATCACCAAATAAGTTTGATTTTTCTTTTATAAAAAAATTTAAAAGTTTAACTACATCTTCATATTCTGTTGCAAACCAAAAATTATTTGTACTCCCTGGGTGATTTTTAAATTCCTTTTCAATAATAGGCTTTAATTTTTTTGTGTGACTGGTTTCATTTATTTTTGGAAATTTAGGAATTGAAATATTTTTAGGTAATTTATTTCTGTTATCTTCATCAAAGCTCCATTTGCCCCCAATTGGATTACCATCTGAACCCATCAATATCCCAGATTTTTTTCTAACATCTTTGTAGAAAGTTGCCATAAAAGGTTTTTTTGATTTTGATAAATAATTTTTAAATTCAGCTCTTGAATTTAAAAACATAGGAGTTTGAACAACATTCCAGTGTATTTTTTCTTTTTTTAAAAATTGTGAAATTTTTTTTTCAAAAAATTTATCCTCTACTTCAAAACTTGAAATTTCTTTTACTTTTTTTTCTGTAATTATTTTTTTTAATTTTTTTAAATAATCTTCATTAAATTCTTTATCTTCGATTTTAAAGTAATCTAATTTAAATTTGTTTTTTCTTAATCCATCTGCATAAGAACGCATAGAAGATAAAAATAATAAAATTTTTTGTTTATGATGCTTTTCATAAGTGCATAAACCCTTATCTTCAGCCATAAAAAATAGGTGGTCTTTTTTGAAGCGGTCTAGGTATTTTGTTGGAAATAATTGACTACCAAGTATAAAAAATAACTTCATAGTTAAATATAACTAATAAAATTTTTTATGTCAGAAAAATATATAATTTTTGGTGCGACAGGTTCTATTGGGTCAAGTTTAGCGGAACAATTAAAAAACTCTGGAAACAATATTCATTTAGTTGGAAGAAATGAAAGTGAACTTAGTTCTGTCTCTGAAAAACTTGGATGCTCACATACCGTTGCGGATGTTTTAGAGGATGGGTTTATAGAAAAAGTTAAATCAGATATTTCTGAAATTAAAGGCATAGCGTATTGTGTAGGTTCAATTGATTTGAAACCATTAAGAATGGTAAATGAACAAGACTTTCAGAAATGCATGAAACTTAATCTTTATTCTGCTGTAGAAGCTATTAAAGGATATCAGGAAAGTTTAAAAAAAAATAAAGGTTCAATAGTGTTATTTTCAACTGTTGCTGCTCAAAGAGGTTTTACCAATCATGCAATCATAGCCTCAGCAAAAGCTGCTGTTGAAGGGTTGACAGTTTCTCTTGCAGCAGAATTCGCTCCAAACATAAGAGTAAATTGTGTGGCACCAAGTTTAACAAAATCTAAAATAGCAGAACCAATGTTAAAAAATACTGCTATAGCTGAAGGTATTGCAAAAGCACATCCCCTTAAAAGATTAGGCGAAGGTAAAGACTCTGCTGCTCTTGCTAAATTCCTACTAACAGAAGATAGTTCTTGGGTTACAGGCCAAATAATTGCTGTAGATGGTGGCAGATCTAAACTTTCATAGAGTGATCAAATATTTTTTATCGATATTTTTCTTTTTTTTATTTTCATCAAAAAGTTTTTCTGAAAATTTTACTTTTAAAAAATTGGCAGATTTAAGTGACCCATGGGGATCATCTTTTATAAGTAATGAGGAGCTTATTATCACTGAAAAAACTGGAACAATAAAAATAGTAAATATTATTTCTGAAGAAGTTAATGAAGTTGAACATAACTTAAATTATTTTGTACACGGACAAGGAGGTTTATTAGATATTATTTACCAAGATAATTACTTATGGATTTCTTATTCAGAAAATAGAGGGGATTGGAAAACTAGTACATCAATTGCAAAAGCTAAATTGAATAAAAAAAATTTAGATTTCGAAAATATATTTCAAGCTGAACCACCAATAGAATCTGGTTATCATTTCGGTTCAAGACTGGCTATAAAAGACAATTATCTTTTTGCATCTGCTGGTGAAAGAGGTGGTGGTATGATTGCTCAAGATCCGACGAGCCACCCTGGAAGTATTATCAGGATTCATTTAGATGGCAGTATACCAAAAGATAACCCTAAGTTTGAAGGTAAATCAGATTGGTTACCAGAAATTTATCAAATTGGTGTTCGTAATCCTCAAGGCCTAACCTATTCCTCTTTTGATGGAAAAATTTATGCAAGCAACCATGGTGCAAAAGGTGGTGATTGGTTTGGTGAGATTAAAAAGGGAGATAATTATGGTTGGAAAATTTTAGGTTGGGGTGGAACAAATTATTCAGGCTCAAAGATTGGACCTAAATGGAAACCGGGTTTTACCAAAGCAATCCAATACTGGGTGCCTTCAATAGCTGCAAGTGCAATAACTATTTATAAAGGAAAAGAATTTAATGAATGGAATGGGGAAGCACTTATTACTTCTTTAAAAGATAAATCATTAAGAAAATTAAATTTTCAAAATTTATCAAAAGTAAAAGAAACAATTATTTTCCAAGACAAAATTGGAAGAATTAGAGATATTCAAGTACACCCCATTAATGGAAAAATTTATTTTCTTGCAGGAAACAGCCTGTGGTTAATGGAAAGAAAAAGTTAAAATTTTATATAGTTAAATACTTAATTGCAAAAAATATGGTTCCTATAGATGCAATGGTAGAAACGAATATTGCCTTAATTATATTTTCAGGACTTACATTATAAGCAGCACATAAAACTATAGAAGTAACTCCGCAAGGTGCAACACTCACAAAGAAAGCACCTGGTATTTCATCTGGCAATCCTAAGTTAAAAAACACTAATCCGATTAACAATAAAATTATTGGAGAAATGACTAATTTTAAAACTGAAATAGAAACGGATAATTTATTAATTACATTTTTGGTATAAAATGAAAGAATTATACCAATTGCAAACAATCCAACTGGTGAAACACATGCTGCAAGTTTGGACAAAGTGTACTCGATCGGTGTTTGATCAATGTTAAAATTTAATAATAAAAATAATAAACCTATAATTATTGAGAGAATAAATGGGTTTAAAAATAAATTTTTAAAAAAACTAAATAAATTTAAATTTTTTTTTGTAGATAATTCGAGAAAAAAGGCAATCACAGATAATAAAATCACTCCATCCATTAATATGATACTTGCAACTTGTGTAATAACATTTTGTTGAAAATAAATTTCTGTTATTGGCAAAAGCAAAGTCACATGATTTGATAATGCAACTGTTAAAGCCCAAATGATAGACTCTGGTATTGATCTTTTAAAATATTTTGAAGTAATTAAATATGCAACAATTCCACATATCGATTGCATAATTAAATAAGAAAAAATTTGTTTGAAATCTACTTGTCCAATTTCATTTTGTGCTATTAACTTTATTATCAATGCTGGTACCGCAATATAGAACAAGAAAAGATTTAAAATTTTAGCATGACTAAGGTCTAACACTTTTAATTTAGCAAATATAAAGCCTAAAAAAGTAATAAATATAAAAGGAGTAAGTCCTAAAAAAATTGTGAACATAGATTATTTAATTGTTATTCTATGCATTATCCTATTTCCTTTAAAGGGTGTTGCCTGATGAAGCATAGATCTGTTATCCCATATAGCCAATTGATTTTTTTCCCAAGGCAGTGAAAATCGAAATTTCTTCTTAATTTGATGACTAAATAGAAATTTTTTTAATTTTTCTTGATTTTTTATCTTTGAACTAAAACCAACAAAATGTCCTGGGCTACAATAAATCGAATACTTTTGACTAATTTTCCTAATTATTTTATGTGAAGATTTAAGTTCTTTAATTTTTTTTCCTTTTTCTTTTACTCTCTCTTTTGTTGTGACAGAAATTGGACCCTCAGATGAGTATTTACCTTTAATATTTTTAAATTTTTTTCTTATTGAATTTGGTAATTCTTTATAAGCAAGATATTGAGAACAAAATTCTGTATTGGCTTTTCCTTTTTTTGGTACAAGTTTTGAAAGCAACATAGTAAATCTTGGGGGCTTTTTTGTATAAATTGAGTCTGTGTGAAATTGTTCACCAAAACTTGGGCCTTTGTCAGTTGATTTTCTTTGTACTACTGTAATTTGAGGAAATTTTTTATTTAAACCTTTAAGTCTTGGATAGTTTGCTAATTTTCCAAAATATTTAGCAAACTCTATATAAAGTTTAGAAGTTAATTTTTGTTTTTTAAAATAAAGCATTCCGTATTTGTTAAGTGATTTTCTGATTTTAAAAATATCATTATTTTTAATTTCTTTTAAATTTACAATTATTTCTGCACCGATATTTTGTTTATTTGGAATTATTTTTAACATTTTTTAGAAAGAATTTTTTTAGATGATTTACTGTTTGTTTAGGACTTTCCTCTGGAATAAAATGTTCCGAATTAATTTCTACTCCATACACTTTTTTATTTGTATATTTTTGCCAAATTTTAACTGAATTAAATTGTTTCCCAACAACTCCCTTCTTTCCCCATAAAACTTGAATAGGAATATTTAATTTTTTTTTTCTATCTTTTTTATCGTGCTCTAAATCTATAGTCGCCGCAGCCCTATAATCCTCACACGTTGCATGAATTCTTTTTTTTTGTTTAAAGGCTCTTAAATATTCGTCTTCAATTCTTCCAATCGTAAATTTAGATGACCTATTAAATCGACTTTTTAACCATCTTCTAGGATCTGCCATTATCATTTTCTCAGGCAAAGGTGCTGGCTGTATTAAATAAAACCAATGAAAATATCCTTTTGCAAATTTCATATCTGTTTGTTCATACATATCGTAAGTAGGACAAATATCTAATACGCTCATAGCCAAAATTTTTTTTCTATTATCCCTAGCCATACGATGAGCAACTCTTCCACCTCGATCATGTCCTGCAACAAAAAATTTTTTAAAATTAAATTTACTCATCAACTGAACCATATCTTTTGCCATTTCTCTTTTAGAATAATTCTTATGATTAGTTCCACCAGGTAAAACCAAACTATCTCCATATCCTCTGAGATCTGCAACTATTACTGTAAAATATTTACTGAGTTCTGGAGCAGTCTTATGCCACATTACATGTGTTTGTGGATATCCATGAAGTAGCAATAAAGGAGGGCCGCTACCTTTAAATCTACAAAAAATTTTACCCTTGTTTACTTTAACAAATTTTTTTTTAAAACCATTGAACATGATTAAACTATTTAATTATTTAATAGTCTGTTTTTCGCCTTTTCAAATTCCTCTTGAGAAAGAATTCCTTTTTCTTTCAAATCATTTAATTTAGTAAGTTCATCACTTAAATTACTACTTTGTTGAGAAGAAGTCTCACTACTCTCACTTTCAGCTTCCTCTTTTTCAGCTCTATTAGCTTCCTTAGATTTAAAACCATTCATAATTGCCATTCCGCCTAAATATAAAACATAAGCCAAAATGGGAATAACCAATCCAAAAAAAATTATTTTTTCCATAATTTAATCTTCGTCCTCTTCTCGCCAATTTTTTTCATACATTAAATAAGCAGCGTAAATTACTGAAACTGTTCCTACAATCATACCATAGTCAAAACCGGTTTGCTTGTCATGCAAATACCAACCTATCTGCGTTGCCCCAATAGGTGGAACAGTAAGTAGTAAAAAGATTATACCAAATCTGTATGGTCGCTTTGGTTTTTTCATCTAAATAAATTAACAGATTACAGCTTATGATTTAATTATTAAATTTGCGATCTTTTGAAACAGTCTATGGTATTTTTAAGCAAACAAGCAATGGTCATTGGACCTACACCACCTGGAACTGGAGTAAGTGCTTTCGCATTTTTTGAAACTTCATCAAAATGCACGTCACCAACAATACCATTATCAGTTTTATTTATTCCAACATCAATAACGATAGCATCTTTTTTAACCCAATCACCCCGAACAAGTTCAGGTATACCTACGGCTGCAACAATTATATCTGCCTCTAGACACTCAGCTTTTAAATCTTTAGTTTTAGAATGTGTTATTGTGACTGTACAATTTTCTTTCAAAAGAAGTTGTGTCATAGGTTTTCCATTTAAATTTGATCTACCCACAACCACAGCTTTCTTTCCACTAAGATTGGGTTCAAATTTTTTAATTAACAAATAACAGCCAAGTGGTGTGCAAGGAATAGAGCTTTCATAACCAGACGAAAGATTGCCTACATTCATTGGATGAAATCCATCCACATCTTTTGAAGGGTCAATTGCTTCTATAACTTTTTGTTTATCTATATGTTTAGGTAAAGGAAGTTGAACTAAAATTCCTGAAACAGTTTCATCATTATTCAAATCTTGAATTTTTTCTAGAACAGTCTTTTCTTCAACTGAGTCTGGATATTTAATAACTTCAGATTTTAATCCTACCTCATTTGCAGATTTCTCTTTATTTCTCACATAGATCTGACTAGGTGTTAAATCACCAATAAGAATTACTGTTAATCCTGGTACTTTATTGTGTTTTGCTTTTAGCTCTGTAACTTCTTGCTTCAACTCTTCTCTTAATTCTGCAGCTGCTTTTTTTCCATCAATTAAAATCATATTTCTCTTTTAAAAAATCATTGGTGCAATGTACAGCTTCATACACATTTCGATAAACCAAATCAATAAAAGAAGAATGATTGGAGAAATATCCAGTGAACCTAAATTTGGCAAAAAACGTCTTATTTTATTTAAGAAAGGCTCAGTTAATTTATAACTCAGCTCTAAAATCCCATAAACAAATCTATTTTGAGTATTAAGAACGTTAAAAGCTATTAACCAACTTATAATAACATTAGCTATGACAACATAAGAATACAATTTTAATATTTGCAAAACTAAATAAAAAATTGCTATCATTTTTTCTCAACATAAATCGACTGACTTGGAAACGCAAATGAAGCACCATTTTTTTCTACAATTTCCTTAATCGCGATTGCCAATCTTTCTTTTACATCAAGCCAATTATTCCAACTTCCTGTTTTTGTAAAACATCTTACATACATATCTATTGAACTATCAGAAAATTTATCAACTCTTACTGCAACGCCGATTGAGGTATTATAATCTTCGCTTGAATTAATATGACTTTCGATTTCATTTCTAATTTTTTTTAACTGATCTACTGTAGTGTCATATTGAAGTGTAATAATCCAACTGATTAACCAGTTTGAAGTTTCACTCACATTAACAACTGCATTTTCTGCAAATTGAAAATTTGGAATAATTGCAAGAGATTTATCAAACTTTCTAATTGTTGTTGATCTAAATCCAATTTTTTCTACTACACCTTCAATAATACCCTCAACAGCTATCCAGTCTCCAATTTTAAATCTCTTTTCAACTAAAACTAAAATTCCTGATATTAAATTTTTAAATAAATCTTGTGCTCCTAATGCAACAGCAACACCGAATAATCCTAAACCTGCAATAATTGGTCCTATTTTAATTCCCCACAATTCCAAAACTGCCGCTAAACCTAAAATAAAAATTAGAATCTTCAATGACTTAATTATCCAACCAATAAGTTCTCTCGTTAACAACTTATCTAAACCACTAAGAATATATGATACAGGTTCTATGATTTGGTGAATTACCCAAAAAATTAATATAGTAATCAGTGTTCTATTTATTGTGTCTACTACTTCTCTTCCTTCTATTGAGAAAGTCATGTAGTAACTTGCAATAAAAAATCCTAGGACGATTGGTAAAAATCTTGCTGGGCCTACAAGAGATTGAACAAAGGTATCATCTAATTTATTAGTTGTTCTTTTTGAAATAATTTCTAATTTTTTGATTACTAATTTGCTTATTAACCCTCTAAAGATTAAGAAAAGTAAAAAAATTCCAATACCAATTAATATCTGAAAAATGTCAACACCAAGAATTCCCTTATTCCAGACTGATAAAAATATTTCAGAAAAATTATTAATTAATTCCATATTTAAATTTTATATAACAAAAACTCCTCTTCTCCAGGATTAAAAAGAAAAATTTTTTTCCATTTAATTTCATTCAATATAGACGAGGTTTTTTCACCTATACACATTAAATTTGTATTCATCCATAAAATTTCTGTTTGGTAAATCTTTATAAAATTTAAAAAACTTAATGCGCTATTTTGAGAATAAACATAGACAATATCAGGCATATTTAATTTTAATTCATTTACAAATTTTTCATCAAATTTTTGATTATAATTTACCTTATAATTAATAATTCGTTTTACCTTAAAACCTTCACTTAATAGCTGTTGATCTAAATCTACTGATATTGTCTCACCACTAATATAGAGCAATGCTTTATTTTTAGATTCATAACTTTGTATTATTAATTCTTTTAAGTTTTTTACATTTCCTTCAGCTGCGATTGTATTTTGAAAACCAATACTTCTTGCTTTTTTTTCTGTAGCGTTGCCAACACAAAAACATTTAATATTTTTATCTAGATTTGCTGTACCAAAGAATTTTACAGCATTTGAACTAGTAAAAACTATACCACCATATTCAGAAAAGTTAATTTCTTCATATTTAACTTTTTCGATTCTTAATAATGGAAGATGAGAAACTTGATAGCCTAAGGATTGAAATTTTAATATCATTTCCGAACAATCCTCAAGTGGTCTAGTTAATAAAATATGCATACTATCTTTTATATGAGTTATTTGATTTTGTTTTTAAAAGTATCCCAACTTCTTTCCCAAGTTCTCTAAATTCATTTAAATTACCAACTTTTTTTTCGTAAAATCTTTGTTTACCATCTAAAGAAAAAAGTTCAGCCTCGACTATGATCTTATCTCCTTCAATTACAGAATGAGCACCAATCGCTGTTTCACAATCTCCATCTAACACTTTTAAAATATTTCTCTCTAGGTGAGCTCTTTTATGTGTTTCCTCATGATTAATTTTATTTAAAATAGAAATCATCTCGTTATCATTCTCCCTGCACTGAAGAGCAATTATACCTTGTCCTGCACTAGGAATTATTTCTGCAGCTGAAAAAATTTCGGAGATTTCATTTTTAAATTTTAAAAATTTAATACCAGCATAAGACAAAATAATTGCATCATACATTCCTTCATTTAATTTTCTAATTCTAGTATCTACATTTCCTCTAATTAGTTTACACTTTAAATCTTGTCTAATTTTTTTAATTTGAAATTCTCTTCTGAATGATGAAGTTCCAATAATTGACTTTTGATCCAATTCTTTGAGTTTCTTATTATTCTTTGTAATTAAAATTTCCCTAGGGTCATTTCTTTCAAGAAAAGTATTTGTCATTAATCCTTTTGTCTCATTAGCTGGCATATCTTTCAGCGCATGCACTGCAATATCAATATTTTTTAACTTAAGTTCTTTTTCAATATTACTAGAAAACATACCTTTACCACCAAGCTCTGATAATCTTATATCCTGCACTTCATCACCTTTAGTTGTAATTGATTTAATTAAAATATCATCATTACTAAGGTCAGTATTTTCAATAATTTTATCTTTAGCTTGTTGGGCATAAAGCAAGGCAAGCTTGCTACCTCTAGATCCAATTATTATTTTTTTACTCATAAAAATTTATTTCTTACTTGTATAAAGATTGTACAATTATTAAAAACTATTTGAATGAGCAAAAAACCCTTAATTCTTGGAATAGAGACAAGTTGTGATGAAACTGCAGCTTCTTTAATAACTGAAAATGAAGAAGGATTCCCAGTAGTTTTATCTAACATTGTTTCGAGTCAAGTGGAAGTTCATAAGGAGTTTGGTGGAGTAGTCCCTGAGCTAGCAGCCCGTTCACACATTGAAAAAATCGATTGGATCGTCCAAAAAGCTATTGATGAAAGTAATAAAAAAATTGAAGAGATAGATGCGGTTGCTTCTACCGCTGGTCCTGGATTAATTGTATGTTTATCAGTTGGTTTAAGTTTTGGAAAAGCTTTTGCTTCTGCAATAAATAAACCCTTTATCGCTGTTAATCATTTAGAGGGACATGCTTTAAGTCCAAAACTAAATTCAAATCTTGATTATCCATATTTGCTTCTTTTAATTTCTGGTGGT
>CACISX010000001.1 GCA_902589455.1 uncultured Pelagibacteraceae bacterium | reverse complement strand
GAGGAACAATTTCAGGTGTAAGTAATGCTCTTAAAGAAAAGAATAAAAATATAAAAGTTTATTTATCTGATCCAAAAGGTTCTGCCCTTTATAATTATATAAAAAATGGTGAACTTAAATCAGAAGGTGGATCAATTACTGAAGGAATTGGCTCAAGTAGAGTAACAGCTAACTTTGGTGAAGCTAAAATTGACAATGCTTATTCAATAGATGATCATGAAGCATTACCTATACTTTATGATTTAATTCAAAATGAAGGCCTAAGCTTAGGTACTAGTTGTGGAATAAATATAGCAGGAGCAATAAGGATGGGTAAAGAATTGGGTCCTGGTAAAACTATAGTGACCATTCTTTGTGACAGAAGTGATAAGTATGCAACCAAGATGTTCAATAAAAAATTCTTAGAGGAAAAAGGGCTGCCTGTTCCTAATTGGTTTTAAGCGTAAATTTTATCAGCTAATCCGTAGCAAAGGATAGAACTTAAAATTAAAAACACGAAAGGAGCAATTATTCCCTCGTTACTAGTTTTTTCATTTATTCCTGTTTTATCAATTTTAATTGAATAAAAGTTTGTTAGAAAAACACACGCATGAATAATTACTAATAAAGTAAAGAAAGCCCAAGTTCCTTCTGCACCATTAGGTCTTATAAACATTATGTATAGGGCCATCACCACCCAACCGATCATTAATGCTCCTGCAAATCTAACAATAATTGCTGCACTATAATCTATGTTAAATTTATCCATGAATGTTTTTGTTCCAACAATTGTTTGAAAACAATAAACTGCTATCCCAATAAAATGTGCAAGAAAAACTACTAAATAAAATATTCCATTAAACTTTTCAATCATAAGTTCATTTTACCAAAATTAAAAAAAAAATAACAGCTTAATTAAACGTTTTATATACCTAAAATGTGCATAACTGTTACGTGATATAATCACAAGAAGAAGTATAATAAATATATAAAAATCTGACCCTATGGTTAAAAAAACTAACAATAGGAATAAATGGTACTTACACCCTTAAACAATAAAGGAGAAAAATATGTTTGTAAAAATAGAACAAAAACTTTCAAAAGGTTTTAATAGTTGGAAGCAGATGATGCTTGCAAATGGTGATAAAATAAAAAAATATGGAATGACAATCGCCTTTGCAGGAGCAGAAAAAGAGGATGATAACTCTATGACTGTTTTAGTTCATTTTGAATCACCAGAAGGCCTAAAAGGTTTTGGTGGAGATCAAGAACTAACTCAAGCAAGAATAGACTGTGGAGTTATTATGGATCAATCTAAAATGACTATGATGACTGATGAGTCAGTTATGAATCATAAAGGATAAAATTAAATGTCTAAGTTTTATGTAATAGGAAAAGCAAGTCCTGAGCTATTAAAAAAAATGCATGCAGATCCATCAGCAGATAGAGGTGCTGTAATGAAATCTATGTGTGAAAGCTTAGGAGTTAAAGCAATAAGTTATGAATGGTTAAGAGGACGTTTTGATGTTCTTTTTTGTGTTGAAGGAGATTATGAAAGTGTTCTTGCTATGAAAGTAACTGTTCTAAACAGTGGAATGATGTCAGATCTAATGGTGCATGAAGTTTTTGATTATAATAGTGCATTTAAAAAAGCTTCTGATGCATCAAAAAGTTACAAGAAGCCAGGTGAATAATGTCAGCTGGTTATGCAATATTTAATATAAATGTTACTAATCCAGAAAATTATAAGCATTATATTGAACAAGTGAGTTCCGTTGCTGAAAAGTTTGGAGCTGAATACATTGTAAGAGGAGGAGAAAATCAAGTGATAGAAGGAACTTGGCAACATCCAAGAACTGTAGTTATGAAATTTCCTTCATACGAAAAAGCCTTAGAATGGTATAATTCAGAGGAATATAAACCAATTAAACAAATTCGATTAGATAATGCTGAAACTAATGGAATAATAATAAAAGGAGCATAAATATGTCTATATTAGAAAAATATAGTGCTGCATTAAAAAATAAAGATGAAGCAGTTATGAATGAGCTTTTGCATGATGATTTTAAATTCACAATGCACAAATCAGGAAATGTTTTAACTAAAGGTGATGTTATTAAATGGGCTATGAGCGGTGACATTAATCAAGATAATGCAAGAATTGTTTATGAAAATGATGAAGTTGGAATTCACCATGCATTTGTAACATTTAATGATGGAAATGTTGAGGCTGTAATGGCAGTTTATAAATATGACAATGGAAAAATTGTCAGTTTAGAAACTGGAGCTACTCCAATGCCAAAATAATTATATATATTTGGCGAGATTTCATTTAAGATTATTAAATGAGTCTTGCCACTTCATATTTATTTTTAGGTATAGCTGTTTTTCTAGGAGTTACCTCAAATAGTTTCGCGAAAAGTGCTGAGGGCTTTACACTTTTAGTTCCAAGCATAATCACTGCAATTACAATTGTTTTATGTATGTATGCTCTTTCATTGGTTATGAAAAATATTCCAATGGGAATTACTTATGCTTCTTTTGCAGGTTTAACAATTATAGCAACTGTTGTTGTTGGCATAATTAGATTTAATCAAGTTCCTAATTTATATTCATTAATTGGTTTAGCTTTTATTATTATTGGTGTTTTAATGGTCAACCTGTTAGGTAATAATTAATTATGATTAACAAAAAATATGCTCAACCCTTATTTATGATTTTAATGTCCTTGGGTATGAGCGTTATTATGAGTGGTGTTGTTGTAGCTGTTAATACGGGTGTTTTGGATGGTTTCTTTTTTAGATGGGGGTATTCTATAATTTTTGCATATCCTATTGCGTTAATCGCAGCTTTTACTTTAGCTCCTTTAATGAGACCATTAGTTAATAAAATTGCGTCAAAAGAATAATTATGAAACCATTATTAGGTTATTTATTTTTAGCTAACGGAATTATATTTGGTATCGCGTCGAATAGTTTTGCTAAAATTTCTGAAGGATTTACCAAACTAACTCCTTCTGTTCTATGTATTTTGTTTATGTGTATTACAATGTTTTCTATTGCAAAAGCTATGTCAGCACTTCCAGTTGGATTTGCCTACTCTACTTACAGCGGATTAACAGTAACTGGTGTTGTACTTTTCGCTGTTTTAAAATTTAATCAAGTGCCTAATATTTATGGAACTATTGGAATTATTTTTATTATTATTGGTGTTGTAATGGTTAATTACCTTGGTCGACTAAACTGATACTTTTTTAAAATCTCTGGAAGTTTATGAATTCCTTCATCGTCTAAAGATAATTCAAATTCATCTTCAACATTTTTAATATCTAAGGGTGAATACAAATGAGGGTACATATCACCATTTGAAGCCTGTTCCCATAGTAAATGCTCGAGTTTAAAAGCATTTACCTTTAATAAAATTAAATTTTTTTTATTCTGGAAATATTTTTTAAGAGTTTCTGACACCTGATCTTCCTCTGAGAAATGAATATATCCATCTTTTTTATCTTTATCAGATCCGTTATAAATTCCAGCCTTTTTAGCTTCTTTCCATTCCTCTTTATCAATAATCTTGAATATAAATTCTAAATTCATTTTACCAAGAGGAGTTTGGTGCTTTTAAAAATTCTATTTCTTCTTCAGTAGACTCTCGTCCTAAAATTTTATTTCTATGTGGATATCTATGAAACTGACGAATTACTTTAGTATGATCTTGCCAAAATTTTTTAATTTGGATGTACCCCTCATGTTCCCTTAAATATTTATTTAATAAATAATAAGCCATTTCATGATCACTTATTTCCTCACTATGAATTAATGGCAATAGCATAAAAAATCTTTGATCAACATTCATAGCTTCTAAATAACCAGAATAGACTGCATCATTTACAATTAATCTAGTTTTTTGATCTTGCGCAAAAGCTTTTTTATCATTTCTAAACATATTTCTAGAAAATTGATCAAATAAAATAACTAATGCTAGACAGCTCATAGGATTATCCTGCCAATCATCATATTCATTTTGATATGCTAATTCATAATCTTTTGAAAAATTATCTTTGATTTTTTGATCAAACTTTTCATCTTTTTTGAAACGCATTTCAGAAGAGGTCTCTTTAAACCAGAAATCTAAAATTACTTGCGCTCTTTCTGGTATCATTCAGCTAGTGGTTTTAATAATTTTAAAATCTTTTTATGATTACTCATATTATTTGAGACAATAATATTTCCTCCAACCACGGGATTTTTATTACCCCAAGTCGTTACTATTGCGCCACTTGCTCTTACTATAGGCATAATTGGATGAATATCCCAAATTTTATTTGCACATTGTGAAACTATCTCTAGTCTTCCTTCTGCTAGTTGACAATATGTCAATGCATCAAAACAAGGAAATTGCATTCTTTTAATAAATTTTTTAATTTTTGATTGTTGTTTTAATGTTAACTGATTATGAAAAGCAGCAGCTAATTTTGCATTAGCAAAATTTAATTTACTATTAACTTTAAGTTTTCTTTTTTTATTATTTTCAAAAACATATGCCGTATTTTTATTTACATTTAAATAATATTTTCTCATTTTAGGAAAATTTGCTAATCCTAAAACTGGTTCTCCATTGTAATTTAATGAAATAAGGTTGCTCCAGCTAGGATTACCTACTACATATGATCTGGTTCCATCAATTGGGTCTATTACCCATGAAAACTCACTTTTAGTATTTTTATGACCATACTCCTCACCTATAATTTGGTGATTTGGAAATTTTTTTGAAATTTTAGATCTTATAAATTTTTCAAATGCTTTGTCAGATGTCGTTACTGGATCATAGCCTTTACCTTTCATCTTATTAGTTATCTTGAATGGTTTATCTAATTTGGTGTAGTAAAATCTTGTTAAATCTTTAGCAAGTTGATTTAAAAAGCTTGCATATATTGGATATTTTTTTGTATCAAATTTTTTCACAGAGAACTCTTACTATTTAATTTATGTTGATTAAAGTTAAATTTTAAATAATCCTTGGATAAGTAGTATGAAAATTGAGCTAATTAAAAACAAGGTTTATTTTAATAATGGGTCTGAAAAAAAAGAAATTCACCCATTCTGGTTACGTGAAAGGGCAAATGGTGAAGAATATTTAGATAAAGGAACTCAGCAAAGACTTTTTGATCCTACCTTTCTAAATAATGATGTTTCAATAAATAAAGCCAACATTAATGAAAAATATTTAGAAGTTGATTTTAATGACGGTGTTAATTCAAAACTAGAAATAGATAAAATCGCTTCTGAGTTTTCTAAAGAAGATATTGTAATTAGGTCTATAGAAAAAACTAAATGGGACTCCACTCTAAAAAATATTAAAAATTTCGAATACCAGAAAAATTTTTATGAGAGTAAAGAAATGCATGATTTGCTTGTTTCATTTTATAAATATGGATTTGTCGTAGTAAAAAATATTCCAGCATCAAAAAATTACATCGTGGAATTTGCAAATTCTATAGGAAGTGTTCGAAGAACAAATTTTGGTGAATATTTTGACGTAAAATCTAAACCTGATCCTAATGATCTTGCTTATACATCGTTAGCTTTAGCACCCCATACAGATAATCCTTATAGAAATCCTGTACCATGTATTCAGCTTTTACATTGTATTGAAAGTAAAGTTTCTGGTGGGTTATCAACATTGGTAGATGGTTATACAGTTACTGAAGATTTAAAAAATGAATACCCAGAATTTTATAAAATATTAACAGAAGTAAAAGTAAGATTTAGATTTATTGATAAAGAAGTTATTCTAGAAACAATTTCTCCTTTAATTGAATTAAATGATGATAAAAGTTTTAAGCAAGTAAGATTTAGTCCCAGATTAGACTATGTTCCAATTTTAGAAAAAGAAAAATTAGATCTTTACTATCAAGCGAGAAAAAAAATATCTGAAATGTATAATTCAGACAAATATAGAATTGAGTTTAAACTTGAGCCAAAAGACTTAATGATGATGGACAATCACAGGCTTCTTCATGGGAGAACAGCCTATGAAACAAAAGAAGGTGAGAGATTTTTACAAGGTTGTTACATTGATTATGATAGTACAGAGGGTAAACTAAGACACCTAAAAAGAAAATTTAATCTTTAAATAAATTTTCTATTTGTGCTTCAGCTTCTTTGATTGATTTTTCATAATCAAGTGCCATTTGGTCTGCACTGATTATATCTACTTTATCTATACCAAAGAAGTTAAGAATAAATTTTAGCCAAGGAGTTAAAAAATCCTCTGAGCTATTTAATTTAGTTCCTCCAGAAGTGATAACTAGATAAGCATGTTTATTTTTTAATAGCCCTTCTCTTCTACCATTTGGTTTAAATCTAAAAGTTTCACCTATTCTAGCTGCTAAATCTGACCAAGCTTTAAGAGTTGCGGGAGGACCATAATTATAAATTGGAGCCGAAATTATTATGACATCGCTCTCTTTCAATTCCTTTACAAGTTTGTCCGAAAGTTTGAACATTTTTTTATGCTCTTCTGTTTGATCATTTTCATCTATGTTCATTCCAGATTCTGTAAGCCCACTTACAAAAAGCATCTCATCATCTAGATCTCTATAAATTACTTCATCTCCTGGTTTTTTGATTTTATCTAAAAGTTTTTTTGCTAAAGCTCTAGAGGTTGAGCCATTTTTTTCTAGCACTGGAATCTATTTGATAAATCTTCATTAATACCTTTTATCCGAATTTTTGCATAAACGGAAAGATTTCAATTATATAAAATCCTATAGCTTGTAATTGATTAGTTAAAATTAAAATACCAGTAACTAATAGAGTTATTCCACCAATTTTTGATATTAAATTAATATTTTTCTTAAAATTTTTAGAAAATAATAAAAATCTTTGAATTAAATATCCAGATAAAACAAATGGAATAGCAAGACCTAATGAGTAAGAAATTAACAACATTACAGCTCTTGATAAAGTTTCTTCAATAGATGCTAAAGCTAAAATTGAACCTAAAATTGGACCAATACATGGTGTCCAGCCAAAACCAAAAGCAACACCAATCACATATGGAAAAAGAATGTTGCTTGATTTTTTTTGCATCAAATCTTTTTTCTAAGTTTAAATATGGAATATTAATTATTCCAATTAATTGAAGAGAAAAAATTATTATAATTATTCCAGCTGAAATTCTTAACACTTCTGAATTTTGTAAAAGTGCCTGTCCTAAAAAAGAAGCTGATGCTCCTAAAGCTACAAATACAGTTGAGAACCCAAAGCAAAATAAAATTAAAGGAAAAAAGTTTATTTTTTTTTGATTTAAAATTTCTTGCAATGATTGACCTGAGATATAAGAAATATATCCAGGAATTAGAGGTAAAACACATGGAGATAAAAAACTTACAAGTCCTGCTCCAAAAGCAATTAAGTATTCAAACATTTATCCAGTATTTTTCATCGCTGCAGAAATACCTGCAATTGATGTCATTAAAGAATCTTCAAGAAATTTTTTATCTAAATTTTTATATTTTTTATTTGTTAATTTATTCATTACATTTGCCTGTAGTATATTTAACATCTCAGTATAATTGTTTCTTATAAATAAAGACTTTCTAAATTCTTTTCTCTCTTTTACCACTTCTTTAGGAGTAATTTTATTATGCAATTTGACCAATGCCTCAAATTGAAATCTTAATTTTTTACCAATTCTCTTTAATGAGGGATCAGCTAAATTATTTTCATAAATAACTGATATTTCTGGATCTACTTTAGAAATTACCATATCTAAAATATCCATAGTTGATACAAAATATGGCCAATTTCTCTCCATATCAGTCATTGTTCTTTTGAACTTTTTGATTGAACCATATCTCAATGCCTCAGTTGTCCCTAGCCAAGCAGGTAACATTAATCTAATTTGTGTCCAAGCAAAAACCCAGGGTATTGCTCTTAAACTTTGGATGTTATCAACATTCTTCCTTTTGGTTGGTCTTGAACCAATCGCAAGCTTTCCAAGTGATTTATGAGGTGTAACAGTTTTGAAGTAACGAATAAAATCCTCACTTTGATTTAAGTATTTTCTATATGAGGATGTTGAAATTTCTGACATTTTTTGAATCAAATCACGCCAATTTGATTTTGATCTTGGCGGTGGATTTAAAGAAGCATCCATTACAGAGCCGATATAGCTACAGAGGTTGTATTCAGCTAAAGGTTTGTATCCATACTTTTGTTGAATTACCTCTCCTTGATCGGTAATTCTTATTTTACCATTAACTGTTCCTGAAGGTTGTGATTTTAAAGTAGCCTGAATAGGTCCACCTCCTCTTCCTGGAGATCCACCTCTACCGTGGAAGAAAACAAGATTTATTCTATATTTTTTCGCTAAACTTCTAAGCTCCTCTTGAAGTTTATATTGATGCCAACTCGCAGATAATTTTCCAGCATCTTTACTGGAATCAGAATATCCAATCATTACTTCCTGCTTTGAATTAATCATTTTTCTATACCATGAAAGTTTGAATAAATTTGCCATGACACCATTAGCATTTTTTAAATCATCCAATGTCTCAAAAAGTGGCACAACTCTTAATAAATTTTTGTTTTGTGCCTGCATTTGTAAAAAATAAACAGATAAAATATCAGATGCTGTTGAGGTCATTGATATTACATATGCACCTAGGCACTCAATTGGTGTTTTCGCTATCTGTTTGAAAGTATTCCAAACTTCTTTATTTTCTTTATCTTTTATTTTTATTTTATCTAAAAAAAATTTTTTTTCTTTTATAGATTTATTTAATAATTTTATTTTTTCTATTTCAGTCAAAGAAGAATATTTTATATTTTTTTTCTTTTTAAAAATTTCGTTTAAAAGTTTTTTATGTTTATCTGCCTCTTGTCTTATATCTAATCTCGCTAAATTAATTCCAAAGCACCTGACCCTTCTCATTAAATCTAATAGGTCTGCGTTTGCAATATATTCTCCTCGGTTTGCTTTTAATGATTTTCTTACTTCTCTTAATGGAAGAGTTATTTCATTTTTATTTTGAATTAATTTGTTTTCATCTAAATCTGCATTGTTATTTAAATGATTTTCAATTAATTGATAGGTTAGTCTTACCTTATCCCTAATTGGTCTCAAGTAAACTCTATAAGGTTCATAACTGTTTCCTGTTGCTCTTTTAATTTTTGTAGAGCATTCTTCCATTGATAAATCTTGTATCAATTTAGTAAGTTCTTTCTCATATAATTTTGCAGCTTGCCATCTAGAAAATAATATTACTTTCTTTGTAACTTCAGCTGTTACATTAGGATTTCCATCTCTGTCTCCCCCCATCCATGATCCAAATTGAATTGGATTGAAATCACGCGGCAAATCTTTCTTTAAATTTTTTCTGAATATATCGTTAAGTCTTTTGTAAACTTTAGGAATGGTGTCCCACAGACTATCCTCGATAACGGCTAAACCCCATCTCGCTTCATCTAATGGAGATGGTTTAGTCCTTTTTAGTTCATCTGTTTTCCATATTATTGCTATTTCCGAGTATAGCTTTCTATCTAATTCAATTATCTTTGATGGATATTTTTTATAGAGATGTCTTTGCTCCATAATTTCAATTAAATTGGCATATTTTTGGATTAAAGTTCTCCTTTTTACTTCAGTAGGATGAGCAGTAAGTACAATGCCTATATCAAGTTTTGTAGCTTGTTCGTAAATTTTTTTATCTGGAATTTTTTTATTTTTAAATAAACTTTCTATTATATCTTCAATGAAAAGATTTTGACTTTTACTTTTAAAATATGGATTTTCAAATTCATTTAACTTTCTGGATGCATCTAATGACTCAGCTAAATTCATTAAATTTAAAATATGTGAAAAAGCTCTTGTTAATTTAAACGTATTTTTAGGAGATAGTTTTTTTACTTCTTTCGAAATTTTTGAAAAAATTCTACTTTTATTTTTATCTGTTAGAGTATTTTTTGATAATAATCTAAATTTTTCAACAATTTCAAAAAAAGCTAAACCTTCTTGGTCTTTAATTACTCTTCCGAGAAAAGTTCCTAATAATCTAATATCTTCTCTTAAAAGCTTTGTTGGTATTCGCTCATAGTAAAGATCTCTTTTTTTCATTACTTATAATAAATTTTTTTTGTAAAACTCCTCTTACATTTGTTTTTACACTAAAAAAGAATCCTGAATATCTAAATTTTCGCAGATCTGATTTGCTCATCCCTTTTGTTGCTGTTGAAACATAAAGTTCTTTAGTATTTTTACCTCCAAATGCACAATTAGTTATATTTTTTGCTGGAAACTGAATTCTGTGAATTAATTTTGCTTTTTGATTAAAAACAGAAATACAAGCACCATTGAAATGAGCTACCCATAAATTTTTATTTTTGTCTAAGGTCATTCCATCAGGCGATCCTTCTTCGGGAGATAATTTTTTAAATATTTTTTTATTAACTATTTT
The DNA here is from genome assembly GCA_902589455.1 of uncultured Pelagibacteraceae bacterium. GTDB lineage: Bacteria > Pseudomonadota > Alphaproteobacteria > Pelagibacterales > Pelagibacteraceae > Pelagibacter. Next base: position 237,841 of record CACISX010000001.1, on the reverse strand, counting down.
ATTATTTTTGTTTATTTTAATTTTATAGATTGTTTTTTTTGGGCTATCTGTGTGATAAAAATTGTACTGATCAATAAATGCTGGCCCATTAGTAATTCTATAATTTTTATCAACTTTTATTAATTTAAAATTTCTATCTAATTTATATAAGGAGCCTTTTTCAATTTTTCTTTCCAAGTTGTCCATAGTGCCAAACCAAAGATTTCCAGCAGGATCTGTTTTTCCATCATTAATTCTATTTAGTTTTAAGTTTGTTTCTATCTTTATTGATTTTAAAATTTTTTTTGATGTTAAATTTTGAATTCTTAATTCTCCCTGGAGACCTAAAATAAAAATATGATCTTTGATGTGAGCAATAAAACCAATTTCTTTATTTACTTTAAATATTTTCTTTTTTTTATTTTTAATATTGAAGGAACAAATTTTCTTCTTTTTAATATCTACGAAATAAATTGAGTTGTGTTCACTGACCCATAAAGTTCCTTCACCCAAAGTACATCTTATTTTCCAAAGAGGCTTTGGTTCAAAGGTTTTTATTTTATTCATTTACCTCAAACTCCTTTATAAAGTTTTCATCAGGATTTATACCAATACCTATATTGTCTGTAATTGATGCAAAACCATTATTATTTTTAACTTGATCTAAAATTGAAAATTCTTCCTTTGGCAAATCTGTGATAAAAATATTTTTTTCTGTTGTATCAAATTCGAGCATAGATTTTGATGGAAATAAACCACCAGGCATATCTGGTTGAGCTGTCAATAAATGAAGGTTAACTGCAATACTGATTGCAGAGCCCCATACGTGATTAATTACTGGGATAAAATTAGCTTGTGCTAATGCTGCAACTTTTAAATACTCAGTAATACCGCCAAGTCCACAAACTTCTGGTTGAGCTATATCGATACAATTATTTGATATTAATTTATTCCAACCATATTTGGTAAATTCTGCTTCTCCACCTGCAATGCTAGTAGAGATTTTTTGTTTTAATTCTCTATAGCTTTCGTAATCTTCAGGAGCAACAGGTTCTTCGAACCAATAAACATCTAGTTCATCCAAACCTTTTCCAACATAGAGAGCATCTTTTAAATTATAAGCATGGTTTGCATCAACCATTAATTTAAAGTCTTTACCTATAGAGTTTCTAACTGCTTGTACTAACTTTAAATCTTCTTTTGGACCCAATCCAACTTTCATTTTCATAGCTTTAAAGTTTTTTGATTTAATCTGTTTTGCTTCTTCTTGAAATAATGGAATTAACTCATCAATTGATTTTTTTTGTAACATCATCCCATATCCATATACAGGAACATCAGCATTACATTTTCCACCAACAAGTTGGTAAAGAGGAGAGTTTGTTTTCTTTCCAAGAATATCCCATAAAGCGATATCTACTCCTGATAAAGCTTGTATCGGCATCCCTTTTTGACCACTATCTCTTAAAAGATTATATACTTTTTGCCAGATATGTTCTTTATTTAAAGGGTCTTCACCAATTACTAAAGGCTGTATAACTTTTTCAACAATAAACTTGTTCGCTAAAGCTATATTTCCAGGCCCAAAACATTCACCCCAACCAGTTATTCCTTGATCTGTTTGAACTTCAACTAGGTGAGCTGTGCGATGTTTGTAGTATTGTTGTGAGTAACCAAGTTCTTTTTCTAACTCGTATCTAAGTACGTGACTTTTAATAGAAGTTATTTTCACAACAAATTATAAAGCAACTACCTTAGAGTTCTGCTCTCCTAAATTTTCAATTGATAACTTCATAGTATCACCTTCTTTTAAAAATTGTTGAGGCTTCATACCCATACCAACTCCTGGAGGTGTTCCAGTTGTAATTATATCACCTGCTTGAAGAGACATATATTTACTCAAATAGGATACAATAACATCAACGTTAAATATCATTGTACTTGTATTACCTGTTTGCATTCTTTTTCCATTAACATCCAAACTCATCTTTAGATTGTTAACGTCTGCAATTTCATCTTTCGTAACAAAGTAAGGGCCAATTGGTCCATAAGTATCGTGGGATTTTCCTTTAACCCATTGACCCATTTTTTCAATTTGCCATTCCCTTTCACTAACATCATTAACTAAGCAATAACCTAAAATATGATCTTGAGCTTGGCTTTCAGAAATATGTTTTGTTTCTTTTCCTATAATTATCCCAAGTTCAACTTCCCAGTCTAATTTTTTAGATCCAGAAACTATTTCAACATTATCATTAGGTCCAACTATAGAACTAGTAGCTTTCATAAAAACTATTGGTTCAGAAGGAACATCGGCTCCAGTTTCAGCAGCATGATCAGAATAATTTAAACCAATAGCAACAAATTTACCTGGCTTAGTGATACAAGATCCTATTCGATCACTTGTAGATAATTCTGGTAAAGACGATAAATCAGCACTTTTTAATTTAGAAATAGTCTCAAAATTTAAATTATCTGGATTTAAATCTTTGATATGAGAACTGATATCTCTAATTTTACCATCTTTATCTAATACAGCTGGCTTTTCGCTTCCTTTTTGTCCTACTCTTAATAATTTCATATTTATCCTTTTGTTATTTAATTATATTGAAATTCCACCATCAACTGAAATTGTTGTTCCTGTTGTAAATGTTGCATCATCACTCGCTAAGTATACAGCTACAGCAGCTATTTCTTCTGCAGTGCCTAATCTTCCCATGGGTTGTCTTGCTATAAAATCTTTTTTAGCTTGAACAGGATCTGGACTTTGATTAACCCTTTCTTGCCAAGAAGGTGAAAAAACTGTTCCTGGTGCAATTGAATTACATCTAATATTTTGTTTAACAAAATCAGCTGCAATTGCTTTTGTTAAACCAATGACAGCACCTTTAGTGGTTCCATAAACGAATCTATTTGGGAAACCTTTTAAGCTAGATGCACATGATGATACATTTATAATACTTCCACCATTTTGTTGAATCATTATCGGCAGTACACCTTTACACATATAATACATTGATTTTATATTTACATTAAAAGAAAAATCCCAATCTTTTTCCTCACACTCTAATATTGTTCCATGATGAACATAGCCTACAGCATTAAATAAAACATCAATTTTATTCATGTGCTTGAAATAATTTTCTACACTATTTTTATCTGTACTATCTAATTTGAATACATCTATTTTTGAATAATCTTTTTTAAGAGTATTTAGAGTTTCTTGATTAATGTCTGTTGCAAATACATTGGCACCTTCATTACAAAAAGCTATTGCTGTCGCCTTTCCAATTCCTTGTCCCGCTGCTGTTACAACTATATTTTTACCTTCTAATCTTCCACTCATTTTTTATTTATCCTTTCGATTTCATTATAAAGTGAACTATGATCTGTATTTCCATGACCATTATCGACTAAAGTTTTATACATTTCTTTTACCAAATTTGAAATAGGTAAATGTGTATTATATAAATTTGCACACTCTAAAATGTTGTTCATATCTTTTAAATGAGTTGATGTTTTGCCTTTTGGACTAAAATCTTTATCAATCATTCTTTTTCCATGTGTTTGTAAAATTTTACTATCTGCCCAACCTCCAGTAAGAGCTTTAATTAGTTTAATTGGATCTGCACCTGCTTTTTCACATAATGTTATCGCCTCTGCAACTGCTCCTATTGTAACTCCTACTACAATTTGATTAGCTAACTTTGAAACTTGGCCGCTACCTATAGGTCCTACTAATGTTGGGTTTCCCATAGCTTTTAAAATATTAACAGATTTATCGAAAACACTTTGATCACCACCAACCATAATGGCTAAAGAAGCTTCTTCAGCTCCAATAGTTCCTCCAGAAACAGGTGCATCTAAATAATTTATTTTTTTAGATTTTAAAATATCTCCATACTTTTTTGCAGTAGTTGGTTTAATTGAACTCATATCGATAACTGTTGATCCAGATTTTAAATTATCTAAAAAGTCTGAATTGCTCATTATTGCATCAATAGCAACATCGTCTGTTAACATTGTAATTATAAAATCATTATCTTTAACTACTTCTCTTAAAGTTTTTGATACTTCTGCGCCAAGCTCTTTTAAAGGTTCAGCTTTGTTAATTGAACGATTGTATGCTTTTAAATTAAACCCTGATTTTAATAAGTTTTTTGCCATTGGGAGACCCATTAGGCCTGTTCCAATAAAGCCTATTTTAATCATGGTCTTGGTTTAAATTCGTGAAAATTTTGCGTCATTGCTTCTGGAAAAAACATTACACAAGCTAAAACAATTAATTGAATTACTATAAATGGAGCAAAACCTCTAAAAATATCTGTTAATGAAATATGTGGAGGTGCAACTGATTTTAAATAGAAAGCTGCAGGACCAAATGGAGGGCTTAAAAATGAAACCTGCATATTTACACAAAATAAAATTCCAAACCATATTGGATCAAATCCAAGAGCTAAAACTATTGGCAAAAATACTGGCATCGCTAATAATACAATTCCAACCCAATCCATAAATGCTCCCATTATTAAAAACATTATTTGCATCATGAAAATTAAATACATTGGTTTTAAATCATAAGCTAAAATTGTTTCAGCTACATAAGTCGGACCACCTGCAAGAGAGTAAGCTCCAGCTAAAACTGTAGCACCAAAAGTAATTGTTAAAATAGTACCTGAAGCTTTAAAAGTTCTCACCAATGCATCTTTAAATAAAAACCAAGTAAGTTCTTTTCTAGCAAAAATAATGATTAATGTTGCAACGACACCCATTCCAGCCGCTTCGGTAATTCCAGTCATACCAGAATAAATTGAACCTAAAACTATTATTACTATACCAATTGGTGGTAAAAGACCTGGCAGGTATGACATTTTTTCTTTTAAAGTTAAAGCTGGTTCATCACTTAATGGTGCAAGATGTGGTTGTAATCTTGTTCGAATAAGAATGTATGTAATTATTAAACCTGAAATCATTAAACCTGGAACAATAGCTTCTTGAAATAACATCGTAATTGAAGTTTCTGTTGTTAATCCATAAATAATCAAAACAATAGATGGAGGTATCATTGTACCTAATGAACCTGATGCACAAATAATACCAATAGACATATCCTGGTCATATTTTAATCTCAGCATCTGAGGGAGTGCAATCAACCCTAACAAAACTATTTCTCCTCCAATAATTCCACTCATCGCAGCCATGATCGTTGCCATGATCGCAGTTACCACTCCCACTCCACCTCTTGTTTTTCTTAACCAGGCATTTAAAGCATCATATAGATCTCTGGCTATATTCGAGCGTTCAAGTAAGGAGGCCATAAATATAAATAAAGGAACCGATAAAAAGGAATAAGTAACAACAAGAGAATAATATCTTGAAAGTAAAATACCTAACGCGTGCTCACCAATATATAAAAATACGAGTACCGCCCCCATAAAACCTGAGGCAAAACCCATAGGAACACCTATTGATATTAATGCTAATAATCCAACTATAAGTATTATCGAGAGTGTTCCTATCTCAAATTCCATTTTTATTTTAAGTCTTTGGCAGGTTGGTATTGTTTTTCTTTAGGATTTTTCCAGTCAATAATTAAATTATTTACCGATTGAAGAGCAATTAGAAATATACAAATTAATGTTAGTGGTTTCATAGTAGCAGGAATTGGTGGATCCCAATAAGTTGCAAATCTTTCCCAATTTATGAATGATCTGTATGCATCTTCCATACCACCGTAAATTACCGCTGCAGCAAAAATAACAATTATTAGGGTACTAATTAAATCAAAAATTCTTTGTGTTGGCCTACTTACATAGTCATATAGTAACACTATTCTAATATGACTTCTGAGTCTTGTAGCATATATTCCTCCAACCAAATAACAAACACCAGCTAACCACAAGCATAGTTCATTGGCCCATAATGTTGGTTTGAATAAGACATATCTCATAAAAATTTCATACATCATCACAATCACTATTATTGGGATTAGGTATTTAATTGTATGACTTAAAAATAGGGAAATTCTATCAATCCAATTTATTGGAAAGTCGTCTTTACTTGCAACTTTTTCACTTTGTTCTTTTAATTGTTTATCTTGTAAATCCTTATCACGCATAGTTAAAAAAATTTGATTAGAAGGGCCTTTTCAGGCCCTTCAAATTTTTGGTACTCTTAATTACATAATACCATTAGCTTTCATATAAGCTGTATGTATTTCTATAAGAGCAGCAGCTTCTGGAGATTTTTTCTTCCATTCTTCCCAAGCTCCCAAAGCAGCTTGTCTGAATTTAAGTCTGTCTTCTCTAGACCAGTCGTGAAGAGTAACTCCCATCTCATTTAAAGCTTTAACAGCTTCTGCATTTTTTCTTTCAACTAAGCTAGTAATAGTTCTTCCAGCAATTTCTATTCCAGCTTTCATCGCACCTTTTTCATGAGGTTTTAACTTGTTCCAAACTTTAGTGTTACAAGCTAAGTGGTCAGCTGGCATAGAGTGGAAACCTGGATATGTAGCATATTTATTTTGCTCATAGTGTCCACCTGCATAGTTAGTTGCTAAAGATGAATAGTCAGCACCATCGATAAGACCAGTTTGTAAAGCTGTAGGAACTTCACCAAAGTCCATGACAATTGGTTTAGCACCTAATGTAGTAAAGATCATACTTTCCATTCCTGGAGGTGATCTGAATTTAAAGTCTTTCAATGAAGCAACATCTGGAATTGGTCTGCTAGATATTAAAGACTCATGTCCTGGTATCCACCAACCAATTAAAGTCATTCCATATTTGTTGTAAAGTGCATCAACTGCTTCTTGAGCTCCTGGGAAATTCAAGAATTCATATTGTTGATATGGGTTATCGTATCCTCCCATTACATCACCTGCGAATTGGAATGCTGCATTTTTACCAGTTTGGTAACCTGCACCAGTCATATCACAATCGATAATTCCAGTTTGTGCAGAGTTAAATACCTCAGCAGATTTTCCAGTTACTGATGATGAATAGAACATTTGTATTTTTAAGCTTCCGCCAGAAAACTCTTCTACGTTTTTAGCGAATTGAGCTGCAACTTCACCATTTGGTGAACTAGCAGTAAAGTGTGTTTCAATCTTTAAAGTCTTTGCATTTGCAGAGCCAAATAAAGCAACTGAAACAATAGCTACTGTTGCTATAGTTTTAGATATAAGTTTAAACATTATCTTCCTCTCGTTTATGTTTTTTTGAAAGTTAATCACAAAAGATTTTTTATATCAACGTATTCATTTAACTTATATATAGAAATTATATATATTCTCTAAACACACAACTTAGAGTTGTTCTAAACTACTTCTGAAATAAGATTGTTTTTGTTGAAAAAACAATAAATATTATCTACAGCCATCATACTCATGGCTAATCTTGTCTCATGTGTAGCGCTTCCTATATGAGGTAAAACAAAACAATTATCTAAATTTAAATATCTTTTATCTAAATTTGGTTCGTTATTGAAAACATCTAAACCTGCTGCATAAATTTTTTTATTTTTGAGTGCATCTATTAAAGCATCATCATCAATAGTTGATCCTCTTGAGGTATTTATAACCACAGCATGTTTTGGCAACAAGCTTATTGTCGACGAGTTAAGAATATGTTTGGTCTCAGCGGTTGCCGGTGTGTGTATGCTAATAAAGTCACATTCTGGCAGCATTTTTCTTATATCGGAAAAATATTTTGCGCCATTCTCTAAATCATTTGAAAGCTTATTTCTGTTAAAGTAAATTATATTCATCCCAAAAGCTTTTGCAGCTTTTGCTGTTATTCTGCCAATACGACCCATTCCAATAATGCCTAAAGTTTTACCTGTAACAGAATTTCCAATCATAAATTTAGTTAGGTCAGGTTTTTGATTTTTCCAATTGTCTGATTTTACTAAATTATATGCTTCACCAATTCTTCTTGATGCAGCTAAAATCAAAAGAATTGTAGTTTCTGCAACTGCCTCATTTAATACATTTGGAGTATTTGTTACTTTAATTTTTTTTTCTTTTGCTGATTTAATTGAAATATTATCATAACCAACACCTACTTGAGCTATAATTTTTAATTTGCCACTTAAATTATTAAAAAAATTTTCACCAATTTTATCAAAACCAGTTGAAATCATTCCATCATAATCATTAACTATTTTTATTAATTCACTTTCTGGAATAGGTTCGTCTTTTGGATTAAGGGTCGCATCAAACTCTTTTTGAAGTTTTTCTTCTGCTAAATCTGATATTTTTCTAGAAACTAATATTTTTGGCTTCATATTAGTGAGAATCTCTTGGTATGCCTTTCGTATGCGATATGTCTAAATATTTACCTCTTGAATTAATACATGCACCATCATCTAATTGACCAACAGTATTTCTAAATATCTCCTGCCAAGGAGTTTGGTTTTTTGGTTTAAATACTTTTTTGTTTTTTCTTCGTTTTTTAAATTCGGCTTGAGAAATCAATAAATCAACTCTTCTTTTATTTAAGTCTATTTTTATTTTGTCGTAAGTTTTGATAATACCTAGATCTCCACCTACCGCTGACTCTGGTGAAACATGAAGTATTGATGGGCTCTCTGATGTTCCGCTCTGTCTTCCATCTCCAAGAGTTGGTAAATGTCTTATTCCTTTTTTTAATAATCTGTCTGGTGGTTGCATGTTAACTACTTCAGCTGATCCAGGATAGCCAACAGGTCCACAACCTCTAATAATTAATATCGAGTTTTCATCTATTTTTAACTTCTTATCATTAAGTCTTTTGTGATAATCCTCAGGACCCTCAAAAACTATAGCTTTACATTCAAAAACATTCGGGTGTTTAGGATTTGATAAATATTGATCTTTAAATTCTTTACTAATTACAGATGTTTTCATGATAGCTGATGAAAAAAAATTACTTTTCATAACTAAAAAACCAGCTTTTTCAGTCAATGCATTCTTAAATGATTTAATTACTTTGCTATCTACATCAACTTTCTTTCTTAAATTTTCACCTACAGTTTTTCCTGTGACTGTCTTTATTTTTGTATGAATTTTTTTGTTTTTAATTAATTCTTTCATAACAGCAGGTATTGCTCCAGCTCTGTGAAAACTTTCCATTAAGTATTCTCCTGCAGGTTGGCAATTCACCAATAAAGGAATCTTGTGCCCAAGTTTTTGCCAATCAGAAAGATTAAATTTAATTCCCATATGTTTTGCAATAGCGCTTAGATGAGCTGTACAATTACTAGATCCACCAATAGCACTCGCAACTACGACTGCATTTTCAAAAGCTTTACGTGTCAAAATTTTTGATGGAGTTAAATCCTCATGAACCATACCAACAATTCTTTTCCCAGTTTCATAAGAAATTTGCTCTCTTTCTCTATAAGGAGCCGGAATAACTGCACCTCCTGGTAAAGACATTCCTAATGCTTCTGCTACAGAGTTCATTGAAGAAGCTGTTCCCATGGTATTACAGTGCCCAGCACTTGGTGCAGACGATGCAACCATATCCATAAATTCCTCGTATTTAATTTCTCCTTTGGCTAACATTTTTCTAGCTTCCCAAACTACCATTCCTGACCCGGCTAACTTTCCTTTGTAAACTCCATCTAACATTGGACCACCTGATAAAACTATTGCAGGAATGTTTACAGTGGCTGCAGCCATCAAAGCTGCTGGTGTAGTTTTGTCACATCCTGTTGTTAAGATAACTCCATCAATTGGATATCCATATAAAACTTCCACTAGTGATAAGTAAGAAAGATTTCTATCCAACATTGCTGTTGGTCTTTTTCCAGTTTCTTGAATTGGGTGAGTAGGAAATTCCATGGGTATACCACCTGCTCTTCTTATTCCATCTTTTATTCTTTTGCTCAAAGACATAAAATGCCTATTGCATGGAGAAAGATCACTTCCGGATTGAGCTATTCCTATAATTGGATTTCCAGATTGCAATTCTTTTCTTGTAAGACCATAATTTAAATATCTTTCCAGATATAAAGCTGTCATGTCAGGGTTTTTTGGATTATTAAACCATTGTTGACTTCTGAAACTTTTTTTTCTTTTTTTAGGCATAATTTAAATAATGGTCTGTTTAGATTTATAGTTATATAATAATTTTATGAATAATCTAATAGTTTTAAATAAGAATGACAATGTGGGCGTAAGCCAATTTATTATTCCTGAAAAAACTAAAATTGAAGGTCATGAGATTAGCACTATCGATCCAATCCCTTTTGGACACAAAGTTTGTTTAAAAACAATTAAAAAAGGTGATCCAATCATTAAATATGATCAAATTATTGGCTTTGCATTAGATGACATCAAACCTGGACAACATGTTCATTCGCATAATTTAGAATTTAAAGAGTTCAAAAGAGATTTTAAAGTTACAAATAAAAAGCACATTATTGATGAAAAAGTAGATACCTTCTTCAATGGAATATTAAGAGATAATGAACAGGTCGCTACTAGAAATTATATTGGAATAGTGAGTACCGTAAATTGCTCAGCAACTGTTACTAAAATGATTGTTGAAAAAATTAAATATTCTGACATTTTAAAAGATTATCCAAACATTGATGGTATAGTTCCAATTACTCACTCTACTGGATGTGGAATGAATACAGAAAGTGAGGGAATGCAAATTTTCCAAAGAACTATAGACGGATTTAAAAATCATCCAAACTTTTCTCATGTTTTTGTTATTGGTCTTGGATGTGAATGTGCACAAGTAAGTTTATTTGACGAGTCTTTAAAGAAACATAACCGAATTCATTTTTTGACAATTCAAGATGAGGGTGGAACTAAAAAAATTGTAGATAAAGTATTATCACAAATTAAAAATTTACTTTCTGAAGCAAATAACGTCCAAAGAACTTCTCAACCAGTAAGTCACTTAACTTTAGCTCTTCAATGTGGAGGTTCTGATGGGTATTCGGGAATAACTGCAAATCCTGCTTTAGGAGTGGCGGCAGATCTATTGGTTAAAAAAGGTGGAAGTGCAATTTTATCTGAAACTCCAGAGATTTATGGTGCTGAACATTTGTTAATTAATAGAGCTAACTCGCAAGAGACCGCTGATAAGTTAATTAAAAGAATTGAATGGTGGAGGCATTACACTTCAATTAATAATAGTTCAATGGATAACAATCCAGCACCAGGAAATAAAAAAGGTGGTCTTACTACTATATTAGAAAAATCTTTAGGTGCTGTTGCAAAAGGAGGAAACTCTATTCTTCAAGATGTATTACATTATGCAGAACCTTTAAAAAACAAAGGTTTTAATTTTATGGATTCACCTGGTTATGATCCTGTATCAGTTACAGGTCAAGTCGCATCAGGTGCAAATGTAATTTGTTTTACAACTGGACGTGGATCTTGCTTTGGTTGCAAACCAGTTCCAAGTTTAAAACTTTCAACAAACTCTGCGATGTTTGAAAGAATGTCTGAGGATATGGATATCAACTGTGGAACCATAGCTGAAGGGAAAGAAAAAGTTGAAGAGGTCGGACAAAAAATATTTGAATTAGTTGTAAATACTGCTTCAGGAAATAAATCAAAAAGTGAAATCAACGGCTACGGTGACGAGGAGTTTAATCCTTGGCAAGTTGGCGTTGTAATGTAATTAATATTTCCTGTGCCACAACAAACATCATTAATTAATGTAATTTTATTAGCTGCCGGTGGTTTTTTCATGTTTGTTTGTATGGACTCTATGGCAAAATACCTTGGGACTGTAATGCCAATTACTCAAGCAATTTGGGGAAGATTTTTTTTCCACTTAATTTCTTTAATTATATTTTTTTTAATATTCAAACCAAAAGTAAACTTAAAAAAAAATTTTAAAGTTCAAATAATAAGATCAACTTTAATGGTTACTGCTACTTCGTTTATGTTTTATTCTTTACAGAAATTTGATTTAGTAGATATTTATGTTGTTTTCTTCACAGCTCCATTAATTGTTTCATTGCTTTCTGCTTACTTTTTGAAAGATATATTAACACCTAAGGGTATAATTTTGATGTTGCTTAGTTTTGGATCGATTATTTACTCATTAGGGCCAAGTATGAGAATATTTAGTGTTGATTTAATCTTTCCAATAGTTCCACCAATTTGCTGGGCTCTATATCAATTTTTTACTAAATTAGTATCAGGTGATAACGATCCTTTTGCTGCTATTTTTTATACTTCTATTCTGGGTGCAATTATTTTTAGTGTATTTATATTTTTTAATTGGGTTCCATTGGAAAAAAATATCTTCTGGCTATATCTAATATTACTTGGTGCGGCAGGTTTTGTGAGCCATTCTTTGATTATTTATGCAATTCAGCTGTCTAATTTATCTTTTGTAACAAATTTTCAATATTCTCAATTGGTTTGGTCAACAATTATAAATTTTTTAATTTTTGGTGTACCATTCGATTATAATAAGATTGTTGGTGTAATAGGAATTATAGTTTTTGGTATAATGTTTATTCGAACAGAAGGAACTAAAAAAAGTTAATTGACGAGATAATTATGAAAAATATTGGATTTATTGGTGTTGGTTATATGGGCTACGGAATAGCCAAAAATATTTTAAAACATAAAAATAATCTTTTTGTCATTGCTAATAAAAATAGAAAACCAATTGAGAAAATTGTTAACGATGGAGCTGAAGAAGTAAAATCTTTTGGAGATTTTTCTAGTAAAAATTTAGATGCAATGTTTATGTGTGTAACCAACACTCCTATAGCAAAATTAATTTCTGAAAAAATATCTGATATTTTGGATAGTAAAACTTTAATTATTGATATCACTACTCACAACAAAACTGGCTCAATTGAAACTGAAAAAATATTCAAAGCAAAAAATATTAATTATGTTGAATGTCCTGTAATGGGAGGACCTGTTCAAGCAGAGGAAGGTATATTGGGAGGAATTGTTGGAGCGTCAGATGAAAATTTTAAAATTGCTAAACCATACTTTAATTTTTTCTGTAAAGAATATTTTCACTTTGGACCTGTTGGAATGGGAGCTAAATCTAAGCTTTTAAATAATTTTTTATCCCTTGGAAATGCTGCGTTAGTTAATCATTTAGCTAAAAGTGCTACAGAGATGGGTTTAGATTTAAAAAAAGTATTTGATGTTGCAAAACTTGGTTCTGGAAATTCTGCAGCACTTAATAGAGTTTTTGATAATCTGTTAAAAGGTGATTTTACTGGATTTAAATTTACGGCAAGTAATTCCGTAAAAGATTTAACTTATATTCAAGACTTGTTAAAAGATTTTCCTGAAGCTGAAAAAGTTGCTGAAGTAAATAAAAATTATTTTCAAAAAGCTGTTGATGACGGTTACGGTGAAAATTTTATTAGTGAATTAATAAATAAAAAATAATTTTGGAAGTAATTTAGGTTAGCGGGAATCTACTAAAGCAATAGGTTGTATTCAATAAATATATTTGCTCGAAATTAAAATAAATTAATTGAAATTGTATAAATTATAATTACCTTTTTTATAGAAGGAGGTTTATGTTAATACTTTCACCACCTGATACTTAGCTGAACAGCTTTTCATTTCAAAAATATAACGAAAAATAAATTCCTCTTGGGAATATAATAGCAAAGTGATAATGCAAGGGAGCTCTTTAGGTATGCACTTAAAGAGCCAACCCTTAAAAACTAATTTACTGATTTTAATATTTCTAGTGGAAGTGGAGCTTCTGGGTATTTTTCTTGACACAACTTTTCATAGTTTTCACAAAAACTCATGATAGTTTTTTGAACCTCTTTTTTATTTTTATTTGAAAGATTAAGCTCTTTAATTAGTTCACTGCAATTTTTTTCTAATTCTTTTATTTGTTCTCCTGAAAAAAATTCTCCTGTTTCTATTTCCCAATAAGTATCTTCAAGCTCATCATCAGTTAAATCATTTAATTTTTTTTGTAATAATTTAATAGTCTCGTCCTCAGTTTCCTTTTCTCTCATAGGAGAATTCTTAAGTTTCCCAAGGCATTTATCTCTTAATCCAGCAATGAAATGAAAATAAGGTTTGCCCTCTGAAAAATCTCTAAAATGATTTGTGTTAAAATATTTATCAATAGCTGTTTTTGTTGAAACCTTTTCTTTACCTTTGATTATAGCAATTTGGACATAAACTTCTTGGCTAATATATTCTTCAATGTGATCTTTAACTTTTTGAGGTATCATTTTTTATCTTAGTAACTAATGTTCTTCTCTATATCTGCTGTGACAAGCTTTACAATTACTCCACATAAATTGTTTCAAGGTTCCTCTTATATCATTGGCATCTTCAATAACAGATGTGAGTTTTATCATATCCTCAGATGCTTTTGTCATTAATGCGTTAAATGCATCTTTTTCTTCCCAAACAGTTGGTAAAGCTTCAGTGTCAAATTCATCTTCAGTATTTTCAGGAAATAAATCAATCAAAACTTTGTAATTTTCACTCATTTCAATCATTAGTTTTTTTGCTTTTTCAAAATCTCCTTTTGATGAAAAAGCTTGTACTCTTTTTGCTGTACTATAGTTTTTACTAAATAATGCTTGTCTACTTTTAACAATCTCCTCAACTGTTAATTCGGCATTACTAGATGAGACGAAAAATAGGCTTATAATTGAGAATAAAATTATTTTAATATATTTTTTTATGTGATTAAATAAATTATGCATGTAACAAATACCCTAACAGAGTATGGCATTATATCAAAAGCGTTACATTGGCTCAGCGCAATTATTCTTTTTATACAAATACCTTTGGGTTTTTATCTAGTTGATTTAGATTTTGGTGATCAAAGAATAACTATTGAAGATATTCACGTTACGTTAGGTTTAACTGTTTTTTATATAATAATAATAAGGTTAATAAATAATATACTTAATCCAACTCCAAAATTAGATCCAAGTATTTTTAAAGGACAAAGATTTCTCGCAAAGATGAATCATGTGCTTTTATATATTGCTATTTTAGCAATAACAATTTCAGGAATTTTAAAAAAATTATTTAACGGGGAAACATTAACAATAATTTTTAGAGAAATTCAAATTAATGAAAATTTTGATTTAGCAGATCAGTTTTATGAAATTCATATTCTTTCAAATTATACTCTCATAGGTTTGATATTAATTCATATAAGTGCTGTTATTGTTCACAAACTATTTTTTGGGGACAATTTATTAAAGAGAATTCTTTAATCTTAATGACAAGCAATTCCAAATTTTTTTAATCTCCAATAATTATAAGGCCAAGGAGTTAAAAAACCTACAATCAACATTATTGGTACCACCCACCATGTTAAAATTGCGCCTCCAGTTAAAACATAGTCAGTTAAATTCATCATGATTTCCATGCTAATCATTGATATTAAGCTCATACCACAAGCTGTTTTGAATGCGTTAATAAAGTTAAAATTTTGTGTCATTAAAATTATTGTTTCTAAAATAATACTTGTGATCAATCCATTAATGATTGCTAAAATCATTATTCCTAAAACTGGAAAAGGAATTTGGGTTAATTGAAAAAATAATATTGTTCCAAAATCTCCAATTGCACAACCAAGTACACACCAAGCTGTATTTTTTGCGCTTCTTTTCCAGGTATGTCTACAAGACCAATGAAATGTAGAGGTATTCATTATAATTTGATATTAATGATAAATGATTTTTAAACAAGTTTTCGATAATAAATCATCAACTTATACTTATTTAATTGCCTCGGCAAAAGGTCGCGAGGCAGTCATAATTGATCCAGTAATTGAGAATGTTGAAAGCTACATTAAGTTACTTCAAGAATTAGATTTAAAACTCGTTAAGGTAATAGATACTCATATTCATGCTGATCATGTAACTGGTGCAAGTAAACTAAAGCAAGTAACAAATTGCTCTACACTTATGGGAGAACACACACCTGCTGATGCTGTAGAAATTAAAGTAAAAGACGATGAAATAATAAAAATTGATCAATTAGAAATTAAAGCAATGTATACTCCAGGACACACCTCTGATAGCTATAGTTTCTTAATGGATAACTATTTATTTTCAGGAGATACTCTTTTAATTAATGGCACCGGTAGAACAGATTTTCAAAACGGAAGTTCAAAAGATGCTTATAATTCAATCTTTAATAGATTGTTAAAATTACCTGAGGACACCATTTTGTATCCTGGTCATGATTATAACGGCAAAGAATCTAGTACAATTGGTAATGAAAAAAAATTTAACCCAAGATTGCAGGTTAAAAATGTTGATGAATATGTTGAGCTTATGTCAAATCTCAATTTAGCAAAACCACAATTAATAGATATCAATGTAAGTAGAAATATTAAGTTAGGTGCTAACTAAAGACAACAAATATTAAAAACCAATAAGAAACTAATCCAGCTGATATTGTTGCAATAATATTTTTTGAAAAATAACCTACAATTACAGCAACTAATCCTCCAAAAATTTTAGGATCATTCATTTCTATAAAAGTTCCAAAATCATTTATAAATATTCCTGGAAATATTATTGCTGGGAATACTGCAGAGGGAACATATTCCAACACTGCTTTAATTTTATCTCCCAACATATCTCTACTTATTAAAGCGATCATAGTCATTCTAGTAAAGTAAGTTAATATTCCAGCAAAAATTATTGCGGTAAGAGTCATTTTTTTAACCTCAATAATAGTGCAGCTACAAATAGAGCAATTATGGGTGAAATAATTATGTAGGATTTAAATGGAGCATCAAAAAATAACAGTGAACTTAAACCACAAGTAATCATTACAATTACATGATCTAATTTTTTTAAATCCTGAACAACAATTGCTATAAATGTTAAAGGAATTGCAAATTTTAACCCAAGTTCTTCTGGAACAAATGATCCTAAAACAATACCTGATAAGGTTGCAATTTGCCAACAGACCCACATTGTGCAACCAGTGCCAATTAAATGAAAATGTAAAAATTCTTCACCTCTATTTTTTTTGAAAAATTTATTAGACTCAGCAAATCCTTGATCTACAACAACATAAGAAATTAATAATTTTTTTATAAAAGATAATTTTTCTAAATATTCAGATAAAACTGCTCCATATAATAAATGTCTTGAATTTATAATTCCAACAGAAGCAACCGCTACTAAACTAGATGCACCCCCTGATAACAATTGTAAAAATACTATCTGCGAAGCTCCTCCAAAAATTATGAAAGACATTGCGTAGACCAAATATGGGTGAAATCCAAGTTCAACGCCGATTGCTCCACAAATTATTCCAAATGGAATTACTGAAAGCATGTGTGGAGAAATATCCAACATCCCTCGAGTAAATAATTGTTTTTTGGTAAGCATTTGCTTGTTTTATTAAAAACAAACTATGTGATCAATATTAATCGGTCTTTTAATTCCAAACTTTTCGTCAGTTTCATGTTGGTGTTCATGATGAGAATGAACAAAAACTGGTATTAATAAATCGCTATTAGTTTTTAAAGTATAAATAAAGTTGGTACCTCTAAATTTTCGATCAACTACTTCTAGCTTTAGGTTGCTTTTATCATCGTGCTCAAGATCTTCTGGTTGCAATAATAATTGTACATTTGAACCTTTTGGATAATGCTTAATAAAATTACCTTTAATTGTTCCAAGATCATCATTTTCTAGTGAATTTTCTCCCGTTACTTTTGCTGGAATCAATATTCCACGATTTAAAAAATTTACTACTTCGACTGAATTTGGAAAATGATAAACATTATAAGGATCATCAAACTGTTTAATTTGACTATCTAATATAATTGCACATTTGGTACCAAGATAAAAAGCTTCGTAAGAGTCATGAGTAACTATTATTGTTGTAATTTTTAATTTACTTAATATTTTTTTTAATCTTACTTGGATTTCTTCTTTAAAACTTTGATCTACATTAGATAATGGTTCATCTAAAAGTAAAAGATCAGGTTGAGTTAATAGCGATCTTGCAAGTGACGCTCTTTGTGCTTCCCCTGCACTAATTTCATGAGGAAATTTTGGTAATATTTTTTCTATATCAAGAAAATCTATAATCTCTTTAAAACTAAGCTTTTTCTTTCTTTTTCCTTTATTTCTCTCAGCGCCTAATAAAATATTTTTTTCAACTGTGTAATGAGGAAATAAACTGTTGTCCTGAAAAGCTAAAGATATGTTTCTATCTTCAGGTTCTACATTTTGATCTTTAGACGATAATAATTTTCCGTTTAATTTTATTGAACCTTTATCAATTTTTTCTAAACCAGCTATAGTTCTAAGTATTGTAGTTTTTCCAATTCCTGAAGGACCAAGAATACACAAAGTATCCCCTTCATTTTCAATCGCAAAAGATGCATTCTTGACTTTGATCTTTCCACCTATAGTGAAATCAACATTTTTAATCTCTAAATAACTATCGCTCATTTTCTCTCAGTATATATTTAGATGTAAGTATTATAAATAGAGTTGCAATCAAAATTAAAAATAATGAAGGAACAGCAGCGGCTTCTAATAAGTCTTCTGAGGCAGATATATAAGCTGTAGTTGCAAATGTTTCAAAATTAAAAGGTCTTAAAATCAAAGTGATTGGCAATTCTCTTATTATTTCTAAAGAAATTAGTATTCCAACAAATAAAAGAGAATTTCTTAAGAAAGGTACATGAATATTCATAAAAGTTTTCTTTTTAGAGTAACCAAGTAAATATGAACTTTCATCAACAGAAATATTTATTTTTTCATAACCAGATTTTATTCCATTAAAAGCTAAAGAATAGAATCTTACAAAATAAACTAAAACAAGTCCTAGAATAGAACCAATAAAAATTTTTTTAATAGATAAAAAACCTAGTGCTTTTACAACATTGTCATCAAACCAAGCAATAAAAGTTATAAATGCCACTGCTAAAATTACTCCTGGAATTGCATAGCCAGAAATAGATAAAGTAGATAAAGCGTTTAAAGTTTTATTTTTAGAAACTCTATTTCCATAATTAGAAATTAAAGAAAAAATTATTAAAACTAAGCTTGATAATAACACCAAGTACAAGGTGTTTAATGTTAAAGTTACTACTGGAATATCAAAAAGATTTTCAGGAAATTTTAATGTCCAATAAAGCATTTGACTTAGTGGAAATAAAAAACTTAAGAAAAAAACTAAGAAGCAAATTGAGAACGCAAAAAATGCTTTAGTACCTGATAGTTGAATTTTTTCTTTTTGTTTAAATCCACCTTTAGTATTGGCGTGATATCTTGCTTTTTTTCTAGATAAATTTTCTAAAATAAATATTGCAAAAATAAATAAAAGAAGAAAAAAAGATATCCTGTTTGAGAAAGCTAAGTCATCAAATGTAATCCAAGAATTGTAAATACCTGTTGTTAAAGTATTTATAGAAAAGAAATCAACTGCCCCAAATTCGGCTAAAGTTTCCATAGCAACTAGAGAAAGGCCTGCAATAATTGCTGGTCTAGCGGCAGGTAAAATTAAAGAATAAAAGGATTTTGCTTTTGAAAATCCTAAATTTCTACCTAAATCAATTAAATTTTGAGATTGATACTGGAATGATGCTCTTGAGAGAATATAAACATAAGCAAATAGTGAAAAAGATAGCGAAAGTACGGCACCTATCAGACCATCAAACTTTGGAATAATTTGATTATAATTTGCCTCTCCAAATAGATTTTTTAATATCGAATATAAAGTTCCATAATTTTCAAAGAAAGCTGTTAAAGAATATGCGTAAATATATGGAGGCACGGCAAAAGATAATATGAGAGCCCATTTAAAAAAATTACTTAAAGGGAATTTGTAAAAAGAAACTAAATAAGCCGTACTAGTTCCAATTAAAAAAGTTAAAACCAAAACACTAATCAGCAAAACTAGTGAATTAAAAATGTATTCAAACAAAAAAGTATCTTTTAGAATTTGATAATAATTTGATGTATCCTCAAAAAAACTAGTAAATACAGTAACAATTGGTATAGCAACAAAAATTGATACCAATAAAGAACTTAAAAACCAAAAATTTATTTTTTTTAAATACATTTTACCCTTTTATTCAGTGAACATAATCAATAGTAGGGTAAATAACTATTGAATTATGTTCACGTTTTGAAAATTAACTTTTTAAATCAAAAACATTAATGACACGATCAATATCATCATTTCTGATCTCAGATAATTTTCTATTATTTATTTTTTTTTTAATTTTTTCACATTGTGACAAGCACGGCTCACAAGTTATCTGACCCTCTAGAGAACCACTCTTGCCTGGAGAAATGTCTAAATTAAAATTAAATAAATTTTTTCTCACTTGTTTCTTACTTCCATCCAGCAGCTGTCATTACCTCTAATGCAGCAGCTTGATTTTTTCCATAGCTTGAAACTTTAGTTGTTAAATCTTGTTTAAAATCTAATCCTAAATTATTCACTACTAATGGATTTGGAGATACCCCGGCTATCATTGGAAATTCAAAAGTATTATTTGTAAAATGTTCCTGAGCCTCTGGTGATAATAAAAAGTCAACAAGAGCGATCGCATTTGCTTTATTAGGTGCTCCTTTTACTAAAGCTGCACAACTAATATTCATATGTGTTCCTCTATCATTTTGATTAGGAAAAAATGCCTTAACTTTTTTAGCAGCCGCTTGTTGTTCTGCTCCTTTATTACCAGATAGCATAAGTGCCAAGTAATAAGTATTTGCTACAGCAATATCAGCTTCTCCAGCTGCAACTGCCATAATTTGAGCTCTGTCGTTTCCTTTAGATGTTCTTGCCATATTAGCAACAACTCCTTTAGACCATTCAGCAGCAGCTTTCTTTCCATTATTCTCAATCAATGAAGCTACAAGAGATTTGTTATAAATATTGCTTGATTTTCTAATTACTAATCTGCCTTTCCATTTTGGATCAGCTAGACTTTCATATGTAAGACCTGATAATTCAGCACCACTTACTCTCTCTGGTGAATAGTAAATTATTCTTGCTCTTTTAGCTATTCCTACCCAGTGTGTAGTTCTAAAATTTTTTGGAACAGAAGATTTAATTGTTGATGACACCAAACCACTTTGTGTCATTCCTTTAGCTTTGAAAGCTCCACATCTTCCAGCATCAGCAGTTATATAAAGATCAGCAGAAGAATCGGTGCCTTCTTCGATGATTCTTTTTTCTAATGCACTAGCCTTTCCGTTAATCAGGTTTACTTTAATTCCAGTTTTGTTGGTAAATTTGCTATAAAGCTCATTATCTGCTTTGTAATGTCTTGCATTGAAGATATTTACTTCATTTGCAATTGCAAAAGACGAGACTATTAAAGAAACAAATAAACTTATTATTGTTACTTTTTTCATTGTATCCTTTTCTTTACCCTAATTAATTTGCAAATGAGAATTATTCTCAATGCGAATGATTATCAATCGCATATTTTGTCGCAGAATACAAGAGCTATTTGATATTATTTATGGAGGAGATTTTTATTTCCAGTCGCCAATTTTGCTGAATAAGAAATTTCTAAAAGCTTGAACTCTAGCTGTGTTTTTTAATGATTGTGGATAGACAAAGTGAGCTTCTGTTATGGGTCCTTCTACTTTTGGAAGTACTTTAATTACATTGTTTGAATTTAATACTAAATATTCTGGAAGTGCAGCTAATCCAACTCCAGACTCAACTGCTAATAATAATCCCATTACGCTATTTACTTTCATGATTGTTTTTCTCTTCTTTCCATCATGCATTCCAATTTTTAATGCCCAATCAGGATTATAAACTGGAGAAGGTGCACCTTTCCCAAAGGAAATAAATTTATGTTTATTTAAGTCACCTATTGTTTTTGGCATCCCATTTTTTTCTAAGTACTTATTTGATCCATAAATATAATACTTAATATCAACTAATTTTTTCTGAATATAATTAAGTTGTTTTGGTCTTCTCATGAAAATTCCAATATCAGCTTGTCGAGTACTCAAATCGAGTTCCTTATCATCAAAAACTAATTCAATTTCAATTTCAGGGTTAAGTCTCATAAATTCTTGAATTCTTGGTGTTAACCAGTGAGTTCCAAAACTTCTAACAGTAGTAATTGTTAATTTACCTGTTGGCTTACTTTTTTGATCTCCTAATGAGGTTTCAACTTCTTTTAGTTTACTTATTACTTCATGAGCTGTTTTAAAGACATATTCGCCATTTTCTGTAAGTGTTAATCCTCTAGCGTGTCTTTCGAACAATTGTACTTTTAAATCTTGTTCTAATGATTGAATTTGTCTGCTAATTGCTGATTGACTGAGATTTAAGTTAACGGTAGCGTTCGTAAAACTACCTGCTTCTGCTACAGCATGAAAAATTTTTAATTTATCCCAATCCATTATATATTTAAATCAACTAATACTCTTCCAGCAATTTCACCTTTTAAAATTTTTGGATAAGTTTCAACTAATTCCTCCAAACTAACAGTTAAAACTGATTTTTCAATTAAATCAAAATCAATTAATTTAGATGCTTCTCCCCAAATAAATTCTCTTCTCTTTATGCTACAATTAGCGGAGTCCATTCCCCAAATTTTAATACCTCTTAACATAAATGGAAGTAAATTTGTGTTAAGCTCATTACTGTTTACATTTCCACAAACTGCTATAATTCCATTTGATTTTGTTTGAGCTATTGCATTTGCTAAAATTTTTCCACCTACAGTATCAACTACTCCATCCCATAAACCTTTATCTATTGGTCTTGGATCTTTATCAAATTCTGCCCTATTTATAATGTTTTTAGCACCTAATGATTTTAAATAGTCTGACTTAGAATCTTTTCCTGTTACTGCAGTAACGTTGTAACCTAATTTAGTTAAAGCCATAACTGCTAAACTACCAACTCCACCTGTAGCGCCAGTTACCAAAACATCAGTAACTTTTTCTCCTAATAAAATACTTTCTCTTGCTTGAATAGCAAATGCACTCATTAAAGATGTTAAACCTGCTGTTCCTAAGATCATTGCTTGTTTGCTGGTTAAACTATCTGGTTTTTTTACTAAAAAATCTCCACTTACTTTTGCAATTTGTGAAAACCCTCCAAAAAAAACTTCTCCCACTCTAAAACCAGTAAGAATTACTTCATCACCTTCTTTAAATTTTGAATTTTCACTTCCAATAACAGTTCCAGAAAAATCTATTCCTGGGATATGAGGATACTCTTTAACTAATCTTCCCCCATTCTTTAGAATCATTCCATCTTTAAAGTTTAAATCTGAATAATCTACTTTTACAGTCACATCACCATGTTTTAAGAAACTTTTATCTAAAGATTTTACTTCACGCGAAAAGTTTTCGCCTTCTTGGTTAAGGACTATTGCTTTAAATTGATCCGACACACTAATCTTTTAGCGTAGTGCTGATAAATCGTAAATATCTATTTTGATAACTTAAATCTTCTTTGAATTGACCTAGGTAGTAATTAGTAACTGTTGTTGCCTGTTCTTTTTTAATACCTCTCATTGTCATACACTGATGAGTTGAATCTATAGTTACTGCAACTCCTTTTGCATCCAAAGAATCCATTAAAGTATTAGCTATCTGCATTGTAAGTCTTTCTTGTGTTTGTAATCTTTTTGAAAAGACTTCAACCACTCTTGCTAACTTACTTAAACCTACAACTCTATCTTTTGGAATATAAGCTACGTGTGCTTTTCCTATTATTGGAGCCATATGATGTTCACAATGACTTTGTACTGAAATATTTTTTTGAACAACCATGTCATCATAACCTTCAACATCACCAAACGTTTTATCTAAAACTTTGTTGGCATCCTCCTTATATCCTTTAAAATATTCTTTAAATGCTTTCATCACTCTTTTAGGAGTTTCTAATAACCCTTCTCTATTTGGATCTTCGCCTATCCAAGATAAAATAGTTCTAAATGCTTGCTCTGCTTCTTTGTCAGATACTTCTTTAGAAAGTAATTCCTTATTGTCAGTGTCTTTTACTAATTTCATAGCGCTTTTTTATACAGTAAATACCTTAATTTAAAAATATTTAATATATTTAGATATGTGCTACATAATCACCCAATATGTTCAAAAAAAGAGAAAATATCTACGATATTGAAGAAGGCAATCTTCTTTCACCTAAATTTGATAATGATGGACTAATCCCTGTCATAACTATGTGCTCAAAAACAAAAGATATTTTGATGCATGGATACATGAATGTAGAAGCATTAAAAAAAACAATTGAAACTAAAGAAGCGCATTATTTTAGCAGATCCAGAAAAGCTATTTGGCATAAAGGTAAAACAAGTGGCTTTACCCAAAAGGTTACTGAAATTAGAATAGATGATGATCAAGACTCAATATGGCTAACTGTTGATATCGGTGATGGAGCTAGTTGTCATGTTGGTTATAGATCATGTTTTTATAGATCAATCCCTATGGGACCAATCGAAAATGGAAGAAAAGTTGAAATGGAATTTCTTGAAAAAGAAAAAAAATTCGATCCTGAAGAAGTTTACAAAGGTCAACCAAATCCAACTAAAATTTAAATGATTGAAAAACAAAAAAATGTTCTAGGTGAAGACCTAGAAGAATGTTCAAATGATCCTTTAACTGGTTGGTTTCGTGATGGTTGCTGTAATACTGATGAAAATGATCATGGTGTTCATACAGTTTGTGCAAAAGTAACAACTGAGTTTTTGGTATGGTTAAAAGAAGCGGGAAACGATTTGATTACTCCACATCCAGAATTTGGTTTTCCAGGTTTAAAAGATGGTGATGGATGGTGCGTGTGTGCTAGTTGGTACGCTAAGGCTGTTGAGGCAGGTAAAGGTTGTCCAATATTCCTAAAAAGAACTCATAAAAATACTCTAAAACATCTTCCGATCGAAACTTTGAAGAAGTTCGCAATAGATTTATCTTAATTACATATTTCCATATCTTGGACCACCACTACCCTCTGGTGTAACCCAAGTTATATTTTGAGAAGGTTCTTTAATATCACATGTTTTACAATGGATACAATTTTGAGAATTAATTACAAATTTATTTACATCATTTTCTTTTTGAACTTCATAAACCCCTGCAGGACAATATCTTTGAGCAGGTTCATCAAATTTTTCTAAAGTATAATTAATTGGCAAATTAGGATCTTTAAGTTTTAAATGAACCGGTTGATTGTCAGCATGATTGGTTCCTGTTAGATAAACTGAACTTGTTTTATCAAAAGTTATTACATTATCATATTTTGGATAATCTATTTTAGGCATTTGATTTGCTGGTTTTAATGTTTCATGGTCAGCATGTTTATGCTTTAAAGTAAAAGGAAGTTTTCCTCTAAATAAAATTTGATCAATACCTGTAAAGATAATTCCTAAAATTAGTCCCCAACTAAAACTAGGTTTTACGTTTCGAGCTTCATAAAGCTCTTTATGTAACCAGCTATTTTTAAATTTATCTTCATAAATAGATAAATCTTTGTTTTCTTTTAAATGTTCATTAATAGTTTCAGCTGCAATCATTCCACTTTTCATCGCTGTATGAGAACCCTTTATTTTTGGCATATTTAAAGTTCCAGCATCACATCCAACTAGTAGTGCTCCAGGCATAAACATCTTTGGTAAACTTTGAAATCCACCTTCAATTAAAGCTCTTGCACCGTAAGAAATTCTTTTTCCACCCTCTATAACTTTTTTTATTGATGGATGTGTTTTAAACCTTTGAAATTCATCATAAGGAGAAAGGTGAGGATTTTTGTAATCTAAACCGATTACATAACCTAGAAAAACTTGTTTATTTTCTGCATGATACATAAAACTACCACCATATGTATTGTTATCTAATGGCCATCCAGCTGTATGCATAACTAAGCCTTCTTCGTGATTTTTATCTTCTATTTCCCAAATTTCTTTAAAACCAATTCCGTATTGTTGAGGATCTTTACCTTTATTTAATTCAAATTTTTCAATCAATATTTTTCCTAAATGACCTCTGCACCCTTCTGCAAATACAGTTACTTTACCTAAAAGCTCAATACCTGGTTCAAAACTATCTTTTTTATTACCATCTTTATCTATACCCATATCTTGAGTTGCAACACCTTTAACAGATCCATCTTCATTATATAAAATTTCACTTGCTGGAAATCCTGGAAAAATTTCTACACCTAAATTTTCAGCTTGTTCTGCAAGCCATCTACATAAATTTGCTAAACTGATAATATAATTTTTATGATTTTGTTGTACCGCAGGTAGTAGCCAAGTTGGCCAACTTAAGGATTTGGTTCTTCCTAAAAATAAAAATTTTTCTTTAATTACTTTTGTTTTGATTGGAGAATTTAATTCTCTCCAATTTGGTAATAATTCATCTAGAGCACGAGTTTCAAATACATTTCCACTTAAAATATGAGCTCCAATCTCTGATGCTTTTTCTAATAAACAAACATTCAAATTTGGATCTATTTGTTTTAACTTTATTGCAGTTGATAACCCTGATGGACCTCCACCAATGATTACAACATCATATTCCATCGATTCTCTAGACATACTCTAGTTTTTAACTGTAAGGATTATTTTTGTATAGTGTTTAATTTGTTCAACTCTTCCATGAACTGAGGCAGTGCCTCAAATAAATCAGCTTCAAGTCCATAATCTGCAACACTAAAAATTGGTGCTTCACCATCTTTATTAATTGCAACTATAACTTTACTTTCCTTCATTCCTGCTAAATGCTGAATAGCACCTGAAATTCCAACAGCGATATATAGATCTGGCACTACCACTTTTCCTGTTTGACCTACTTGATGATCGTTACTTATGTATCCAGCATCTACTGCCGCTCTTGATGCGCCAATTGCTGCACCTAATTTATCAGCAATTTCTGTAATTAATTTAAAATTGTCCCCACTTTGCATTCCTCTGCCACCTGATACAACAATTCTTGCTGTTCCAAGCTCGGGTCGATCAGATTTAATTTCTTCTCTTTTTATAAATTTTGTATTTGAAAACTCTTCACTTGCATCTACTTTTTCAATTGGAGCTGACCCACCCGTGCTCTCACATGGATCAAATGAAGTAGGTCTAATTGTTACGCACTTTTTAGCATCATTACTCTTAATTGTCGCAAAAGCATTACCTGCATAAATTGGTCTTAAAAAAGTATCTGGTGATATTACTTTAATTATGTCACTTACTTGTGATGTATCAAGATGAGCAGCAATTCGTGGCATCAAGTTCTTTCCAAATGTATTTGCTGAACAAACAATGTGAGAATAATTCTCTGCAAGTTTAACAATCACCGGAGCAAAATTTTCTGCTGTGAAGTTTTCATAGTGTGCTGCTTCCACACTTAATACTTTTTTAATTACTGGAAGTTCAGATAATTGTTTTGCAGCATCTGCAGAGTTTTGACCAATAACTACAGCATGAACATCTGAATCAATTTGAGATGCTGCTGTAGCTGCATTAAGAGTAAACGGTCTTAACTCTTTATTATTGTGCTCTGCTATAAGTAAAACAGCCATTAAATTACCTTCGCCTCATTTTTTAATTTTTGAACCAATTCAGCAACATTTGCCACTTTTATACCTGCTTTTCTTTTTGGAGGTTCCTCTACTTTTAATTGTTCTAATCTTGGTGACACATCTACACCTAAATCAGAAGCAGCAATTTCCTCTATAGGTTTTTTCTTAGCTTTCATTATATTTGGAAGTGATGCGTATCTTGGTTCATTCAGTCTAAGATCACAAGTTACAATAGCTGGAACATTTATTTCAATTGTTTCAAGGCCTTCATCTATTTCTCTAGTTACTTCTAATTTATTATCTTTTACATCAATCTTTGAGGCAAATGTTGCTTGTGGCCAATTTAATAAAGCGCTCAACATTTGGCCTGTTTGATTACAATCATCATCAATTGCTTGTTTGCCCATGAACACTAAATCTGGTTTTTCTTTATCGACTACTTTTTGTAAAATTTTTGAAACAGCTAAAGGCTCAAGTATTCCATCCACTTTTACATGAATACCTCTATCTGCACCAACCGCTAAAGCTTTCCTAACAGTTTCTTGAGCTTTTTCTTCACCGACAGTTACTGCAACTACTTCTGTAGCTTTGCCTGCCTCTTTAATTTTTACAGCCTCTTCTATTGCATTGTCATCAGGGGGATTAGTTGACATTTTAACGTTGTCAGTAACTACACCCGTTCCATCTTCTTTAACTCTTATTTGAACGTTGTAATCAATAACCCTTTTTACAGCTACTAAAATTTTCATTAAGCTCTCAATAAATTATTTTCTGAATCATATGGACTCTCATCCAAGACGGTAGCGTCGTACATTTCACCTAATATATCAACTTGTAATTTGTCGCCCACATTCGAACAATCTGGTTTAACCATTGCAAGGGCTATTGATTTATCTAATCTAAAACCAAATTCACCTCCTGTTGCTCTTCCAACAACTTTTCCATCTTTAAAAATTGGGTTATTTCCAAGCACATCTGCATCTTTAGTATTATGAACCTCTAAAGTGACTAATTTATTATCAAAACCTTTTTCTCTCCATTTATTAAGTGCCTCTAAACCAATAAAGTTTCCTTTATTTGGATGAACAAATCTATCAAGACCTGACTCGTATGGTGAGTATTCAATTGATAATTCTGTACCAACTAGTTTATAAGATTTTTCGACTCTTAAACTATTCATTGCTCTAATTCCAAAAGGTTTAATTCCTAAATCTTTTCCCGCTTCCATTAATTTATCAAAAATATGATTTTGATATTCAATTGGATGATGTAATTCCCAACCAAGCTCACCAACAAAGTTTACTCTCATTGCATTTACTGGAGCGTATCCAACATTTACATTTTTTGCAGTTAGCCATTTGAAATTTTCATTTGAAAAATCATCTGTTGAAACCTTTTGCATTAACTGTCTAGCTTTAGGTCCTGCTACTACCAAAACTCCTGTACTATTAGTTAGATCTTCAAAAATTACAGATCCATCATCTGGCATCCATTTTTGTATCCAGTCATGATCTAATCTTAAATTTGCTCCAGCAGAAACTAAATAGTAACTATTCTCTGCTTCTTTCATTATTGTAAATTCTGAATGCACCCCACCTTTAGTATTTAAAGCGTGACACAGATTTATCCTTCCAATCTTTTTTGGAAGTTTATTAGCTACTAAATAATCTAAAAATTCTTCTGCTTTAGGTCCTTTAATTCTACATTTTGCAAATGCAGTCATATCTAAAAGACCCACGTTTTCTTTTACATTTTGACATTCTTTTTTAATAGCATCAAACCATTTCGATCTTCTGAATGACCAATCATCTTTTTGTTCCATTCCATCTGTTGCAAAGAAATTAGGTCTTTCCCATCCAAACTTCTGACCAAACACAGCACCTAAATTTTTCATTCGTTCATAACAAGGAGCTGTTCTTAGAGGTCTTGCTGCTGGTCTTTCTTCATCTGGATAATGGACAATAAATACATGACTATATGCTTCTTCATTTTTTGCTTTCAAATAAGATTTGGTTGCATAGTTACCGTAACGTCTTGGTTCAACTCCTAACATATCAATTGTAGGTTCACCATCAACGATCCACTCTGCTAATTGCCAGCCTGCACCACCTGCTGCTGTTATTCCAAAACTATGTCCTTCATTAATCCAAAAATTTTTAAGTCCCCAAGCTGGTCCAACAATTGGATTTCCATCAGGAGTATAACAGATTGCTCCATTATAAACTTTCTTTACTCCAACTTCTCCAAACGCAGGTACTCTATGGATTGCTCCTTCAATGTGTGGAGCTAATCTGTCTAAGTCTTCTTGAAATAATTCATATTCAGAATTTTTTGATGGCCCCTCTACATAACAAGCTGGTGCACCATCTTCATAAGGGCCTAAAATTAATCCTCCAGCTTCTTCTCTCATATACCATCTGCTATCACTGTCTCTTAAGACTCCCATTTCTGGTAATCCATCTTTTTTTCTTTTTTGAATTGCAGGATGGGGTTCTGTAACAATGTATTGATGTTCAACAGGTATTACTGGAATATCTAATCCTACCATTTCACCTGTTTGTCTCGCAAAATTTCCAGAACAAGAAATAACATGTTCGCACTCTATTGATCCCTTATCTGTTTCCACAATCCATCCATCTTTAGTTTGCCTCATTGATAGGACAGTTGTGTTTCTATAAATTTCTGCTCCTCTATTTCTTGCACCTGTTGCTAATGCTTGTGTTAAATCTGCTGGTTGAATATATCCATCTTCAGGGTGTTGTATTGCACCAACTAAATCATCTGTATGACACAATGGCCAAATTTCTTTTACTTGTTCTGGTTTCAAAAATTTAACATCTACTCCGATAGTTCGAGCGACGCCTGCGTATTGATGGTATTCATCCATTCTATCTTTTGTACTTGCTAGACGAATATTTGAAACAACACTAAAGCCAACATTTTTTCCAGTTTCTTCCTCTAATGTTTTGTAAAGATTAACTGCATATTTATGAAGTTGTCCAACTGAATAACTCATATTAAATAGAGGCAGCAAACCTGCTGCGTGCCAAGTAGATCCTGAAGTTAACTCTTTCCTTTCAACTAGAACAACATCAGACCAACCCTTTTTTGCTAAATGATAAAGGGCGCTTACCCCTACAACTCCTCCACCAACTACAACAACTTTAGTTTTTGTTTTCATTCAAGGATTCCTACTAAATTTTTAATTGTTACGAAACAAAAATGTATATGTGGACAATCAAATTGAGCTTCCAAGAGGGATTGGACTAGATACCATTGTGGTTAACCAACAGTCTTTCAAAGTTCCCTCAGAGGTGTACTTTTCAACTTGCCAATTGAATTTGTGATAAATTTTGTCCTTATCGAGAATGATAACTTCAAATTGAGCCCATTTGTCACTACTTCCAAGTTCAGTTATTGTGTGACTTAGGTGGTTAATCATCATCCCATAAGAGTCGCTTTTTATCATCATCTTAAAATTGCTTAATGGTCCTGTTACTCTCTTATTATTTGGGTGAGCAAATTTCCAAGTTTGTTCTATACCACTATCCTTATATTCAAGATCATTTTGTTGAAGCCCACTCAATTGAATTTTAATAACTTCTTTGGGGCTTATAGTGCTATTGGGGTTTAATAATTCAGCGTAAGAAAATGAAATAAAGGAAAAAAATAAAATTGCAGCTTTAAAGATTATTAGCGGTTTTTCTAACATCATTTAAAAATTCTTGTCTCTTTGCATCACTAACAAATGGTACTGCAAAATATCTTCTATAGACAATGTTATATATGCCACACATATGAAATACTCCTCTTTTTAATCTTCTAATTGGTAAGTTTAAAAAAAAAGTTGTAATTGCTAATCTTGGTGAACCATATGTGCAGAATATTATAGCTTTTTTATCTCTTAAGTTTCCAATTGGATAACCGTAATTTCCAACCAACTGTTTAAATCTAAACGCCCAAGGTGGAGCTAAAACTTTATCTATCCAACCTTCAACTATCGCTGGCATTCTAAAATTCCAAATTGGAGCAATTAATACAATTGTATCACATTCTTCGATTCTTTTTCTATGATCTAAAACTTCTTGATCAGGTTCCTCGCCAGCAAAAACTGGATTAAATTTCTCTTTATACAAATCAACTACATCGACTTGATTTCCATTTACTTTTGATTGTTTAACAAATTCATCTCGAATTGCTGCATTAAATGAATTGTCATTGTAGTGTCCATACACTAAGAAAATTTTTTTCATTTTATAAAATTTTTATTCAGTAGTTTTGTATTTACTATTATTAATTATAAATACAAATACAATTGGAAGAATTAAAGTTAAAAGTGTTACTACAATCAATAAAATTCCAAGTTCAGAATAATCTGCTGTAGTTTGTATTTCATCAGAAACCTTATCTTTAACTTCCCTTGTTACAGTAAATATTTCATTTAAATATTTTGTTCCTAGTGCACTCGCTGATAATGCTAGATTTGTAAAAGATGCAAAAACCGCAAAAAAAGTTGCTTTTAAATGAGCTGGAGCATTTTTTGCTATCCAAGCTAACAGAGGTATCATTGATACTTGGCCAAGCGGAGACTCTAGTGCGGTATTAATTAATGCAATAAACTTAGCATCAACTACTCCACCTGTTAACGAAGCTGTCCAGTTATGAAAACCATAATACATTCCAACACTTGGTAAAAACAAAATTGCACCCGCAATACTTAAAATAACAATTATTTTTGCTATTGAATTGTTTGCCATAAACGGTCTTAATAAAACAATACCAGCTAATGTTAAAATTGATGCAAGTAGTGATAGAATTGAAAAAAACTGTTCATTAAATCCTAGTTCATCAATTTCGAACCATGTTAAACCAGGACCAGGACCTGGCATGGCTCTAAATACAAAAATAATTACTGCTGTACCTACAATTGTTAATCTTAGTTCCTGAGGCAATTCCTTAATAAGTTTAAACATTAAAAATAAAATAATTATAACTGAGCCTATAAAAACAATTTCTTGTGCAAACGGAACTTTAAAAGAACCAATAGATAATGTGAAAATAACAAAAACTAAACTTCCTCCTAATATCCACCAGTTTATTTTTGTTTTTTCGTTACCTCTTTCATCTTTAAATTCTATACCTTTAGATTTTAAAGTTTGTATTTTTTTATGTCTTAAATAATTGGCTAAAATTACACCTAGTATAGAAACTAAAGGTATTACAAGAGCATAAATGTAGATAGTTCCATATAAATCTATCTTATCGGCCTGCTGTAGGTTTTCCACGTCCCTAAATAAAATTACGTTAACTAATGCAACAAGTACTGTACCGCCAATAATGGCAAACCTTCCAAGTGTCTGCATTGTTGTATGCATTATTTTTATTTGATCTTTAGAATAATCATTTCCTGTTTCATCAACCAAAGGAACTGCCTCAACTGTCATAGCATCAGCTACAACGTCCTGAACCACATAACCAACTGGAGCTAAAATCACACTTATCACAAACCATGTTTCTACCGAAAATACCTGGGACATATCTTCAGTATGAATAATCAATCCATACATAATTAGTAAACTAAGAGCTATCAACGAAGCTCCAAAGTAGACCATATAATTTTTTCTATCCCAGATAAGATCTACTAAATGTCCTAATGGCATTTTTAATGCCCAAGGAATTCCAGCCCAAAAACCTAGGCCTGCTAAAAATGCTGCTGATAAATTTAAATAATCTTTAACAAAAAATGTACCAACAATACCTGTTAAACCAGAAATACCTGCAGCCATATAAACCATTAATGGAGGTAGATAAGTCCATTTAAATTGACGACCCAAATCTAAAAATGTGCTGTCTAAAAATTTAATTAATTTGCTCATTAGTCACTTAAAACTGGAAAAGCTTGTCTAACTTTTAAAAAAAATTTTTGATATTCCATTTTAGTACATTTGTTTTCAATATACTTAATATCATTTTTTTCCATCAATTCTTTTGCCTTTTCGTCTCGTATACCGAGCTGTAACCATAAAACTTTAGCACCAATTTTAACTGTATCTTCTGCAATAGCATAAACTTCTTTTGATGGTCTAAAAACATCTACAATATCAACCTGATCATTAATATCAGATATTTTAGCAAAAACTTCTTCTCCTAAAATTTTTTGACCCTCAGCTCTAGGATTGACAGGATAAACTTTAAATCCATATTTTTGCATATATTTCATAACTATAGTTGATGCTTTTGTTGGATCGTTACTAACTCCTACCATTGCAATTGATTTATATTTAGAGAGAACTTCTTTGATATCACTCATATTGATTTCTAATCTTTTGAATTTATTTTTTCCTCACAGAATTTTTGAGCTTCCTTAATGGTCATTGGTTGATCTAATTTTTGACTTCCTGCAACACAAGCATCTACTGCTCTTTTAGAATTATGATCTCTAAGATCAATAACTACATAAAGTCCAAATAAAATAAAAATTATTAAAATTATATTTTTTGATTTCATTTGTTTTTCCACTTAGGTTTTCTTTTTTCAAGAAAAGCTGAAATACCTTCTTTAGCGTCCATTGCCATCATGTTGAGTGTCATCATTTTACTTGTATAAGCGTAAGCTTTACTTAATGGCATTTCTAATTGTTTGTAAAAAGCTTGTTTTCCAATTTTTATTGTTAAATTAGATTTTGAGGCAATTTTATTTGCTACTTTTAACACTTCATTATTTAGTTTAGCTTTTGAAAAATTATCATTTATCAAACCTATTTCTTTTGCATAATTTGCATTGATAGGTTCTCCAGTTAACAACATTTTCATCATTGGTTTTCTATTTATCTTTCTACTGACAGCAACCATAGGTGTACTGCAAAATAAACCAATGTTTACTCCTGGTGTAGCAAATAGTGCATCTTTAGTACTATAAGCTAAATCACAACTTGCAACCAGTTGACAGCCAGCTGCAAATGCAGCTCCATGAACTTTAGCAATTACAGGTTTTCTACCTTCAACAATTTGAAGCATTACTTTTGAACAAAGATTAAATAATTTTAAATATTTATCTCTCTTTTTTAGACCTCTAACTTCTTTTAGATTGTGACCTGCACTAAATCCTTTACCGGCACCCTCTAATATTATTACTTTAACTTTTTTATCAGCATCTAATTTTTTTAATGTCTTTAATAAATCTGAAAGATTTTTGAATGATAAAGAGTTATAAGTTTTTGGTTCATCAATAATAATTGATGAAACTTCGTTGTTATTTTTTTTAATTTTAATGTTACTAGTCATTTAATCAGTTAATCCATCGGATCTAGCCTGATTTCTTTCTATATGAATTGGTAAAACTTTGCCATAAATAGCTTTAGAATGTTCTGGAGTGTTTACTCTCCATGGATCTAAAACATAAGCTGGAATACACATATATCTTGATTTTTGGCCTTCAACTTTTGTTACCCTATGCAAAGTAAATCTACCTTTAAATATTTGTAAATCTCCTGGCTCTAATTTCAATTGTCTCACTCTTGTTCTATCTCCTGCTATAACTTTTTTAACTTCTTCGAAATTTTCATTTCCTGGTTCTCTAATATTTGGACAGTACTCAAATACTCCTCCCTTCTCAGGTTTTTGTATCATTAAACTAAGTGTAAATTCACAACTATCAAAATGCCATGGGAGTACTCCATTTGGTTTCATAACATTATACGCATGACATGCTAAAGGATCTGCCCATCTGTAAATAGGTGAAACGCCTAAACAAGCAGATACAAATTTTAATAGTTCTTCGGTTTCGTATAGATATTTCATCTCGGAATCTTTTGGAAAACAATCTGAATTTAAATATCCATTGTATCTATTCATAAAAGTTCTTTTTGGATGATCTTTTGGTAATGAGGGATCGTCCTTTGCATACAAGTAAGCATTTATACTCTCTTTAGACATATAAACTTCGTCTAATTGTTTTTCTAACTCAGAATTCATTACCTTAAGTGATTTAGGTAAAATAAAATTTGGAATTGTTGAACAACTATGTTGATCAAGTTCTTCTTTACATTTTTTGACTAGATTTTTAATTATTGGTGAATTTAAATCGTATATTGGGTATTTTTCTAAATCTACAATAGTCTTAAGTCTATCGTTCATTTAATTTTATTTTAACTTTCCCTCTTCTCTCATTTTTGCTCTAATCTTGGTAGCTGATATTTTTTGTGTTTCTTCATCCAAAACTATTTCCTCAATCTTATATCCAACTCCCCTACCATAACAAATATTTGTAATATTAGGTACTAACATAACTTTAAATTGTCCTTCAAATTCAGGATTTAATCTGTCTTCAATGTTTTTTTTTACTGTTTCAAAATCAAAAGGATTATCATCTACACCTTGTACATCTCTAATTTGAATACAAACTTGTCCAGTTTTTTTTATAATTTCTTTAAACAAAGTATAATGTCCATCGTGAAAAGGTTGCCATCTTCCTAGCATTTGTGCTGTTGGTTTTTTGTTATCCCATTGGTGTGTCATTTTTTTATCTCCTCTATTATTTTTGGTGCCCAATTTTTTGCATCCTGAGTTGTTACGTGAAAATCAAAATTCTTAGGATTAACAAACATTTGATTTGTATCTTCAAATCTTCCTTCTTTAATTGTATCTACCCACACTCTAAAATCTGCTGGAAACAAGCTTCTTGCTTTAGGAGTTGGTGCAATAAAATCAGCAATTACATAATGGCCTTCAGCTTTTAATTTTAAAGCTGCTTCAGCCATTCTTTTTGCCTGTCTTACCCTTCCTTCTTCTGAAAAATCCCAATCGTTTGCTGCTTTTCTTACCTCGTCTGCATTTAATCTTTTTGCATTTAAGAGTGGTGCCATTTCATTTGCTAGAGTTGTTTTGCCAGCTCCAGGTAAACCCATTACTAAAATAATTTTCATTAAATATCTTCTAACGGATGATGGGACATTAATTCAAGTCCATTTTCACCTACAAGGTACTGTTGTTCAAGTTTTACACCTTCTTTACCACCAACTTTACCAATATAACTCTCAAGTGTGATTGTCATGTTCTTATCAAAAGTTCCACCTTCTTCTCCACCATCAGTTGGATATCTTATTTGAGGCCACTCATCACATAAACCAATTCCATGAACCAT
Source organism: uncultured Pelagibacteraceae bacterium (assembly GCA_902589455.1). Taxonomy (GTDB): domain Bacteria; phylum Pseudomonadota; class Alphaproteobacteria; order Pelagibacterales; family Pelagibacteraceae; genus Pelagibacter. The sequence continues at coordinate 201,243 of CACISX010000001.1, read as the reverse complement.
ACATGAATACCTATTTCCATAATATTCGTCAGGCAAAACCCAAGATTTTTTTATAAATTCTTTAAAACTCATTCCTGATTTTATTAATCTAAAATTATGATCAATTTGATTTCTAGCCATTGAATATAGTTTTTTTTGCTCATCATTAAATTTATGCCCAACTACAAAGGCCCTTGATATGTCAGCACAATATCCATAGGGACCAACCATATCGGTATCAAAAGCAACAATTTCTCCCTGTTGCATAACTTTATTACTACTCTCTTGCATCCATGGATTTGTTCTTTCACCAGAAGATAAAATTCTACACTCAATCCACTCACCTCCATTTTCAATATTCGTTTTATGTAAAATTGACCACAATTCATCTTCAGTCATTCCTGGTTTAAGATCTGATCTCATTTTTGATACACCTTTTTCTGCAACTTCTATTGCTGCTTTCATACAAGTCAATTCATCAGGTGATTTTATTACCCTTGCTTGTTCTAAAATCAATTTTGCATCTACAACTTCAATACCTTCTTTATTTAAGGCTGTAACCGCAGGACCATTTAAAACATCGATTGCAATTTTTTTTGTTTTAAAATAATTGTTTGATAAATCTTTAACTTCATTTATCCATTTTGATAATTGTAAATTTGCTTGATCTCCATTGCTAAAATAATCCCATGTGATTGCAGGTCTTATTTCGTCAATTAGATTTAAATGCTTTGATAATATTTCACAATTAAAATACTCATAAAGAATTGTTGGTCCATTTACAGGAACAAAACAATATCTTGTTAAATTATGCATATTATAGACACTCATGTTCACAGTATCTAAAGCATAACGAACATTCACTGGATCAAAGAGAATACAAGCCTCTAAATTGTTTTTTACTAATTCTTTTCTGACCCTATCTAAACGATATAATCTTAATTTATCAAAATTAATCTCGTCTTCTCTTAATCTTTTTTTAGTAATAAAATTTTGTCTTGTTTTTATCTCAGGAGCTATTTTTCTACTAAACCTCATAATACCCTATACAACCCTAACCATGCGTTAACATCTTTGCTTGCAATATAGTCAGATTTAAAAAATTCTACTTCTTGCCACTTCTTACCATCTTTCAGTATATCAATTTTTTTATCAAAACCATACTCTTCATGAATTCCTTCATTAATTGTGAAACAAACTAAACCACCTGGTTTTGTTATTCTTATAAATTCATCTAATGCATTTGGTTTTACATGACCAAAAGTAAATGTTCCAACACACATAACTCCACCATAAAAGTTGTCCACAACTTCTATTGGTTTATTTAAATCAACCTTTACCAATTTTTGATAAAGATCTTTTGGTACACTATCTAATAAAGTTTGAGATAAATCGGCTCCATGAAAATTTTTAAAACTATATTTTTTAAGCTCCAATCCCACTAAACCTGTTCCACACCCAGCATCAAAAATTAAAGTATCTTTATTTTTCTCATATTTGTTAAATGTTTCTGCAGTTTCTTTAGGTCCTGTATAGTTCCAATCAACCATGTCTTTGTTGTATTTATCTTTGTCTCCCCAGTCATCATAGTACTTCATAACTTCATCAGTAGTTTTAAGCTTATAAATTGGAATTTTGTTTCCTACATCTTTTTGAGCCATTAGCTTCTCATTTTTTGACCACTTGGATCATAAAGTGGTTCTTTAATAACTGAACAATTAAATAAATCTCCATTTATCTCTACTTGAATTTTATTTTCAGATTTAATTTTTTTTTGATCAACAAAAGTAAATGCTACACTTTTATTTACAAAATGAGCGAACCCACCTGAAGTTATATAACCAATACTTTGATCTCCATTCATGACGGCTTCATTATTTGTTACATCAATATCATTTGTTTCAATAATTAATGGTATGAGTTTATTTGAAGAATTTTCCTTTTGTGCACTTTCTTTACCAATAAACTCTTTATCCCAATTAATAAAAGCATCTAAGCCTGTCTCTTTTGCAGTAAAATCTGGTCTATAATCTAAAGTCCATGCTCCCCAATTTTTCTCCAACCTCATTGACATTAATGCTCTTCCACCAAAAGGTTTAATATTAAATTCTTTGCCAGCTTCCATTAATTCTTCATAAAGTTTTAATTGATAATGGGGTGCTACATAAATTTCATAACCAAGTTCACCTGTAAATGAAATTCTATTTATTATTGCTGGAACTCCCCCAACAAACATTCTTCTAGAATCTCTAAATTTAAATTTTTCATTTGAAACATCGTCTCTTACAATTTTTTCTAAAACTTTCCTTGAGTTAGGTCCTGCGATAGACAAACCATGATACTCATCAGATCTATTAGAATAACTTAAATTAAATTTATCTAAATGACTCTCAAACCAACGTCTATGCATTTCTTGAGCAGCACCAGATCCAAATACTATGAACTCATTTTCATCTAAAGAGGCTACAGTTAAATCTCCACATAATTTTCCTCTATAAGATAACATTGGAGACAAAGATATTCTTCCTGGTTTTGGAAGTTTCCCAGCCATTATGTGATCTAAAAATTTTCTAGCATCAGGACCTTTGAACTCATGTTTTGAAAAATTTGCAACTTCAATTAAGCCAACATTCTCTCTTACATTAATAACCTCTTTTGAAACATAATCATGAGATCTTGATCTTTTTATTGTTGGTTCCTCATGAGCATCTTCTTTACTATTTGCAAACCACAAAACATTTTCTAATCCAAAACTATCTCCCATCACAGCACCTTGATTTACAAAACGATCATATAGTGCAGTAGTTTTTTGTTTTCTTCCCTTTGGTAAAGTTTCATTTGGAAAAGTCATGATAAATCTTCGCTCATAATTTTCTGAAGATTTTATTGTTCCATATTGAGGTGATGCATAATCTCCAAAACGAGCAACATCCATTGCCCAAACATCAATTGAAGGTTCTCCATCAATAATCCATTCTGCTATACATTTACCAACACCACCACCTTGGCAAAATCCAGCCATAACACCAACTGCAACCCAATAATTTTTCATTCCTGGCACTGGACCAATCAAAGGGCTTCCATCTGGTCCAAATGTAAAAGGACCATTAACAATATTTTTTATTCCCGCGCGCTCTAGTGCAGGCATTCTTTCAAAACCAATTGCTAATCTATCTTGAATATTATCCAACTTTGGCTCTAATAACTCATGACCAAAATTCATTGGTGTACCTTGAATTTTCCAAGGGGTTGATTTTGGCTCATATGTTCCAAGCAACATTCCCTTTCCTTCTTGTCTAAAGTAAATATTTCCTTCAAAATCTGTTCCTATAGGTAATCTTTGATCGCCCATCGCTTCAATTTCAGGAATAGGTTCAGTGATCAAATAGTGATGCTCCATTGGTTGTACAGGAAGATTTAATCCAGCTAATTGCCCAACTTCTCTTGCCCAAAGTCCTCCTGCATTAATAACTATTTCCGCATTAATGTTTCCTTTGTCGGTAAATACTTCCCATGAACCGTCTTTTTTTTGTTTAGTGTCTTTAACTACTGTGTGGGTATAATACTTACCTCCATGAACTTTTGCAGCTTTTGCAAAAGCGTAAGTAACTCCTGATGGATCAACTTCACCATCAATAGGGTCCCATAAAGCTAACAAGTATCGAGATGGATCAATTAAAGGATGTTTCTTCTTCACTTCCTCTAGAGAAATAAATTCTTGATCAAGTCCCATGTATCTTGCTTTTGATCTTTCTCTTTTTAAGTAGTCAGCCCAGACTTCATTTGATGCTAAGTAAAATCCTCCACTGGGTTTAAATCCAGTAGAGTGACCGGATTCTTTTTCAATCTCTTTATATAAGCCTATTGTGTAAGCCATCATCCGAGAGATATTAGGGTCAGATGAAATTACATGGACATTACCTGCAGCATGCCACGAAGAACCAGAAGTAAGCTCGTTTCTTTCAAGTAAGATACAATCTTTTAATCCAAATTTAGATAAATGATAAAGTATAGAGCAACCTACAACGCCACCTCCAATGATCACTACCTTCGCATGATTTTCCATTAATATTTAATTTCCTTGTTTACTTTTTTTAATGATTTGTCTGTTCCATGGTGGAAATGTTTGCTCATGTCTGGCATATATTTCATTGAAATTGGTTTTTTACCAATTGCAACTGACATTTCTCTAACGTGGTGAGCTTCTGCTCCACAACAAATACCAATAAAATTTATTTTATTTTGAACACACTCTTTTGCAAACTCTGCCATTTCAAATCTGTTACAGAACAAATTGTCTAAAGCTACCGGGAATGCATTCCCCCCAGGAATACAACTACAACCATGATCAGTTATATTTAAAAAACCAGGCTCTTCCTCTGTTGTTCTGTAAGGTACTGGAAGTCCAGCAACATGACATGAAACTTTTTCTCTAACTTTTTTTAATAATTTCATTGTCATTTCAGGTCCTCGATAACAATTTAAACCAACTACATCAGCACCTAGATCTTCCATCATCTTGCATGCATCCTCAGCGTTATATCCTTCTCTAGTTTTGTCACCTCTTGGGATTGCGAAATTACAAACAGCAATAAGACCAGCATCTTTAATAGCTTTTAGAGCTATCTTCATTTCTTCTGTCCAATTTATTGTTTCTGCTATTACAAAATCAACTCCTGCTTCTTTCGCCCAACCAATTTGTTCTTCATACATTTTTTGACATTCTTTGTGAGTACTAGCATCTCCTGGATCAAAAATATTTGTATTGGCTACATCTCCGCAAACCATCAAATCTAAATCTTTAAATTCAGCTGCAGCATCTTTTGCAATTTTAAGTGCATTTTTTTGGAGTGGCTCTAACATATCTTCTTTGCCGATAATTCTCAGTTTTTCTCTATGCCCATAATAAGTAAATGCTTGAACAACATCAGATCCCGCACGGATAAACTCTCTATGCAATTGCGTTACTACCTCCGGATGTTCTAGTACAACTTCAGGCACGAATGGTCCTGCTGATAAATACCCTCTTCTTTCCATTGCAAAAAGATATCCCTCTGCGCACATTATTGGACCTTCATTTAATCTAGAAATAAGATCTTTTTTCATAATTTATCCTTTCATTTCATTATATTGTTTGCAACCCATTTGTGGAAATGATGGGTGGGATTATCCATCACGGGTGAAAAATTTCCCCCATTATAAGATGGTGATTTTCTACCATCCTGCATTCCCTCAATTATATTTAAATCTTCACTTTGCACTCCTTTCCAAAGTTCAAAGTTTTGTTTTCTAAGTGATTTAAATTTCTTTGAATTTGCCGCTTCGTTACCAACATAAAAAATTTCCATATGTTCTTTTGTATATTCATTATTGACTGGTTCTAACCAGTAGGCGTAAAAATGGTCTTTATGAATCCCAAGCATAACATTTGGGAAAAGGGCAACGTATTCAGCAATATGCTCTTGATCTTTGGGCCAGTTTGGGAATGTTGGAAATTTTAAGTTACTTTTAAACCTTGGATTATAAACCATAGTGCCTTGCCCAGCAAAACGATTAGGCAATCCTTGAATATGATAATGATCATCAATTTTTGAGTAAGAGTTCAATCCAGGATGAACCCAGGGTAGATGATAACTTTCACAATAATTTTCTATTGCAAATTTCCAATTACATTTAGCATTTAAATTAAAATAACCATAATCTTTTGAATAAACAATTAAATCTCTATCTTTTATTGGCCAGAATTTTTTCCATCTATCACTTAAAGGTTTAATGTATTTTTCAAAATTAATTTCATTTTTGTTTAAATTTACAAAAATTAAATCTAACCAAACATAAGATCTAACTTCCTTAAGACCACTTTTTGATTTTCTAAATTTATTACAATTATGTTTATTCATTCCACCAATATGAGGTGTAGCTAATAACTTGCCACTCATGTCATATGACCAAGAATGATACGGACATCTTATTACATTTTTAATTTTACATTTTTCTTGAAGAATCTTAAAACCTCGATGACTACAAACATTATGAAAAACTTTTATTTTATTATTTTTATCTCTTAAAATAATTAATGGAATACCAAGCAAGTCAAATGGTTGTGCATCTCCAATATTTGGTACAGAGCTGCCAACACCAATTACCACCCATTTATTTTCAAAAATTTTTTTTCTCTCAATAGATAAATAATCTAGATCGGTGTAACACTCATTTGGTAGGCCATGAGCTTTAGCAATATTTTTATTAACAACTTTTATTTTTTTTAAATCTACTATTTGTGATAACTTTTTCATTACAACTTTTATTAAACCTCCTTATTTAAGTTGGAATTAACGAAAGCTAAATTTTTATGATTCTCTTATTATGATTTGTTGAAAAACAGTTTTACAATTTAAAATATAAACAAATTCTTTGAAAAAAAAATTTGCAGAAAATTTCATATAAATAAACTTTATCTCTTAATAATTGGCATTTAAAGACAATTTGACTTCAACTAATAGTTGAAAGATATTTGCAATCTTTTCGTTGATATGTTGTAGTGTTTTTTCGAAAATTAACTGACGGAGATATAATGAAGAAATTAAAAACAATTCTATTTTCTGCAATTTTAGCATTTGGTATGACTTCTTTTGCAAATGCTTGTGGAAAATTGGTTATAGCCGAACAAAACTGGGCATCTGCCGAGTTAATGGCAAACGTTGATAAAATCATCCTCGAAGAAGGATATGGATGTGAAGTAGAATTAGTACCTGGTGCTACTATGCCAACATTTACATCTATGAATGATAAAGGAACTCCTGACATGAACCCTGAACAATGGGCAAATGCAGTTTACACTCCTTTAAAAAAAGCAGTAAGCGAGAAAAGATTAATTATTGCAAATAAAGCGCCAATTACAGGTCTTGGAGAAGGTTGGTGGTTAAATCCAGCAGCTTTAAAAAAACATCCAGAACTTAAAGGAATGACAGCTGTTCAAATTTTAGAACGTCCTGATTTGTTTCCTGATAAAGAGGATCCGTCAAAAGGTGCCTTTATGGGATGTCCTGCAGGTTGGGGATGTCAATTAGCTAATGCAAATCTTTACAGAGCATTTGAAATGGAAAAAAAAGGTTGGAAACTCATTGATCCAGGTTCAGCTGCAGGTTTAGATGGTTCTATTGCTAAAGCTTCAGATTCTGGCGAGCCATGGTTTGGTTATTATTGGAATCCTACTTCAATGGTTGGAAAATATAACTTACAACCAGTTGACTTTGGTGTTCCTTTTGCAGGCAGAGATAATTGGGATAATTGCATCACTCTTGCAGAGCAAGATTGTGCAAATCCAAAACCAACTGCTTGGACAAAATCAGAGGTTAACTCAATTGTAAGTGCTAACTTTGCTAAAACTGGTGGAAAAGATGTTCTTGGCTATGTTGAAAAAAGAACTTTTCCAGGCACAGTAATGAATGGAATGCTTGTTTACATGGCTGATAACCAAGCTAAAGGTTCTGATGCTGCGGTTGAGTTTTTAATTAAGCATGAAGATATTTGGACTAAGTGGGTATCTTCAGATGCAGCAAAAAAAATCAAAAAAAGTTTATAATTAACTTTTAATTACGAGCCTATTTAATATAGGCTCGTAAAAAATTTATATTTATGGAATTTTTTACTGAATTTCCAGAATTGGGAAGAAGATCCCAAATGGAGCTAAGAAAAGGTATAGACTTAGCTTTTAGAAATTTTTCTAAAGAATATGGAGACAGTATAGAAGCATTTTTTGATCCATTATTATTTTTTTTAGTATCATTAGAAAAATTATTATTATCTACACCATGGATAATAATTATTGGGATAATTTGTGGATTAGCCTGGCTAGGTTCAAGAAGCTGGAAATTAGTTGTAGGAAGTGCAATTGCTTTTCTATTAATTGGTTATTTTGGAATGTGGGAAGATTGCATGGCTACAGTTGCAATTATTACTGTTTGTACAATTATCTGTATTGTTATTGGAATTCCAATAGGAATTGTAATGGCTAGATCAAGTAGAGCTGAAAAAGCAATACTTCCTGTGTTAGATATGATGCAAACTATTCCTAGTTTTGTTTATTTGATACCAATCTTGATGTTATTAGGAATTGGAAAAGTCCCAGGACTAATTGCTGTTTGTGTCTATGCAGTTCCTCCAATTATTAGATTAACTAATCTAGGAATCAGAGAAGTAGACAAAGAGACTTTGGAAGCTAGCGAAGCTTTTGGAGCAACCACAGCACAAAAATTAAAATCTGTTCAAATTCCGCTTGCTTTACCTACTGTTTTTGCTGGTGTGAACCAGACCATAATGATGGCTTTGGCTATGGTAGTTATTGCTTCTATGATAGGTGTAAAAGGGCTTGGTGTACCAATATTAAGAGCTGTTTCTAACCAATATTTAGCTCTTGGAATGATGAATGGATTGGCAATAGTTGCTCTCGCAATTGTCTTTGATAGGGTCACTCAAGAATATGGAAGAAGGATCCAAAAGCATAGAGGTCAGATAAAATAGTTGATACTTTGATGCATCGAATTTTCTAGACTCATATTTCAAAATAAATAAATATCTCCACTATGAATTTTTCATTGGAAATAGGTCCTAAAACAGAGGTTGCTACAGTTCCAGCATTGTCTGATGTTTACATTACAATGCTACCTGGAGGTGATTACAGAGATACTGCTGATAAAGCAGTAGAGCTTGTAAAAAAAGGGTTTAACCCCGTGCCTCATTTTCCTGCTAGATCAATGCATGATGAGAAAGAACTGAAAGATTATATTTCTAGATGCAAAGATGGAGGGGTGAAGCAAGCCTTAATTATTGGTGGTGGAAGAGAGCCAGCAGGTAAATTTGATAGTTCATTTCAACTTTTAGAGACAGGTTATTTTGAAAAAATGAAAATAGGAATTGCTGGACATCCAGAGGGGAGTCCTGATATATCCGACTCAGATTTAGAAAAAGCTATGATAGATAAAAAGCCTTACGCTGATTATATTGTAACACAGTGGTTGCTTGATCCTCAGCCTATTATAGATTTTATTTCTAAACAAAGCGTACCAGTGCATGTGGGAATTACTGGGCCATTAAAAATATCTAGCTTAATTAAATTTGCTAATATTGTAGGGGCAAAAAATTCCTTAAACTTTCTTAAGTCTAATTTTACTAAGGCGTTAGATTTATTGAAACCTAAAGACCCTAATGATTTAATTGGGAAAGTTAAATCGCATACTGATAACTTCCACATTTATACATTCGGCGGCTTGAAGGAAACTAACAAGTGGTTGAAGGAGAATAGTTATGTCTAAAGAATTTGACTATACTAAAGTAAAACATGCTGCTTCTGTTGATCAGTCTGATAGAGAAGTACCATACAATTTAAGACAAAGTGGGCCAACTAAAGTTGAATTATTAATTTCAACAAGAGTGAGAAAGTCACCTTATTGGCATTTATCAATGCAGGCAGGTTGTTGGAGAGCAACTGTATACAATCGAATTTATCATCCAAGAGGTTATGTGAAACCTGAAGATGGTGGAGCGATGGTAGAATATGACGCTATCGTAAACCATGTAACTATGTGGAACGTTGCTGTTGAAAGACAAATAAGAGTTAAAGGTCCAGATGCAGAAAAATTTACTGACTACGTTATAACTAGAGATGCAACAAAAATTTCTCCAATGAGAGCAAGATATGTAATCTTGTGTAATGCTTACGGAGGAGTTTTAAATGATCCAATTCTTTTAAGAATTTCAGAAGATGAATTTTGGTTTTCATTATCAGACTCTGATATTGGAATGTATTTACAAGGTGTAAATGCAGATGGAAGATTTAATTGTACAATTGAAGAAATTGATGCATGTCCAGTACAAATTCAAGGTCCTAAATCGAAAGCTTTAATGAAAGACCTTTGTGGAGACCAAGTTGATTTTGACAATATGCCATTCTATGGACTAGCAGAAGCAACAATAGGTGGGAGAAGTTGTGTAATTTCTCAATCTGGTTTTTCAGGAGAAGCTGGTTATGAAATATACTTAAGAAATGCAACTTTATATGCTGAAGATATGTGGAATGCAGTATTGGATGCAGGAAAAAAACATAACTTAATGGTTATTGCGCCTGCACATCATAGAAGAATACAAGCAGGTATTCTATCTTGGGGGCAAGACATGGATCAACAACATAATCCGTTTCAATGTAATTTAGGTTATCAAGTTTCATTATCTGGTAAAGGTGAATGGAATAAAAAAGCTGATTATGTTGGTAAAGCTGCTTTGGAGAAAATGGGTGCAGATATAAAGGCTGGAAAAAAACCTTATAAACTTCAATTAGTTGGAATGGAGTTGGGTGGCAAACCAATTGACGATTATGCGCCCGACTTTTGGTTGGTATCACCAGAAAGTGGCGGGGATCCAGTTGGATTTATTACTTCACCATGGTGGCATCCAGAAAAGAAAACTAATATTGCCATGGGATATGTTCCATTTGATGGAACTTTAAACCCTAATGGATTTCCAAAAGGTAAGGTTGGAACTAAGTTTAAAGTTCATCTTCCTGAAAAATACTCGGACACTCCAGGATCACCTGTAGATGCTGTTGTTGTGGATATTCCATTCAAAGAGTCTTTCAACGCAAACACAAGAGAAGTTGTAAAAGGCTAAAATTTACAGGGGGAGCTAATTTAAGCTCCCCCTTTTCAATTCGAATGACTAAAAGTTTCCTAATAGCAGTTTGCATTATCATTGCTATTGCTTTAATAATATTTCCATTAATTGTTTCTTATAAAGCTCAAAAAAATAAAAACAAAAAAAGTTAATGTTTGCTGAATTTTTAAATATAATTTTTAAGTCAATAAAATTAGACAAAACTCTTTATTCAGATAATAAAAATTTTGGAGAAGCATCAATATACTTTGCTGGGATTATAATGATCCTAGATGGTATCGCAGGGGCTGTAGCAGCTAATACGATTATTAAAACAGCTATCGCAATGTCTGGTCTAACTGCAATAGTCACTTGGCTAATATGGGCAATTTTTATTTTTGTAATTGGAGTTAAATTGTTTCCTGATAAGCAAACCAAAGTTTCATTCAAAAAAGTTTTAACAGCAGTTGGTTTCGCGCATGCTCCTGGTTTATTAAGATTTTTTGCGGTGACACCAGATTTAATGATACCAATAATTTTTCTCACCCAGTTTTGGATTTTTGCAGGTTTAATAATTTCAACTAAACAAATATTGAGTTTAAAATCTAATTTTAAGTCTTTTGGGATTGTGCTTTTATCTTTTTTAATTATTGCATTTTTGTCTATATCATTTGTAATGAGTAGAATGAATATGCTTCCAGTTAGTCAAATCAGTTAAAGTGGGAAAATAGTTTTAGATACTCTACAAGATTTACATAATTTAAATCCAGTAAGAATTAAATTTTGAGTAACACTCTTGTCCTCTTCTTTGCATTCGTCACAAATATTGTTTAATTCTTCAGTATCTGCGTTTAGATTTTTTTCATCAATTTTATCAATCATTATCTGTCAATCCAGCACCTGCCGCTCCTTCTTTTAAACTGTCGCTTTCTTCGACAAAAGTCTCTTCAGACAACTTATATAAATTTTTCCATTCATCATCTGTAAAGTTGTCTTTATTTTCAAGTAAATTGACCTCAATTATGTTCGCTATCTTTGGAAATTCTTGGTCAATAAAATTTGAACTAATATTAACATTTAAATTTAGTAAAATTTTTTTTTTGTCTATTTTTACATAAATTTTTTTTCCAATAATTTCTGATGAACGACTTATGAAGGAAATAAAAATTATTGGATAAGCAACATTTTTGAATTCAATTTTTTTTATATTTTCTAAAATATTTATTTGATCTAAAAAACTAACACCTAAAGTAATTGGACAGTAAGGATTGTTTGATGAAGAGTTATTTTCACTAATTAAATTTAAATTTTCAAATTTAATTTTTTTTTTTTCATCAAAATATTCATTAAGGTGCTTAATACCTGGTAAACTGAATAACTCTAATAACCTTATACTTTTTCCTGTTTCCTCAGAAACTCCCCATGAATATCCTGCTGCTTTTGAAGCTCTTTTTACGGTAGTTTCAATTTCACTTAGTGATTTCATACTCAAATATTAGTTTTATAAACCCATTGCTCGTCATAACTTTTTAGCTCATTTGGAAGTGGAGCCCCTTGAAACATGCAAATTCTTAACCATTTGTCAGAGCGTGGATCAAATTTTAATGCCCCAAAAAAAGATAATTTGAGTCTAAGCATATCAATAGGCATTAAATCTTTACCAATTGTGTTATCTTGTATTTCAGAATAAGGAAATTTTTCTACAATAAACGCTCTCCTCACAACATGTCTTAATTCAGAATTTGATATTAAAAACTCAGCTATAGTTAAACTATTTTTTGAGACTAATAATTTATCATAAAGTTTTTTTATATCTCTCGCTATTGCTAATGGCTGTTCTAATTCTGATCCATGCTCTTCAAAACGATCGGCCAATCTAGGCTCTTCTTTGTTTTTTGAAATAAACCAAAAGTTTTTATTATTTTCTTTTTCTTCAAAATTAATATCTAGAATATTTGGATACTTTGCTTCAATGATGTTTCGTAATTCTTCGACTTTTCTATATGTTGGGATATTAAAATATTTTTCTTCTTCTGAGCTCATTTCTTTTACCAAAGGATTTACAATATCGTTATAAGGTTCCATCATTATTGAAACAATATATTCAACACATTCCTCGCAAGAATTATCCTCTAACCATTGGTATATTTTATTAAAAGGATATTCGATCTCAAAATTAAAATCTTTATCTATAAAATTTAAAAATTTTTCAATGTCTTTTAATAAGGAAGAAATTTTTTTTTTTTGGTAATCACTATCAGTATTCCAGCTTGTAATATTTCTTAATGATTTTTTTACACAATCGATAAACAAATCACTATCTTGACTTTTTACATCTTTAATTTCTCTAATATTTTTAAGTGCTCTTTCTCTGCTTAAAATCCAATTATTTAATAGAGTTGGATGATTAACTATAAATGGAGCCATACCTAAGCCTGTAGAATTACCAATTCCTAAGTTTTTACATATATTATCATCAAGTTTAACAGCTGTTTTTGGATTTTTATGGTAAGCAACATGATTAACTTGATCAAAAGTAAATTGTCTTACCAAATAAACCAACATCATTTCTAATCTAAACGGGCCATTAATTTCTTCACGATTTTTAATTCTAAATCGATCTGCAAGACCAAATTTACCCGATCCATATACTGCTGTTGTTCTATATAAATAGCCAACTTTTGATAATAAGTTTAGATCTGGTTGCTTGCCATTACTTAAGTTTTCAACCACATGATTATAAATTCTAACCGATTTATTTGCTCTAGATAAAGTTAATTCTTTATAAGAAAGTCTGCCAACTTCTTGTTTTGGAACTTCATTTTTTAATCTTTCAATATCTTTTTTAGTTGGAACTCCGTCATGCAACGTAAAAGCGGCGTCCCATTTCGTAGCTATAACTCTATCTGATCTTTCATCATCTTTAATTTCATTTGCAAAACAAACTAAAGAATAAACTCTTTTATTTTTTTTAAATGAATAAACAGCTTCTCCAAAACCATTTTTGTTTAAATTAAATAAGTCTCTTTTATATTCCCATTCTTTAAATTCATTAAGAAAACTTCTTAAAAAAGATAATTTTGATTGATGAAAAGATCCTAGCCTTGATAATTTCATTATCTTATTTGGATCTCTAAGTTCAATTTTCATAATTAAATAGATTTATAAAAATTGTACCAATTATTTCCAAGTATTCCATGTGTCTCTGTATCTGAAAAACCTACTTTTTTAAGACCTTTTTCAATATTTGTAAATCCTCTTGCATCAAGAAACCAATCTGGTTGTTTTGGAAAACCTGGTTTATTTTTTGACCCCTCACCAAAATTCTTACTTTTTGACCATGAACCATTTCTCATCCACTCAACAACTGTGTCTGGATGATCCAAACAAAGATCAGAACCGATTCCAATTTTTGTTACATCCATAATTTCAGCAGTTTTAGCAATCATTTCGCAAAAACTTTCTAGGGTACAATTAGTGTTATCCTTAAGATGATGAGGATATAATGATAAACCCAAGATACCACCACTATCACTTAATATTTTTAATACATCTGAAGATTTATTTCTTTTAGCAGGATGCCAAAAAGAAGGGTTTGCATGAGTTATTGCAATTGGTTTTTCACTTAACTCGATTGCATCTATAGTACTTTTTTCTGCAGAATGTGACATGTCAACCACAACACCAACTCTATTCATCTCTCTAATAACCTCACGTCCAAAATTTGTTACTCCACTATCTGTTTTTTCATAACAACCTGTTGCTAGTAAGGATTGGTTGTTATAAGTCAGCTGCATAAATCGACATCCTAACTCATGAACTTTTTCAACAAGCTTTATATCGTCTTCAATTGGCGAACAATTTTGAAAACCAAAGAATATTGCAGTTTTGTTTTCTTTATTAGCTTTATCAATATCTTTAAAATCCTTTCCAAGAAAAATTAAATCAGAATTTTCATGAAATAATTTTTGCCATTTTTTAATTTCAAGCTGTAATTCATCAAAATCTTCATGGTATACAATTGTAACGTGGACAGCATCTAAGCCGGCGGATCTGTTAATCTCAAAGATTTTTCTCGACCAATTACAGTATTGAAGATTATCGATTTTATAATTCATAGTATGCTTAACTCTAATCAATAAGTATTTTAAATACTATTAATTTTATTGAAATTTTAAGTTAATTTTGAAATAAACAGATTGATCAAATTTCATGAAAAAAAATACAAGATTAAAAGTTTCAATTGTTATGGGAAGTCAATCTGACTACAAAATAATGAAACTAGCAGAAAAAACCCTCAAAAAAATTGGAGTTTTATTTGAAACAAAAATTATATCTGCTCACAGAACACCGCAAAGAATGTATGAATATGCTAAAAAAGTAGAGCAAAATAATATAGGTGTGATAATTGCAGGTGCTGGTGGATCTGCACATCTTCCAGGAATGATATCGGCACTTACTCATGTGCCTGTTCTTGGCGTTCCTGTTGAAAGTAAAAAACTTAATGGCTTAGATAGTTTATTATCAATTGCACAAATGCCTAAGGGAATACCTGTGGCTACCCTTGCTATAGGAGAGGACGGCGCTATTAATGCAGCATTATTCGCTGCAGCAATAATTGCTAATAACAATCCTAATATTCGAAAAAAACTTAAAAATTTTAGAATTTCTCAAACTAAATCCGTAAAGAAAACTCCCAAATAAAATGTCTGAAATTACACTTGGTATCATTGGAGGTGGCCAGCTTGGTAGCCTGCTTGTAATAGCAGCCAAAAAATTAAATGTTAAAACTGTTATTTTTTGTGATGATGCAGACGCTCCAGCACAAAATTTTTGTAATAAATTTATAGCTGGAAGCTATGATGATAAAGAAAAAATATCGGAATTTATAAATCAAGTTGATTTAGTCACTTATGAATTTGAAAATATACCTTTTGATACATTAAACGAAATTAATAAGTTAAAACCAGTTTTACCAAAACCTTCAATTAATAGATTAATCCAACATCGATTAGCTGAAAAAGATTTTATAAATAAACTAAATATTCGCACAACAAGGTATGTTTCAATTGAAAAAAAATCAGAAATAGATGCATTGGAAGACTTCTTGCCAGGTATTCTGAAAACAACAACTTTAGGATATGATGGCAAGGGTCAATTTCCAATAAATTCGAGTGAAGAACTTTCTTCATTAAATATAGATTTTTCAAAAGGATATATTCTTGAAAAACTTGTTAAACTTAAAAAAGAAATTTCAATTATCATTACAAGATTTAGTAATAATAAATATGAGATATATGAACCTATAGAAAATAATCATGAGGATCAAATTTTAAAGTATTCTAAAATTCCAGCTGAAATTAACGATAAAATTTTTAATCAATCTAAAGATTGGGCTATGCTGATTGCTGAAGAACTAAAATATGTAGGAACTTTGTGTGTAGAATTTTTTATTGATAGAAACGATAACCTATACGTAAATGAAATCGCACCTAGAGTACACAACTCAGGACATTTAACAATAAATGCTTTTAACGTAAGCCAATTCGAAAATCATATTAGAGCTGTGTGTGGTTTAGAACAAATTCCATTAAAAAAAATATCTAATGCTAAAATGGTAAATCTCCTTGGAGATCAAATTACAAATTTTAGAAATATAAAAAAATTTAATGACAACGAATTTTTCTTTGATTATTTAAAAAAAGAGATAAAAGAAAAAAGAAAAATGGGCCATATCACAACTTTATTATAAATGTTAAAATCAATAGAAGGTAATTTTGATAATTTAGAAGTTAATGAGCTTCTTACAAAACATTTTATAGAACTCAGGGCTGCTTCACCAGAAGGTAGTGCTCACGTTTTAGATATTCCAGGTTTAAAAGTTTCATCAATTAAGTTCTGGAGTTTGTGGGATGGAGAAAAATTAATTGGTTGCGGTGCTTTAAAATTTTTAGATAAAGAACATGGGGAATTTAAATCCATAAGAATTCATGATAATTTTAGAAAAAAAGGTCAAGGAATTAATGTAATCAATCATTTAATAAACGAAGCTAAAAAACTTAATATAAAAAGAATAAGTATCGAAACAGGTGCAGGTGACTTTTTTATACCAGCTAGAAAACTTTTCAAAAGAACTGGATTTAATGAGTGCGAACCCTTTGCGCACTATAAGGTAGACGTTAATTCTGTTTATTTAACTAAAAAAATTTAAGTTTATTATAAAAACTTATCTATTTTGTTGACAAAACCTAATAAAATCTAAAGAAAGCTTAAATTACTTAAATATAAGTAATAATTAAACTTAACTAAAAGTAAGAAGAAAAATATGAGTCTACAAGGAAAAGTAAAATGGTTCAATCCAACCAAAGGTTATGGTTTTATTGAAAGAGAAGATAAAGAAAAAGATGTGTTTGTACATGTTTCAGCGGTAAGAGATGCTGGTATGAACGGTTTAGATGAGGGTCAAGCTTTGACTTTCGATGTTGAAGATGGTCCCAAAGGTCCTTCAGCAGTTAACTTAAAAACTGCATAATTTCACACTTCCTATTGGCTGAAAAATTGAATTTATTTTAGTAAAAAAATTCATATTCAGCCAATACCAAAGTAATTTGAAAAACAACCTTTAAACACAATTATTAATTATATAAATAAAATTTAAATAAAATAAATTAAGCAAAAAATATATGATTGGAATTTTAGGTGGAATGGGAACTCAAGCAGGTCTTGATTTTTGTAATAAGCTTGCTGTTTTAAATAGAGGTAAAATTGACCAAGAGTACCCATTGTTTTTACTATATAACAAATCAAATATTCCAGGAAGGCCCGAGTCAATAGGACTACAAACGAAAAATCTGTCAAACATATCTACAAATAAAACTAGTAAAGTAAAATATAATAGAGTTTTAAAAAGTTTATTAAAAGGTTGTAAATTATTAGAAAAAAATAAATGTAAGTTTATAGTTATCCCATGTAATACTGCTCATTATTGGTTTGATGATTTACAAAAAAAAATAAACATCCCAATAATCAACATGCCTAGGGAAGTATATAAGTTTACAATGAAAAATTGTAAAAAAAATTCAAAAGTTGGATTATTAGCCACAGAAGGTACATTAAAAACAGGGGTTTATAAAAAAATTTTTATTAAAAATTATGAATTAGTTCAACCTTCGAAATCTCTTCAAAAAAATTCAGTCAATAAAGCAATAAAATTTGTCAAAATGGGGAATGTTAGGGCAGCTGAAAAAGCAATAAAACCTGCAATTAATTCTTTAGTTAAAATGAAATGTAAAAAAATAATTTTAGGATGTACTGAGCTTCCTATTGCAATTTTTGCTTTTAAATCATTTAAAAATATAAAATCTTCAAAAATTTTTTTAGATCCTAATCTAATTTTAGCGCATTCTGCTATGGCCAAATATAAAAATTAGTTTTATGTCTAATAATACTGAAAAACCATATGTATTAAGAGTAGCAGAATTAATTTATTTAAAAATTATTGATATAAAAAAACAAAACCCTGAAATAAATAATATTCAAGCATTCGAAATATTTATGTCAACAAAAGACTATAAATTTATAAGCTCAGGCGAGTTTCATGATAAATGGTTTTCAGAACTAAAAAAAAATAATTTTATTGATAAACTTACAGGAAAAAAAATTAACAAGGAAACACTAAGACTTCTTGAGCTTCAAAAAGATTCTATGATAAAATTTTTAATGAAAATACCTAAGCTATATTATACAAAGACACATTTTCCATTAGAAATATCGCAAAGAGCTTTTGATCATCTTTGGAGAGTTTGTGAAAGTTACGAAATGTGGTGTAAAGAGATAGGAAAAGAAAAATTAATTAAGTTAAACTTAAATTAGTTTAAAGATAATTTTTTTTTTGTAGCCTCTATTTTGTTTTCAATAAAATTTTTCAGTTCAACATGAAAATTTTGTAAATTGTTTTTTTTTTCAACTTTTTTTTTAATATGCGTTAATGGATATTCACCTGTTTTGTTTTTAATTGCAGTGTTAGCTCCGTATTGAAATCCAGCTTGAAGTATATTTCCTGTGGTTACAGCAGTCATACTTGGGCCTAAAAGAGCAGTTGTTTGAAAACAACCTGATACAAAAATGAAAGATAAGAAAATAAAAGATAATTTTAAATTTTTCACAAATAATTAATACACAATGGTTGATTCAACTCAAGATAGAATTAGTTCAAATTGAGTATTATTATTGAGACTATGAATATTATTAATCTATAAAGCAAAATGGTTAAAATTTTTCCATTTGTTTTTATTTTATTGTGGTCTTCGGCGTTTATCACGACAAAGCCAATTATTGATAATAGTGATCCATTTGCTGCTCTTGCTTTTAGATTTGCATTAGTTGCTTTGGGATTTTATTTGTTTTCTGTTTATTCAAAAGAAAAGGTTTTAGTTAGTAAAAAAAAATTTCTTAAATCTTTTTTTAGCGGCGTACTTTTTCATGGTTTTTATCTTGGAGGTGTTTTTTATTCAATATCAATAGGTATGCCCACTGGAATTGCTGCATTAATAGTAACTCTACAACCTGTCCTTACAAACGCTTTAAGTGGTCCAATGTTAAACGAAAAAGTTTCTTTAAAACAATGGTTAGGTGCATTATTAGGATTTATTGGAGCAGCACTTGTTTTAGGTTTTGATATAGGTTCTAAAATACCAACAGCTGGATTAATCGCAACGATTATAGCACTTCTTGCAATAACTTTTTCTACTTTATGGCAAAAAAAATTAAGTAACAATTTACCTCTATCTGTAAACAACATGAATCAAGCACTAGGTGGTTTTATTTTTCACTTGTTAATAATTATTTTATTTGTTGAGCCGTATATCGATTTTTCAAAAACGTTTATCGTAGCAATGAGTCATCAAATATTTTTAGTATCTTTTGGTGCTTTTACAATATTGATGTATTTAATTAAAAATAATTCAGCAAGCAAAACTGTTTCAATATTTTTTTTAATACCAGCCACTTCTGCCTTTATGGCTTGGCTTTTCTTAAATGAAAATTTAAGCAATCTAGATTTATTTGGTTTTCTAATTACATCAATAGGAGTTTACATTGCCACTCGGGATTAAACTTATTTATATTGATTTAAAACCAAACTCTAAAGATGCATCAGTAATAGAGTGATATAAAGACTCTCCAAAACTTCTTAGCGCAAATAATCTCACTTTTCTGGGGTTGTCATCTAGCATATCAATAGTTAGTGCTATGCCATTATAAGTAGAATTTATTGATTTATTTTTCTCCAATGTATCAAAATTAAAAGGGCATCCTTTCTTTAGAATTTCTTTGACATCATGTCCCTCTATTTCAATTATGGCTCTAGAATGTGATAAATCAGTTACTGCAAAGTCTGTATCTTTGAATTTATCTAAAATAATTTTAAATAAATCTTTTTTATTAGATACTAAAAACCAGTTCTTTGGACCATTCCATAAAACCCTTGTATCATTGTTAGACACTATGCTTAAAGGTTCATTTTTTAATTTTAAACCATCAATATCTATACTTTCAAATGGAAGTGTAGAATTTTTATACTGTGCTATTTGAACTATAAGTAAATTTTTATTTTCAGATATTTTGAGAAGTTCATTTTCATTTTTACCTTCATAATCTCCAAATTGACCTGTTGTGTGAACATATGCTAAAGCTGAAACTAAACTACTCATGATCTAACCCTTTCACCTTTCGGATCAACATAGTGAGAAGATACAATTTCAACAGGTATTACTTTATTTTTAAGTGGCGACATCACAAATAACTTTTCACCAATCATATTTTTTCCATCTTTTAATATTGCTAATGAAAAAGGATTGTCATGCTCAACACTCCAGCATGATGCAGAAATATGCCCTAATTTTGGATTTGGTAATGGTGCATTAGCGTCTTTAACTAAATGTGAGCCTTCTGGTATACTTGTTTTTTTGTCTAACGGAACTACCCCTACTATTCTTTGCCTATCATGAGCTGTAAAAGCAGCTCTTTGTAGTGACCTTTTTCCTATAAAATCTTTCTTTTTACTAACAAGGCCTTCTAAAGCATTGTCATACGGAATTGTTCTGCCGTCAAGTTCTGATCCAGCAACGTGTCCCATTTCAATTCTTAAAGTTGATAATGCCTCCGTACCATAAGGTTGAATTTTAAACTGTTCACCAACTTCCACAATTTTTTCCCACATATAGTTTCCATTGTCAGACTCAACGTTCACTTCATATGCAAGCTCTCCAGAAAATGAAATTCTAAATATTCTTGCTTTAACTCCAAATAAATCTCCTTCCATATAACCCATAAAAGGTAAGCCTTCATTTGATACATCAGAATTTGGAAACAATTTTTGCAATAAAACTCTAGATTTAGGCCCAGCTATAGCTGCTCCAGCCCATTGTTCTGTAGTTGATACTACGTTAACATTTAATTTAGGCCAAACTAATTGCAAATAGTACTCTAAATGTGAGAGAACATTTGCTGCTTGAGCAGTAGTAGTGGTCATATGATAGTGATTTTCTGAGATTCTTGTTGTTGTACCATCATCCATTACAATGCCATCTTCTCTTAGCATTACCCCGTATCTTGCTTTACCAACTGGCAGCTTTAACCATGCATTTGTATAAACTCTATTTAAAAATTCTGCTGCATCAGGTCCTTTAATATCTATTTTACCCAAAGTAGTTACATCACAAACACCAACATTTGTTCTTACATTCTTTGCTTCTCTTTTAGATGCTTCAAATAAGTTTTCATTTCCTCTTTTGTAATATCTTGGTCTCAACCAAACACCCGCATCTACAAAAACTGCATTATTTTTTTCATGCCAATTATGCATGGGAGATTTTCTTGTAGGTTTTGAATGTTTACCTACTTCTCTTCCAACTATAGCACCAATAGAAACTGGGGTATATGGAGGTCTAAAAGTTGTATGACCAACAGCAGGAACTACTTTATTTTCAATTTCAGAAACCAATTGTAAGCCATTTAAATTACTTGTTTTTCCTTGGTCTGTTGCCATACCAAGTGTAGTGTATCTTTTAACATGTTCAATTGATCGATAACCTTCTCTTAGGGCTATTTCTACATCAGATACAGAAACATCATTTTGAAAATCTAAAAATCTTTTATAATTTTTACCCTCAGGTAATGGAACACACCAAAATTTATCATGTTGAGAGAATTTTTTTTCAACAACATTGGGTACAGGTACCTCGTTATCATTCTCTGTTATTTTTTTTGACAACTCACTTCCAGCAGCAAATGATGTTTTTAAAGTTTCTTCAAGCGAAAATACTCCGTTAGCAGCTCCCAAAGTTCTTTCATTTTGTTTTGATTGACCAGGAACAAATGCATCAATTTCCTCTTTAAACTTAGTTTTGTTTCCTGATTGAGAAGCTAAATGAATAGATGGTGTCCAAAAACCAGAAACACATATACAATCACACTTTATACTTTCTATTTTACCAAGTTGTTTTTTATCATCAGAGATGCTTGCAATATCAGCTGATTTTACTTTTTTATAGCCTTGAGCTGCAACTACAACATAAGAATTTTTTATGTTAATTCCTAAATTTTTTGCCTCATCAATTATTTCTGATGCGGGATTTTTTCTAGTGTCTAAAATAATCGGGTCTACTCCAAGTTTTTTAAACTCAATAGCTGTCTCGTATCCACTATCATTATTTGTAAACACCAATGGATTTCTGCCGACTAAGACACCGTAAACTTTTAAATATTCTTTTGCGGCAGACGAAAGCATAACACCTGGAGTATCATTGTTCCCAAAAACTATTGGTCTTTCAATTGATCCTGATGAAATTAATACCTCTTTTGCACGAATGTACCAAAGTCTTTTGTTTGGATGATATTTTTTTGTATTTGGTAAATGATCACTGACTTTTTCTGACATCACAAGCATATTGTGATCATAGTATCCAAAAATTTGAGATCTATTTTTTACAACAACATTTGACATTGTTTTAAGTTCTGCAATTATTCCCTCAGCCCAATCTTTTCCTGATTGATTGCCGATATTGACATCACTGGTTAATAAAGATCCACCAAATCTTGGTTTGTCTTCAGCTAAAATTACTTTAGCTCCATTTTTTGCTGCAGCGTATGCGCCAGCTAATCCTGAAGGTCCTGAGCCTGCAATTAATAAATCACAATATTCATACTTATGTTCATACCTTTCATTATCATGTTTGGTTGAAGCAACACCCAAACCGGCTGCCTTTCTTATAAAAGGTTCATAAATTCTATACCAAAAACTTTTTGGCCACATGAAAGTTTTGTAATAAAACCCTGCGGGCAGAAAAATTTTTAAAAAATTATTTATTGCACCAATATCAAAATTTACATTGGGCCAACAATTAACACTTTTTGCCTCTAAACCTTCAAATAGCTCCTGCTCTGTTGCTTTAATATTTGGTTCTGTTTCACCATTTCTATATAGTTGAACTACTGCATAAGGTTCGTCTACCCCTGCACCAAAAAAACCTCTTGGTCTGTGATATTTAAAACTTCTTCCTACTAAATGAACTCCATTTGCTAATAAGGCTGAGGCTAATGTATCTCCTTCATATCCAGAATAGGATTTACCATTGAATTTAAATGATAATTTTTTTTCTCTATTAATTAATCCACCAGTTTCAATTCTAAAGGCTTGGGTCATCAGGCAACTTCCTCATCTGCTTTAAAAGTTCTGAATATTTCATGAGTTGCTGTATCCCTCTCTACTTTTATCCATTGTCTACATCCAGAAATATGTTGCCAAAGCTCTAAATGCTTGCCTCTTAAGCTTTTTCTATTGTAAACAAAATCATCCCACTCTTGATCAGAAACATCTTTATTAAGTTCTGGTCTCTTGACACTAGCGTCACCACCATAAGAGAATTCTGTTTGTGGTCTCATTCCACAATGTGGGCATTTAATATAAAGCATTTAAGATATCCAGGTTTTTGTTCCTAGTCCTTTTTCATCAATAAGATGACCTGTACTAAATCTATTTAAACTATAGCCAGCATTTAATTCATGAACTCTGTCTTGTGCGATTGTATGAGCAAATGTCCAACCTGAAGCAGGTGTAGCTTTAAATCCTCCATAACACCATCCACAATTTAAATACAAACCTTCTATGTGTGTCTTATCAATTATAGGAGAACCATCCATTGACATATCCATTATACCACCCCAAGTTCTAAGCATTTTTAATTTACTCAAAAAAGGCATCATAGCAATTCCTTCTGTTAATACGTGCTGTAAAGTTGGCAAATTTCCTCTTTGTGCATAACTGTTGTATCCATCTAAATCTCCACCCATTACCATTTCACCTTTATCTGACTGACTGACATAAAAATGACCTGCACCAAATGTAACTACATTATCTAGAACTGGCTTAATAGGTTCTGAGACACACGCTTGAAGCAAATGAGTTTCTATAGGTAAAGTCATATTTAATTTTTCTGCTAAAATATTTGTGCTACCAGCAACACATAAACCAACTTTTTTTGCTTTAATGTTTCCTCGAGATGTTCTAATACCATTTATTTTTCCTGCAGAAACATCAAATCCGATTACTTCACAATTTTGAATAATATCTACACCCATTGAGTCTGCTTGACGCGCATAACCCCAAGCTACTGCATCATGTCTTGCTGTTCCCGCGCTTGGTTGCATCAAGCCACCAAAGATTGGGAATCTTACGTTCTCAGAAAAATCGGCCATAGGAATAATTTCTTTAACTTGTTCTCTATTTAAAAGAACTGCGTCTATTCCATTTAATCTCATTGAATTACCTCTTCTTGCATAAGCATTCATCTGTGCATCTGAATGAGCAAGATTAATAATACCTCTTGGAGAAAACATTACATTATAGTTCAGGTCCTGACTCATCTTTCTCCATAAATCCATTCCAAACTCACTGAACAAACCATTTTCATCGTGCATATAATTGGATCTAATGATTGTAGTGTTACGTCCTACATTTCCTCCTCCAATCCAGCCTTTCTCGATAATTGCAACTTTTGTAATGTTATGCTCTTTCGCAAGGTAATATGCCGTAGCTAAACCGTGGCCTCCCCCACCAATAATCACTACATCATATTCCTCTTTAGGTGTTGGATCTTTCCAAGCTAGATCCCAATTTTGGTGGTTTGAAAAAGCGTTTTTAACAAGGTTAAATATTGAATACTTCTGCATCAAATAATTTTATAACAAAGAATATAAATAGTGCTTATTTTTTTTATATATATTTTTTAGAAGTTTCCAAATATCTCAAAAAAGGATAAGAAGTCACAGGAAATGTTTTTAATTTAAAGGATTATTCATGAGTGATGTAAAATCAGACATTCAAATAGCTAGAGAAGCTAAAATGCAACCAATAAAAGATATTCTTTCAAAGATTGGTGTACCAGATGAAAATTTTGCTTTCAGTCCAATGGGCAGACACATTGCCAAAATAAATCTGGAATATTTGAATACCCTTAAAAAAGAAAATGGTAAATTAATTTTAGTTACTGCAATCACTCCTACTCCAGCTGGTGAGGGTAAAACTACAACTTCAGTTGGGTTAAATGACGGTTTAAATAAAATCGGAAAAAAATCTATAGTTTGTTTAAGAGAACCAAGTCTTGGTCCATCATTTGGAATGAAGGGTGGAGCTGCTGGTGGTGGTTATGCCCAGGTAGTACCAATGGAACAAATTAATCTTCATTTTACAGGTGACTTTCATGCTATTACATCTGCACATAATTTACTATCTGCGTTAATTGATAATCATATTTATTGGGGTAACAAACTTAACATTGATGTTAGAAGAATTGTTTGGAGAAGAGTAATGGATATGAATGATAGATCCTTAAGATCTATCATTGTTGATCTGGGAGGAGTGGCTAATGGTTACCCTAGGCAAGATAGTTTTGATATTACAGTTGCATCTGAGCTAATGGCTATTTTTTGTTTAGCAACAGACCTTAAAGATTTAGAAAATAGAATTGGTAATATTACAATTGGTTATACTAGGGATAAGCAAGCGATTTGTGCAAAAGATTTAAATGCACAAGGTCCAATGACAGTTTTGCTTAAAGAAGCAATAAGACCTAATGTAACTCAAACTTTAGAAAACAATCCTGCAATAATTCATGGTGGCCCTTTTGCAAATATTGCTCATGGATGTAATTCAGTTATTGCAACTAAAGCAGGACTTAAATTAGCTGACTATGTTGTAACAGAGGCAGGATTTGGAGCTGATTTAGGAGCTGAAAAATTTTTAGATATTAAGTGCAGAAAATCTAATCTAAAACCAGATTGCGTAGTTATTGTAGCAACAATAAGAGCACTGAAAATGCATGGAGGTGTTGCTAAAGAAGATTTAAAAAAAGAAAATGTGTCAGCACTAAAAGAGGGAATGGTAAATTTACGTAGACATATAAATAATATTAGAAAATTTGGATTACCTGTTACTGTTGCGGTTAATCATTTTATTACTGATACAGAAGATGAAATGAAAACCTTGTTAGATTTTTGTGAAACGCAGGGTGTAAAAGCCTCTAAATGCACTCATTGGTCTAATGGAAGTGAAGGAACTATTGAATTAGCTAAAAATGTTACTGAAATTTGTGAGGATAAAAAAGATACATTTAAATTTTTATATGAAGACGATCTTCCGCTGTTCAAAAAAATAGAAAAAATTGCACAAGAAATTTATAGTGCCTCTGAAGTAGTAGCAGACACAAAAGTGAGACAACAATTAAAAGATTTTGAGGAAAAAGGTTATGGTAAGTTGCCTGTTTGTATTGCAAAAACTCAATATAGTTTTTCAACAGATCCAAATTTAAAGGGTGCACCCACGGGTCATGTTTTACCAGTTAGAGAGGTAAGACTTTCTTCTGGTGCTGAATTTATAGTTGTTGTGTGCGGTGAAATCATGACAATGCCAGGGTTACCTAGAGTTCCTGCTGCTGACTCCATTAAGTTGAATGACAAAGGCGAAATTGAAGGTTTATTCTAAATTAAGATAATCTAACCAATTTTCTAATTCTCTCATTCTTGAAATTTTATCTAGTTTCTGATTTTCTATTTCAATATGTTCAATATGGTTATCAATCTCCTCTTGATCTTTAAAAGCACCTCTTGCTAGTAATTTTTCTTTTCTAAAAATAATTAAATTAATCATTTTATTGTAAGTAATTTCAGGGTGATATTGAAGCCCCCAAATATTACAATCTCCAACTTTAAAATTTATCCCTTGAACATTGTTTATTGGGTTTGAGGCCAATAAAGTTGAATTTTCTGGCATCGTTACAACTTCATCAAAATTAAATGCTGGCGTATTAAAAGTTTTATCCTTATTTTTATAAAGTGGATGATTTAAACCATTTTCATTAATTTCTATATTTAGAGCAATTCCTCTATGAGATCCTTTATTACCTTTTTTTACCTCTCCTCCCGCTGCAGTTACTGCAACTTGCATTCCCCAACAAATTGCTAGAATTTTTTTAATTTTTTTTTGGCACTCTTTCATAAAATCAATTTGTCTATTTATTTCTGGAGTATTGTTATAAATATTTAAACTACTACCACCCCAAATAAGACCATCGTAACTTTCGAGTGCATCAATATTTTTATCGATATTTTCATCTGAAGAAGGATTAACCACGTGGGTTTCTAACTTGTCAGTGAAATAAGCCAAACTATCTTTAAGACTTTCTGTATGTGTTTGAATTCCAGCCTCAGAAAAACTTTGATTTTCCTCTCGTA
The DNA here is from genome assembly GCA_902589455.1 of uncultured Pelagibacteraceae bacterium. GTDB lineage: Bacteria > Pseudomonadota > Alphaproteobacteria > Pelagibacterales > Pelagibacteraceae > Pelagibacter. Next base: position 173,829 of record CACISX010000001.1, on the reverse strand, counting down.
AGTTTCCTTCTACTATCAATATTTTTTTCATTAAAATAATTCTCCAGAAATGCTTTTTATATACATTTCTTTTAGATCATTTTGACTTAATTTTTTGGGATTTCCTCCTGTAGATGGATCTTCAAATGCCATTAAGGAAAGTTCATCTAAATCAATATTATTGCAGTCCATTACATCTGACAATTTGTGTGGAATATTTAAATTATTTCTTAATTCTAAAATCCAATCTAAAAAACTATCAAAATTTTTATTTAAATTAAGATAATCACAAATCGATATTATTTTATTTTCAATTGAGTGTTTATTAAATGTTAAAACATAAGGCATAAATATTGCGTTAGATAAACCATGATGAACATTAAATTTACCATTTACAGGATGACTCAATGAATGAATTGCTCCCAGTCCTTTCTGAAATGCAGTCGAACCCATTGAAGCTGCAGATAGCAAATCCATTCTTGCATTAACATCTTTTCCATTTTTAAAGGCTTTAATTAATGAATTTTTAATTAGTTTCATTCCCTCTATTGCCATACCATCAGCCATTGGATGATAACCTGGTGCACAAAAAGCTTCTAAATTATGTGCTAAAGCATCCATTCCGGTTGCTGCAGTTAATCTTGGAGATAAATCTATAGTAAGCAAAGGATCTAAAATAACAATTGAAGGTAGCATTTTAGGATGAAAAATAATTTTTTTTACACCAGTTTCTTTATTGATGATTGCAGATGCTCTTCCAGTTTCAGATCCAGTTCCAGCAGTAGTAGGAACTGCTATGATTTTTGAAATTTTGGAACTATCTGCTCTAGTCCAGTAATCACCAATATCTTCAAAATCCCAAAGAGGTCTAGATTGATTACACATAAATGCTATAGCTTTGCCAACATCTAAGCCACTTCCTCCTCCTAAAGCTATTACACCATCACAGCCCGAAGTATTATAAACTACAACACCTTCCTCTACGTTTTGACCGATTGGATTTCCCGTAAAATTAGAAAAGGTAATTAGATTTTTAAAATTTTTTTTTAAACTCAATATTATATTTTTTATAATATCTAAATTAATTAAATCTTTATCAGTTACAAATAATGGGTTTGAAATACCTAGCTCTTTACAAGCTAAAGATAAGTCTTCAATTCTTTTTTCTCCTATCCACATAGTGGTAGGATAATTCCAATTAACACCCATAACAAAATATAATTTTATTTTTTTAAAAATTGTTAGTAAGATATATTTATAAATTTATTAATGATAGGAAAAATTCTATGTCAAAAGTAGCAATCATCGGTGCTGGCCCTTGTGGACTTTCAATTTTAAGAGCATTTGAGCATTTGGAAAAAAAAGGAGAAAAGATTCCTGAAATAGTTTGCTTTGAAAAACAAGAAAGTTGGGGTGGTTTGTGGAATTACAACTGGAGAACTGGTTCTGATCAATATGGAGATCCTGTTCCTAATAGTATGTATAGATACTTATGGTCAAATGGACCTAAGGAGTGTTTAGAATTTGCTGATTATTCTTTTGATGAACATTTTGGAAAGCCAATTCCTTCTTTCCCTCCAAGAGAAGTCCTGCAAGATTATATTTTAGGAAGAGTGAGCAAAGGAAATATAAAAAGTAAGATTAAATTTAATACTAGAGTTACAAATACTGTTTATAAAAATGATAAGTTTGAAATCACTTACCAAGACAAAGTAAATAATAAAATTTTAAATGATACATTTGATTATGTGGTAGTCTCTACAGGTCATTTTTCTGTGCCTTTTATTCCTGAATATGAAGGAATGAATTCTTTCCCAGGAAGAATAATGCACTCACATGATTTTAGAGATGCTGAAGAATTCAGAGGAAAAGATGTAATTGTTTTAGGTAGTAGTTATTCTGCTGAAGATGTGGCTCTACAATGTAATAAGTATGGTGCTAAAAGTGTAACAATCGGTTACAGGCATAACCCAATGGGTTTCAAATGGCCAAAAGGCATGAAAGAAGTTCATTATTTAGATAGGTTAGAAGGAAAAAAAGCCATATTTAAAGATGGAACAGAACAAAATGCTGACGTAGTTATTTTATGTACAGGATATCTGCATCATTTCCCATTTTTAGATGAAAGTTTAAAATTAAAAACACATAACAGACTATATCCACCAAAACTTTATAAAGGTATTGTGTGGCAAGATAATCATAAACTTTTATACTTAGGTATGCAGGACCAGTTTCATACATTTAACATGTTTGACTGTCAGGGATGGTATGCAAGAGATGTGATAATGGGAAAAATCAAAGTGCCTAGTAATGACGAAATTAATAAAGACATTAATAAATGGGTATCAATGGAAGAAAAATTAGAAAATCCTGATCAAATGATTGATTTTCAAACAGAATATACAAAAGAACTTCATGATATGTCTGATTATCCTAAAATTGACTTTGAATTAATTAGAAAACATTTCAAAGAATGGGAACATCATAAAGTAGAGGATATTCTAACTTATAGAAACAAATCATTCTCATCTCCCGTAACTGGATCGGTTGCACCTGTGCACCATACTACTTGGGAAAAAGCGATGGATGACTCGATGAAGACGTTTTTAAATCAAAAATAATATTACCAGTTAATTTCTAGTTTCTGGTTATTGCAAATACATTTAATTATACTAAAGAGTAGAGGAAATTCCTTTTCTTCAAATTCTTTTAAAATTTTTGGTCCTATTTCGTGAGCTAAATCAGCGCCTTCTACAGTAATATCTTTCATGAATTTCTCTTTAGCCTCTTTAAATAAATGACCTTGGCCTAAATAATATCCCATCTTACTATTCCTGCCACCAGCCGAACTAACATATAAATCTCCTAATCCTGCTAAACCAAAGGCAGACTCTGCTTTGCCATTTAATTTTCTAGTTAAAGATTTCATTTCTGCGACAGCCTTGTAGGCTAAGGACGCTGCTGTATTAAGAAAATATTTTTTCTTAATTTCGTTGTCGAGTGATTTGCTACTCAAACCTTCTGAGGCTCCAATTAACATAGAGTAAATGTTTTTTGTAGCCGCACACACCTCAACTCCAATTAAATCATCTGAATACTCTGTAGAATAATATTTTGTTGAAATTATTGATCCTATATTTTTTACAACATTTATATTTTCATTTGCTAACACAACACTGCTATTTATTCTATTTACCAAACCATTCGCTAAACAAGGTCCTGCTACAGCAGAAATTTTGGCATTAGTAATTCCTTTTTCTTTTAGAATATTATCTAGTTTTTCTGCTAAAGTTTCGAATTTATTTTCAATTAAAGCTAAACCTTTTGTTAATAGCAGAATATCAACTGAAGATTTATAAAATTTAGAGATTTCATTCCCTATCCACTCAATTCCTTTTGAGCTCACCCCAACAACTAAAAGATCGATATTGTTTTTAATTTCATCATTAAATTCTGAGAATTTTAAGACTTTTATATTTTTTGGTAGCTGACTTTTTAAAATAGGATGAAAATTATTTGAATTTTTAATTTCATCAATAACTTTATCTTCAAGAAATGATCCAACTAAAAAAACTTCATTAAAATTATCTGCACAAGGAACAGAAAAAGCAGATCCCATCGCACCAGCGCCAATAATTACAATTTTTTTCATATCTTAAGCTATGCCAAAGTTTTTCTAATTGCTAGTTTCCATCCTTGTAATAATTGATTTCTCAATGAATTTTTAATTTTTGGAGAAAAAGCTCTATCTTTTTGCCAAATATTTTTAATTTGGTTTAATGATTTAAACTCTCCAACTTGATATCCGGCAAAAAGCGCTACTCCTAATGCGGTAGTTTCCAATACTTTTGGTCTAATTACTTTTAAATTTATTGTGTCTGATAAGAATTGTGAAAACCAGTTATTTGCAACCATACCTCCATCAATTTTTACTATTCTAGGTTTCAAACCATCTTTATTCATAGCGTTAAAAAGGTCATAACTTTGATAAGCAACGGACTCGACTGTTGCTCTTACTAAACTTTGCCAATTACTATCTCTAGTTAAACCTGTAATTAAACCTCTTGCTTCTGGTCTCCAATAAGGTGCACCCATACCACTGAAAGCGGGAACGACATAGATGCCATCATTTATATTTGATAATCTTGCTATTTTTTCTGTCTCTGGTGCTTTTTTTATTAATTTCATTTTATCTCTTAACCATTGTACACCAGCACCTGCTATGAAAATTGAACCTTCTAAAGCATAAGTGGTCTTATTATTCAATCGATAACATATTGTTGTTAATAATTTATTTTTGGAATTTATTTTCTTGGAGCCTGTATTCATAATTACAAAAGCACCTGTTCCATAAGTACTTTTAATTGAACCTTTTTCAAAACAAGTTTGACCAACAGCTGCAGCCTGTTGATCGCCTAAAACAGCAGATATTGGAATCTCTTTTCCAGTAATTTTTTTATCAGTTTTGCCAAAATCATCGGCTGAATTTTTTACTTCAGGTAAAATACCCTTTGGAATATTTAATTTTTTTAAAATCTCATGGTCCCACTTATTATTATTAATATTAAACAACATTGTCCTACTTGCATTTGTAGCTTCGGTTAAATGTTGTTTTCCTTTAGTTAATTTCCAAATTAAAAAAGTATCAACTGTCCCAAATAATAAATTTTTTGATTTTAATAATTTTTTAGACTCCTTTACATTATCTAAAATCCACCTTACTTTTGTTGCTGAAAAATAAGGATCAATAAATAATCCTGTTTTCTTTCTAAAATCATTTTCATATTTTTTGTTTTTAAGTTTTTTACAATATTCTTGAGTTCTTCGATCTTGCCAAACTATTGCATTATAAATTGGCTTTCCTGTTTTCTTGTTCCATAAAATGGTTGTTTCTCTTTGATTGGTAATTCCAATACTAATAATATGGCCTCTGATTTTATTGGCCTTATTAATAACATTCTTAAGTGCTTTAAGAGTTGTTGACCAAATCTCATTTGGGTTATGTTCTACCCACCCATTTTTTGGGAAATATTGTTTAAATTCATACTGTGAAACAAATTCAATTCTTCCTTTAGTGTTAAAAAGAATTACTCTTGAAGAAGTGGTACCTTGATCAATAGAAATTATAAATTTTTTCAACGAACTACGCTATGCCTAAGTGTTTTTTTCTTTTTTCTACCCAAGTTCTAATCAAGTTATCGAAAATCAATCCTATAAACGCAACACAGATACCAAGTGTTAAACCAATTCCTGCGCCATTTTTATCTGATAGGGCTTTTAAAATATATTGTCCAAGATCTTCTGTTCCAATAAATGCTCCAATTATCACCATAAATAAAGCAAAAACTATTGTTTGATTTAAACCTAGCATCATATGTGGAAATGCTAATGGAAACTCAATTTTTGTTAATCTTTGAAGTTTATTTACACCAGACATTGTTGCAGCTTCATGCAAGCCCACAGGGACACTTCTTAAACCTTCAATTGTGTACCTTGTTGCAGGAATTGTTGCATAAACAATTACTGCAATTAATACAGAAGTATCTGTAATTCCAAAAAGCATCATTACTGGGATTAAATATACAAAAGATGGGAATGTTTGAAATATATCACAAACACCTAGCATAAACGCTGCTGATTTTTTATTTTGAAAACATAATGTTCCAACTGTAAATCCTATTAAACAAGAAATAACTACTCCAAAAGTTGCCATATATAATGTAACTAGCGCTCTATCCCACCATGGACTTAGTGCTATAAATAAAGTCAAAGCAGCAACAACTAACGCTGAACGAATTCCTCCAATTAAATATCCCGCTCCAACTGCTAACACTAATGTAGCTACTGCAGGCATTCTTAAATATAAAGCTCTCATCGGCTGAAGCACATCTTGAATTAACCATGTATTGAATGCTTTAATATACACGAAGAAAGTATCAAAAATCCAATCAACTCCTTTATTCCAAAAATCTGCTGTTGATATTCCTTTATTATGGGGAATTTCAAACAAGTAATTAAAACTACCTTTGAAAATAAAAGTCCCAACATATGCAAGAATTATTCCAATTACGAATGAAGCTGCAAAAAATATTACGTTTTTATTTCTTTGGAAAAATGTCAGATTACCAAAATAATCAGTTTGTTTGTTTGCCCAAGCTAAAGACATTTTATCAAGAAGAATTGCAATTAAACTGATACACAATCCTGCTTCTAATGCTAATCCAATATTAAGTTGGTTCAAAGCTAATAATAAATTAAATCCTAAACCTTTGGCACCAATGAAAGCAGATATGACTGCCATTGAAAAACAAACCATAATAACTTGGTTAACTCCAATTAAAATATCTCGTCTTGCTGTAGGAATTAATACCTTTAGCATTAGTTGCCAATTAGTACACCCACTCATCCTTCCAGCTTCAATAACTTCTGGTGGTATGGCTCTTAAGCCTAAAATTGTAAGTAGTATCATTGGTGGAACCGCAACAACCATTGTAATGATTACAGCAGCATGATCACCAACTCCAAATAGAACAAGTGCAGGAACTAATACAGCGTATTGTGGCATAGTCTGCATCACTAGAAGAATTGGGTACAAAGCTTTTTCAACACGTTTACTTTTATAAGCAGCAATTCCTAGACCTAAACCAAAAATAAATGATAGCGGAGCTGCAACAAGTATAAAAGAAAGAGTTTGCATTGAAGGTTTCCACTGACCAAATATAGAAATATAGATCATTGTTAACCCTGCAAACAAAGCTAATCCTTTTCCGCTAAGTTTATAAGAAAGTATAGCCGCTCCAGCAGCAACAATAGTCCAAGGTAAACCTGGTAACTCTAACCAAGGATAAGCATCAATAAAATCCCAACTAGTGAATGCAACAATAGTTTCTAAGCCCCCCAATAAAATTTCTCTAATTAATTCAATTAAAAAAGTCATGAATGCAGTTAAATTTCTACTTATCTGTAAAAGTATTGGTCGAGTTTTAAACTCTTGAGTATCTTCATTCCAAAACTCCATTGGCATCCACTCATTCATTAAGAAAAATAAAGAATCGTTTATCCAAATAGGCAGCCAACCTAGTAACGGGGGTAATCTCCAAAATACATCAAAAGCATAATACCTAACTTCTTTGCCAAGAAAAAAGTAAACACTTTGGTTTGGATCTTTTACAAATTCTGCTTGTCCTCTAATAAATTTATAAGTTTCGGGAACATCAATAGCAAAACATAAAGCAAAAAATACAACTAATAAAAATAACCATTGAAATAATTTTGGATATTTTTTTAGATACTCCATATTTTAACTTCCGTTTTTTCTTCCTCCAAAAACTGTATCGATTATTTTTGAAGGTTTAATTGATCCAACAATATTATTTTCAGAATCAACTACTGCTACTATTTTTTCTTGAGTAAGAATTTTTTCTGCTACATTTTCTATAATCTCATCTTTTAAAACCTTTAAATCCCCCAAATTATCATTGCTCGTTGTATCCATTACATCCTCGATTACCAAAACTTTCTCTCTAGGCACTTCTTCGGTAAACTTTCTTACATATTCAGTTGCAGGATTTAATACAATGTTTGCAGGTGTATCTAATTGTTCAATTATACCATCTTTCATAATTGCTATACGATCAGCCAATTTTAATGCCTCATCAAAATCATGTGTAATAAACATTATTGTCTTTTGTAATTTTTCCTGAAGTCTTAAAAACTCATCTTGCATTTCTTTTCTTATTAATGGATCTAACGCAGAAAATGGCTCGTCTAAAAACCATATATCTGGTTCCACTGCTAATGATCTTGCGATCCCTACTCTTTGTTGTTGCCCACCTGAAAGCTCTCTAGGAAAATAGTTTTCTCTTCCATCAAGTCCAACTAATTTTACCATCTCCATTGCTCTATTAATACTATCTTCAGTCTTTGTACCTTTAATCTGTAAAGGAAAAGCAATATTTTCAACAACAGTTTTATGAGGTAGTAAAGCAAAACTTTGAAATACCATTCCCATTTTACTTCTTCTAAGTTCAATTAATTCTTTATTGTTTAATTCAAGTAAATCTTGACCTTCTATGAAAATTTTTCCACCTGTTGCATCTGTTAGTCTTGATATACATCGAAGCAAAGTTGATTTACCCGAACCAGATAATCCCATCACTACTAACATTTCTCCTTTGGCAACTTCAAAAGAAGCGTTATTAACTCCAACTATACATCCTTTTTCTTGAAAGGTTTTTGCGTCTACGTTGCCATTAGATTCTTCAAGCATCTTTTTGGCATTTTCTCCAAAAATTTTATAAACCGACTCGCATTTAATTACAGTCTCAGACATAAATTGTTTTAAAGTTATATTAAATTCTATAAAATTAAAATGTTAATAATTGTTGCCTTTCCTCATTAAAAATTTTTAATAAAATAAATTCTTGTATCAATTCCTGTGCTTAAAAAACTTAAAGCCTCTCCACTTATAGTAATACTTTCATCAACACCTACATTATTTCCACTAACCGTAAAACCCGCAAAACATTTACCTTTTTCTTGATCCCACTCTACAAAAGTTTCATCAATTTTATTTCCATTAATTGTATAAAGCTCATGTGCTCTAAAATTTAAGAAATTAGCTCCCATTATTGCTCTTTGAGGAATTAGCTTTGTAGCTTTACATACCTGCTCATATACTTCATCTGTTAATTTGTAGTGATCAGTTCCATCAAATGAGACCAATATTCCGGAGGGTAGTTTAGATATTAACTCACTTAATTTTTTTTCTTCAGCAATTCTTTCTTCTTCTAATTTCATTCTTTTTACTAAATCATCACCTTGTCCAAAAATTCCATTTAAAATACTAAAAGATAAAATTACTATTAGAGTAATAAATATAAGACCAATAAATTGTCTCAAAGACTCCGGTAAATCTTTTATTTTATTAATATAATTTTCTTTAGACATTATTCTTGTAACTTACCGTTCTTCCAAATACCTGTTTTTTGTTTTCCATCAGACCAAGTAAATGTTCCTTGACCATTCATAAAACCATTCGCCCACTCTCCTTCATAAGTAGAACCATCAGGAAATGTTAATGTGCCTATTCCACTCCAGACACTATTTTTGAATTCTCCTTTATAAATATATCCATTTGGCCAAGTCTCTACACCTTGTCCTTGTTTTTTTGTTGAAACCCATTCTCCTTCATAAGTTGTTTTATCGGTATAAACCCACTTACCATATCCATTATCACAATTACCTTCTTTGCAGCCTGTACTTCGTGCAAAGACTGATGAGCAAACTAGAAAACTTAAAAGAAAAACAAGAATAGATCTTTTCATAAACATATTTTACACAAAATTATTTAAAAAAAAATCCCCCCCAACAATGTTGGGGGAGATTTAAAATTTGAACTTTTATCCTTATTTAGTAAAAGCTTGCCAAACTGACTTGTTATCAGCTAACCATTTTTTAGCTGCATCTTCGTGAGTCATTTTGTCAACGTCAACTAAAGCTGCCATTGCACCAATTTGACTTGTAGAGAATGACATTTTCTTAAACGTTGCTGCTGCATCAGGATGAGTTTTTGGAAAATCCTCATGAACTGCTTTTTTCAAGTATCCATCAGGAGAACCACATTTACCATCTCCACCATCTTCTGGTCTACAACCAGCTGTATATGGAGGGAAGTCAATAAATGTAAAACCAGCACCATCTGTAAAGTTAGGCGTCCAGTTGAAGATAATTGTTCCTCTTCCTTCTTTTTCAGCTGCAGCTAACTCTGCCCAAAGTGCATCAGCACTTCCAGCAAATTTAACCCACCATAAATCACCTAAACCTAGTGCATCAACCCTTTGTGGAATTAAGTCACCATGCCAAGTTTGTGGACCTTCCAACATTCTTCCTTTTCCATCTGGTGAATCAGGTGTTGTAAAGTTTTTAGCACAATCTGGATTTTTTAAAGCTGTCCAGTCTGGTAAACCTGGGCATAATCCTTTTTCAGCAACCCAGTTTGGATATCCCATATCTTCAAGAGTTCTTGCTTCATGATCTCCCCAATCTAGTAAACCACCTTTATCTAAAGCGGTAGTAAACGATTTACCAAATGCAGATTCCCATACCTCGTGAGATATAGTTACATCTCCAATTCTAATTGACTCATAAACTGCTTGTGAGTCTGCATTAACGTATTTAACGTTATTACCCATACTTTCGAAAATCCCACCAATAACGTAAGCCATTACAATTTGACTTGACCAGTTATGAGTTGGGATAACGATAGGCTTCTTGCTATCGGCGTTAGAAATTCCTGCAAAACTTACAACAGAAATAACTAGAGCAGATAGTAATGATATTATTTTTTTCATGTATACCCCTCTATTAATATTAATATCGATAGTCTATGACAAAAAGAACAGATAGGTAAAGGATTATTAGTTCTAAAAAATATATATATATTTAAACAATAAAAATGATGATAATCTAGATAACAATAATATATTTTTAAAAAATGTTAGGAACAAGTAAAGAAATAAAATATCCAGGTTTAAATGTTTTGCCACCTGGGGTTGAAAGACATATTGTCAATGGTGGAGGTCTAACTGGTTTTCAGATTTTTCCTGATGATGAAATAGAAATAATCAATAATGAAGGAAATCAAACATGTGAGATTATTTGTTTTGATAAAGATGGAAATTCAGATGTTGGAATATTAAATCTTAAATCAAACAATGAAAAAAACTTCGTAAAAAATATTCTTAGTGGCAATGATGAGACAATTTTAGCTACAAACTATCAATTAAAAAAAAGAAATTTAAAAATTTCTAATTCAAAATCTTCAATTATATTTGATCTAGACACAGAGCCTGGTGAAAAAATTAAATTAAAGTCAAAAGATAAATGTTACGCAATATTTGCAGCTCCTGGCAAAGATATGGATGTTACAAAACAAAATCCACCAACTGATTTAACTATATTCGTTAAAAGAGCAAAAATTGTAAATGATAAGGAATTAAATGTAATTCCTGATCCTGTATTTGAACCTGCTTATGAAGAAAATATAAATAAAGAAAGTTGTATATCTTATGAGGTTAAGGAAGGAGATTATATACAAGTAATAAGTCCAACTGGCAGACAATGTTCTGACTTTGTGGCATTTGATACAAGAAAATTAGAAAAAGGAATTGAAAAAGGATTAGACTGGCAAACTACAAGAACCTTCATGGGTAATACTTTCCCGGGACCAGGTTTGTTCTCTAAGTTTTATGACACAGATCATGAGCCACTTGTTGAAGTAATAAGAGATACTGTTGGAAAACACGATACTTTTAATCTTGCATGCACTTCAAAGTATTATGAAGACTCAGGGTATTTTGGTCATCCAAATTGTTCAGATAACTTAACTGAAAGTATGTCTAAATACGGTGTACAGAAACAAAAAGGTTGGCATGCAATTAATTTGTTTTTTAACACCTCTGCTGGAGGATTAAATTCTGTTATTTCTGATGAATCTTATTCAAGACCTGGTGATTATGTAATGTTTAAGGCTTTAAAAGATTTAACAATAGGAACAACCGCATGTCCAAGTGATATAGATCCATGTAATTCATGGAATCCCACAAATATATTTGTTAGAACTTATGACAAAAATAAAGAATTTAGAAAGTCATTTGGTTTTAGAATGAAAACAGACTCTGAAAATAAACTTACTCGAAATTCTGGCTTTTATGAAAGAACTTCAAAATTAACTAGAAATTTTGTTGATGCTAGAGGCTTCTGGCTTCCAAACGATTATACCAAACATGGTTTAGTTAATGAGTACAATGCTTGTAGAAATGAAGCTGTATTAATTGATCTATCATCACTAAGAAAATTTGAAATAATTGGTCCTGATGCTGAAGAGTTAATGAACTACACTCTTACAAGAAATATAAAAAAACTCTCTGTTGGGCAGGTTGTGTATTCTGCAATGTGTTACGAAAATGGAATGATGTTTGATGATGGAACTCTTTTAAGATTAAGTGAAACAGGTTTTAGATGGATATGTGGAGATGAGTATGGTGGAGAATGGCTTAAAGAAATTGCAAAGAAAAAGAATTTTAATGCAATTGTAAAAAACTCTACCGACCAAATTAGCAATGTATCTTTGCAAGGTCCTAAAAGTAGAGAAATTTTAAAAAAAATTATCTTTACACCACCAACACAGCCTTCGATAGATGAGTTGGGCTGGTTCAGATTTACAATTTGCAGAATAGAAGAACTTCAGGGTATTCCGTTAATTGTTTCTAGAACAGGTTACACTGGTGAGTTAGGTTATGAAGTTTGGTGTCATCCAAAACATGCTCCCGAAGTTTGGGATAAATTAATTGAAGCAGGTAAAGATGATGGATTGATACCAGCTGGATTTGCTGCTCTAGATAAACTAAGAATTGAGGCAGGTTTAATTTTATTTGGCGCTGAGTTTGATGGAGAGCAAGATCCATTCGAAGCTGGAATTGGATTTGCCGTTCCATTAAAAACAAAAGAGGAAGATTTTATTGGTAAAGAGGAATTGATTAAAAGAAAAGCCAATCCTCAAAAGAAATTAGTAGGACTAGAACTTAATGGAAAAGAAATAGCAGGCCATGGTGACTGTGTTCATATTGGAAGATCACAGGTTGGTGTAGTTACCAGCGGATGCTTGTCCTCAACCTTGAATAAAAATATTGCTCTTTGCAGAATAGATGTCCAATATTCTGAAATCGGTACTGAGGTTGAAATAGGTAAAATCGATGGTCATCAAAAAAGGATTGGTGCTAAAGTTGTTGGTTTTCCATTTTATGATCCAACTAAATCCAGAGTCAAAGCTTAAGAATAATGCCAAAAGAAAAAAAGACTTTATTAGATTTTTGGGAAGATCAAATGAAACAATCTCATACATCTAGTAACTATTTTTTTAGAAAATCTCCTTCTCACTATCACATGATGTTATTAGTAATGTCTGCATATAAAGAAAATAAAAAACTATCTGTAGAAGAGCTTAAAACTAAATTATTTAAAACATCTAGACCTAAATCTGCATTAATTATTACTGAAGCTTGCGAAAAAGGATTCTTTCGTCTTGAAAAAACGTCAACAGACCAAAGGATAAAAAATATAATACCAAGTGAGTCTTTCATTAAAGAATTTAATGAATACTTAGATACCTTAAAAAATATAAGTTATTAGCTATAAATTTCACAAAAAATTGAAATATCTAAATTTTATATATAATTTTTAGTTCTATAAAAAATTATATTAATTACTGTTTTCAAAAAATAATGTTTTCCCATGACGACATTACCTTCGAAAGCAAAAGTAGTTATAATCGGTGGTGGAATTCACGGTCTAAGTACTGCATGGAAACTTTCTGAAACTTACAAAAATCCTGGTGACATCGTTGTCTTAGAAAAAAAAGATACTGCTGCTGGAGCAAGTGGAATTGCTTGTGGCGTAGTAAGAAATAATTATTTCCAACCAGCAATGAGAGAATTAATGGCTCACTCAGTTTCTGTTTGGGAGAGTGATCCTAAAGCATTTAAATACAATCCAGTTGGTTATTTACAAATATCACCAGAAGTAATGCATGAAGATGTCGCAACTATTTATGAACAACAAAAAGCTATTGGATACGAGTCTGTATTCATAGAAGGTGAAAAAGATTGTTCAAATTATATGAAGGGTATTTTTGATGATTGGCAAGCACAAGGTATTACTTCGGTGCTTCATGAAAAAAAAGGTGGATACGCATTTAACAAAGATTCAATTAAAGCACTAGAGAGTAAATCTACATCAAATGGTGTGCAAGTGATGAAAGGTGTAAAAGTAACAGGATTTAAAAAAGGAAGTAACAGTCAAGCTGTTACTGGAGTAGAAACAGATAAGGGCATAATTGAATGTGAACAAGTTGTAATTGGGGCAGGTCCTTGGGCAAGGGATTTTTGGAACATGTTAGAACTACCTAAGACAGCAAGCATCAAAGGTAAAGATGGTAAAATGCATGAAACTGATATGTGGACATACTGGATGTTACAAGAAGGTGTTATTGGTGTTGAACCAGATTTTTTAAAAACAAATGATGGAAAACAACCACCTGTAGTTCATGTAGACTCGACTGCTCCGTTATATTCAGACAAAACTAAAAAATTATTAACAGATAAAATTTGGGGAATTTATTATAAACCTGATATCGAAGGATTAGGTGTTCAAGGTGGTACTTCACCTTACATAGTCAAAAAACATTTTGATCAAGTTAACGTTGATCCTTATGGAATTGAATCTCCTGAGTATCAAACAACTGATGCATTTAGTGAAATGTGGTGTTCAGCTCTAGCACATTGTCAAAAAAGATTTGAAGGTAAATCTGATTTATATAGAAAAGGACCTTCGGGAGGTCTTGGATGTATGACGCCAGACTCTTTTCCAATCTTTGATAGGTTTTTTGAAAATGTTTACATGATTGCAGATGCAAACCATGGCTATAAAATGATTGGTGTTGGTGAGCTTGTTGCAAAAGAAATTCTTGGTACTGAAAGTGATTTGTTAAAACCATTTAGATTCAACCGTTACGAGAAGGGAGAACTTCACCCTACTTCGAACAGTCCGTTTCCTTGGAGCTAGACTCTAAGCCTAGACACAAATAAATTTTTCAGCTACGTTTGAATAAATTAAATTCATTGAGGGGTGAAAATGACAGATCTAGAAAAACACGTTAACCAACCGGGACGTGCTAAATTAGTAAAAGACGTTAGAGCAAAAATTAAAGAGCTCGGTATAACTTATATTTATTTTCAATTTATTTCAGTTACTGGAAGAGTTGTAGGAAAAGGTATCCCTGCTGACCATTGGGAAAGAACTGCAGAAAAAGGTTTTCAATTAGTTTATGGTTCTACTGCAAACTTATTTTTAGATCGTCATAATAATTACATCGGATACGGACCAGAGGCTATGGAGCTTGTGGGAATTCCTGATCCTGAAACTTTCGTGCAATTACCTTGGGATAAAAGAGTTGCAAGAGTTTTCTGCACTTGTTTTAGAAACAGAGAAGAAAGACAAAATCCAGGCGGTCATTTAACTTCAGATTGTCGGGGAAATTTAAGAATTTTCATGGATGAATTTAAAAAGAAACACGGGCTAGAATTAAGAGTAGGTACAGAGCCTGAAATGATGTGGTTGACTAAAAATGAAGATGGAACACCGTCAGGTAAAGGTTTCTCAAAACCTTTCTGTTACCATATTGATCAATTCGAGTCATTAAGACCAGTATTTATGCAAGTAATAGAATATGCAAATGCTATGGGCCTTGATATGATTCAAGGTGACCATGAAGATGCGCCAGGTCAATTAGAATTAAACTGGACTTATGATAACGTTTTGAGAAATGCGGATAGATTATCTACTTACAGACAAATTTGTGCACAAGTAGCTAGAGAACATAATTTAATTGCTTGCTTTATGACAAAACCTTTTATGGGTGTTTCTGCAAGTGGTTGTCATACAAACATGTCTTTATGGAAAGGTGGAAAGGTTAAAGTAAATAAACTTGGTCATAAATCTTTACCAGGAGTTGATGGGGTATTTAGCTATGTTGAAGGTGGAACAAATACTTTCATGCCTGATACAAAAGATATGCAAATGCCAGGTAAAATTGGTTTGCAATCAATTGCAGGTATCATGAAACACTTACCAGCATTAACAGCTCTTGGATCTTCAACAGTAAATTCTTACAGAAGATTGTGGGATCAAGGGTTTTGGGCTCCTGTTTATGCTGACTGGGGATATCAAAACAGAACTTGTGGTTTGAGGGTTTCTGCTCCAGGAAGATTTGAGTATAGATCAGTAGACTCGATGCATAATCCTTACTTATTAGGTGCTGCATTATTAAAAGCTTGCGATGAAGGTATAAGTAAAAAAATGAAACCAGCCGCTCCTGAATCTAGAAATATTTATGAAGCTCAAAAAGCTGGTAAAGATGTTAAAAAACTTCCATTAAGTTTAGGTGAAGCTTTGGATAGACTGGCAGAAGATGAAGTAATCAAATCTGCAATGCCAGATGAAATGTATAAAGTTTTCCATTGGTACAAAAATGATGAGTGGGAAAGATTTCTTGGTGCAACAACGCAATGGGATCTGGATACTTATCTTGATTGTCTGCCGTAGGTCTTAAAAAAATATAGAAAGGGTATAAAAATTATGTGTGGGATAGCAGGTTTAATTCATAGAGGAAAATCCTCAAATGTAGGGAGCGAATTACAGGGTATGCTTCAAGCATTAAAACATAGAGGAGAAGATTCTACAGGTTACGCTTTGTATGGAGATACAGACGGTAAAAACTTTATTATGCGTTTTAAAGTTGGAGAAAACGTTGGAGAAGGAAGCTCATCAATTATGGAAGATGTTTCGGTTTATGATGAAAGAAAAAAAATTGTAGATCAAACTCTAGCCGAAATGGGAGCTAAAGTAGTTAAAGAAGAGAGAACTCTTCCTTACTCACTTAGATATGAGATTGATTATAATACAAAAGATTTGTTAGAATTTTCACAAAGAATTGAGAGTATTCCAGGAGTTGAAATACTATCTATGGGAAAATCTTTAGAAGTAATTAAAGATCTTGGTAATGCTAAAATGGTTTGTGACAGATATAGTTTAGATAAAGTAGTTGGAACACATGCTATTGGTCATGCTAGAATGGCAACAGAGTCAGGTGTAGACATTAAATCTGCTCACCCTTTCTGGGGTTATCCTTTTAGTGATGTCTCTGTTGTTCACAATGGACAATTAACAAACTATTGGAATAATAGAAGAGTTTTAGAAAATAAAGGTATGAGATTTATGTCTGAGTGTGATTCAGAATTAATAGCTGTTTATATTGCTGAAAAAATGAGAGATGGAGCAACTTTAGAAGAAGGAATGAAAGCATCTTTAACAGGTTTAGATGGTGTTTTTACTTACTTTGTTGCTACAAAAGACTCATTAGGTATGGCTAAAGATACTATGGCCGCTAAACCTTTGGTTTTGTATGAATCAGACGATTTAGTTGCAATGGGATCAGAAGAAATAGCAATAAGATCTGTTTTACCTCAAGAAATTGACACATATGATCCGTTTGATGGGGAGGTGAAAGTATGGCAAATCTAAAAACAGTATCTAAAAAGTCAAAAGCCCAATCAATGGGTATGCACACCGAGGTATTAACAGGAAGAACTCAGCAAAAATTCTTTAATCCTGATGAAGCTGAAAATTTTTATTACTTTGGTACATACGATGTAGATTTCAATAAAAGAACTGAGCTTGATGTTAAAGATATGACAGCTCCTGAAGCTAATAAAGAAATTGATAACTTAATGAGCCAAGGGTATGGAACAATAGTTATTAAAAACCCTCAAGGTAAACACAGTCTTGGAGTTGGTATTTTAAATAAACTGAATTTAATTTTTGAAGGAAGTTTAGGATACTTTGGAATGGGTTCTTGTGATGGTCCAATAGTTAGAATTAATGGAAGAGTTGGATGGTCATGTGCAGAAAATTTAATGGCTGGTAAAGTAGTAATCGAGAAGAATGCTGGATCTTGTTTTGGTGCGGCAATTAGAGGTGGAGATTTAATTTGTAAAGGTAGTGTTGGTGCCAGAACTGGTATTGATATGAAAGGTGGAACTATAATAATTGGTGGTGACGCTGGTGCTTTTACTGGTTTTATGATGCAAAGAGGAAGAATAATTATCCTTGGAGACGTAGGAATAAATTTGGGTGACTCAATGTACGATGGGACAATTTTCGTAGGTGGAGAAATTGGTTCATATGGTAGTGATGCTGTAGACGCAGAATTAACATCAAGTGACCAAGACTGGCTTAAAAGAAAATTAAAGGTTGCTGAAATTGGTGAAAATTTTGATGTAAGCAAAATGAAAAAAATTGTAGCAGGTAAAAAACTTTGGAATTATGACAATTTGGAACCTACAGAGAAGAAGGGAGCAATATAATGCCTAAGAAAAAAACTAAAAAAGTTAAAAAAAATGGGAAAGGTGTTGGTGGAAAAGCAGATGTCCATGCACATGAAGAAGGTAAAAGAAATAAAAGTTTATTAGGACATAATGCTATCTTCACTCCTGAAGTAATAGACGACATTCATATAAAATCTCAATTAGGAAGATACAGAATGCGTGGGATGGCATTGATGAAAAAAATTCCTACTTTTGATGATTTAGTTTTCTTACCTGGAACACTAACTAGATTTGTAATCGAAGGTTACAGAGAAAAATGTGAAACAAAAACTGTTATTGGTCCAAGATGTGAAAATCCAATTGAATTAGATATTCCGGTTTATATTACAGGAATGAGTTTTGGTGCGCTTTCTTATGAAGCAAAAACTGCTTTAGCGAGAGGAGCAACTATGGCTGGTAGCGCAACATGTTCTGGTGAAGGTGGAATGATACCTGATGAAAGAAGATATTCTGAAAAATGGTACTACCAATGTATTCAATCAAGATATGGTTTTAATCCACATCATGCACAATTAGCAGATGGTATTGAGGTATTTATTGGACAGGGTCAAAAAGTTGGAATGGGCGGACACTTAATGGGTCAAAAAGTTACTGACCAAGTTGCTGAGATGAGATCATTACCATCTGGTATTGACCAAAGATCTCCAGCAAGACACCCTGACTGGTTAGGACCAGACGATTTAGCTTTAAAAGTAGAAGAATTAAGACAATTAACGAAAAATAAAGTGCCAATTCAATTAAAGTTAGGAGCATCTAAAGTTTATGATGATGTGCGTATGGCTGCAAAATGTGATCCTGACTCTATTTACTTAGATGGAATGGAAGGTTCTACTGGAGCTGGCCCACATATCGCTGCTGCAAACACTGGTATTCCTGGTATTGCTGCAATTAGAGAAGCTAGAAGAGCAATTGACGATGTTGGTAAAACAGGAAAAGTAACATTAATTTATGCTGGTGGAGTAAGAGATGGTGCTGACATGGCTAAAGCTTTAGCTCTTGGAGCTGATGCAATCGCTATTGGTACAGGATCAATGATTGCATTAAACTGCAACAAAGATATTCCTGAAGCAAACTTTGAAAAAGAAATGGGAGTAAAAGCAGGTGAATGTTATCACTGCCACACTGGACGTTGCCCAGTTGGTGTTGCTACTCAAGATCCTAAGTTAAGAGCAAGATTAAACCCTGATGATGCTGCATTAAGAGTTTATAATTATCTTCACTCAATGACTTTAGAAGCTCAGCTATTAGCAAGAGCTTGTGGTAAAACAAATATCCACTCTCTAGAGCCTGAAGATTTAGCTGCTTTAACATCAGAAGCATCAGCTTTAGCAAAAGTTCCATTAGCTGGAACTAACTACACAGTTGGTGTTGATAACTACCACAAAATATAGAGGTAACTATGCCAAAGAAAAAAAATAAAAAAGTAGCAAAAACAAAAGAGATAAAAGGTCAGTTAGGCAAAAAGAAAGAGACTGCCAGAGAAAAAATGATTGGCCAGTCTATTGGTTACAGATATGATGTTAATCTTTTACCCGACTATTCTAAACTAACTCCATTTCTTAAAAAATATATAGAAGCGATGGGATGGGATGATTTAAATTGGTTGGAAGATGTCCATATGGGCTATGAAGAGGATAGACCTGCTGTATTCTGCAGAAATGCAAATGGTTGGGTTACAATTCCAAAATCAATTAAACTACCAAATAATCAACAAGATAGAGATATGATTGCAAGAGAACTTTTAGTTAAGTTTCAAATGTCTCCAAAACACCCACTTGTTGATTTGAAAAAAGCATATTTAAAATTTTAATATTTCAATTAAGAGTTGATAATTTTTAAAAACCTAGTGTACATACTAGGTTTTTGACTGCTTTTATATTTGTATCGAATCATAAAATTTAATAGGCTTCGATAAACTAATATGGAGAGAGAATATGACTGATCAGTTAGGTGCTCTTACAACCATATTTACAGAGTTTTACTATTGGATAACAGTAGTACTGATGTTTTTAATTCACGTCGGTTTCTGTATGTATGAAGTTGGAGCTTCTCGATACAAACACCATCAACATACTCTTATGAAAAACACGATGCTGATACCTTTGGTAACAGTAACATGGTTTTTCTTTGGTTGGTGGATTTACTGGGCATTCCCAACAGGACCGGGTTTGGCCCCTTCAATAATGAATGAAAGTGCAGCATTAATTACCGATGAAAGTACTTTTAGTGCGAAATGGTATATGCCGAATACAGAATATATGGCGGTCAACTTAGGTGACCACATAAGTGGTGTATTCTGGGCTGCGTTCTTACTATTCTCATGGACAGCTGCTTCTATTGTTTCAGGAGCAATCATTGAAAGAATAACAACTTTTGCATTTGGAATTTTAGCAATTGCAATAGGTTCTGTATTTTGGACAATTGATGCTGCATGGGGATGGCACTTTGATGGATGGATGTTAAAACTCTTAGGATATCATGATGCTTATGCATCAGGAGTAATTCACGCTATTGCTGGTGGATTTGCTTTAGGTGTTCTAGTTGTTTTAGGTCCTAGAATTGGAAAATTCTCATCAAGCGGTGAACCAAGAAATATAGGACCAAGAAATCCTTGGCTAGTTACAGTTGGATTATTTCTAATTTATACTGGTTTCTGGGGATTCTATGCGGCATGTAATATACCGATATTTGATCTGGGGCCTGAATATGGAATGGAAGGTATATCTTATTGGACAGCTACGAACATTTACGTAACCCCCACTACACTTAGTGGTATTACTTTTAACTTCTTGATGTCGTTATCAGGAGGTTTATTAGCCGGTTATTGGATTGCTAAAGGTGATCCTTTCTGGACTTACTCAAGTGGACTAGCAGGTGTTATCTGTGCTTCGGCTGGAAATGATTTATATCATCCAATTCAAGCAATGATCATAGGTATGATCGGTGTTGTGATTGCATACAAACTACATTACTGGGTTGAACGTAAGTTCAAAATCGATGATGCAGTTGGAGCAGTTGCTGTACATGGTTATGCAGGTTTTGTAGGTCTTGTGATTTGTGGATTTGTTTTAAATGGTTATCCTTCATCTGGTTACAGTGTTGGAGCTATGTGGGACGGATCGACTTACGCATCAATCAATCCACTGGGACAATTCATAGGAGCAATCATAATGTTTGGAGTCCTTGGAATGTTACCAGGCTATATCTTGGCTAAGATACTAAACGGTATGGGTAAATTAAGAATCCCTCGTGAAGTTGAAATAGCTGGATTAGACTATGAAATGATGGAGTCTGCTAAAGAAGATGAAAAAGCAGTTTCATCAGCAACCAGGTAAAGGAGAAAAATATGGCTACAGTAACAAACTGGATAGATCATCTAAATAAACCTGCTGAAGAGGTTGCGGGTGCAATTTATCCCGGAGCTGGATCTAGCGAAACTCTACTGGTTATTTTGGGTATAGTTATCTGGCTTGGATGGCATGTTTTAACTGCAAGAAATGAAAGTGAAGAACTTTCACGACTAGCAAGAAAAAGACATGGTGCCAATGACCATAAAAGCAATATTACCGACTGGTAATTTAAATTAAAATTTGGGCGCTACTTAAATGTGGCGCCCTTTTTTATGTTCTAAACTTATGGAAGATAATAAAGAAGAATTAAGACCCTCAAAAATGAGAGGTGTAGCATTTCCTAAAGCTAAGTATGGTGTAATACTAGCTGTAATTGTAATTATTGTTGTGAATTTAATTTATTATAAAGAAACAATTTTATCTTTTTTTAAATAATTGTGTTAACCTAAGTTGTGGCTAAAAATTTATTTCAAATTGCTAAACAAAAAAAAATTAAATATTTTTTAATAAGTTTTGTAGACTTATTTGGTGTACTAAGATCAAAATTAGTGCCTGCTCACGCAATAAAAGATATGCAGAATGCAGGAGCTGGTTTTGCTGGTTTTGCTGCTTGGTTAGATATGACGCCTGCTGACTCTGATATGTTTGGAATTCCCGATCCAGATAGCTTAATTCAGCTTCCTTGGAATAAAGAGGTTGGATGGTTAGCATCAGATCTATGGATGAATGGTAAACCAGTAGATGCATCACCCAGAGTGATGTTAAAAAATCAAATCAAAAAACTAAAAAAACAAAATTTAACAATGAAATCGGGCGTTGAGTGTGAATATTTTTTAATTTCACCTGATGGAAACTCAATTGCAGATCCAAGAGATACTCAGTCTAAACCTTGTTATGATCAATCAGCTTTAATGAGAAGGTATGATTTAATTAAAGAAATTTGTGATTGCATGATTGAAATGGGATGGGGCCCATATCAAAACGATCATGAGGATGCTAACGGACAATTTGAAATGAATTGGGATTATTCAGATTGCCTAAAAACAGCAGATAGACATACCTTTTTTAAATTTATGGTAAAAACAATTGCTGAAAAGCACGGATTAAGAGCAACATTTATGCCTAAACCATTTGGAAATTTAACCGGCAATGGTTGTCATGCTCACATATCAGTTTGGCAAGGTAGTAAAAATAAATTCTTAGATAATAAAGATAAACTTGGTTTAAGTAAAATGGCCTATAATTTTTTAGGCGGGGTGATTAAAAATGCATCATCTTTATCTGCATTTTTTAACCCAACAATCAATAGTTATAGAAGAATAAATGCACCACCTACAAAATCTGGAGCATCATGGTCACCAAGTAGTATTTCTTACACAGGTAATAATCGAACACACATGATTAGAATTCCTGATCCTGGAAGATTTGAATTAAGATTAATGGATGGTTCTGCTAATCCTTACTTATTGCAAGCAAGTGTTTTAGCAGCTGGTCTATATGGTTTAAAAAATAAAGTTGATCCAGGCAAACCTTTGGATTGCAATATGTATGAAGATCATCATAAATATCCTAACTTACCCAAACTGCCTGATGAACTTGCTCAATCATTAAATTTATTAAAAAATAATAAAGATATGAACGATGCTTTTGGCAAAGATGTTATTGAAAGTTATATAAAGTTAAGAAGCTCAGAAATGAATGAATTCAAATCAAAAGATAGTTTTGATAAAACAAAAGATGTTACAAAGTGGGAAAAAGATAATACTTTAGATTGTTAGTACATGACTATATTATCTAACGGTCATCAATGGAAATATACAGAGTTTATAGACAATAAAAATTACTCATTTAACAAAAAAGAAATTCTAAGTTCTCTAACTTCAAAAGAAATTGATGATGCTTATAAGAGTATTTCTGAGTGGAAAGGTTATTCTCCTACTCCCCTGCTTTCTTTAAATAAACTTTCAAAAGAATTAAATTTAAACAAAATTTTTTATAAAGATGAAAATAAAAGATTTGATTTAAAATCTTTTAAAGCTTTAGGTGGAGCTTATGCGGTAGAAAAAGTAACCAAAGGAAATAAAGATATAGTTGTAGCAACAGCTACTGCCGGTAATCACGGAAGATCTGTCGCTTGGGGAGCAAGAAGATTGGGATTAAAATGCAAAATATTTATTAGTGAATTTGTAAGTGATGCAAGAGGCAAGGCTATGGCTGCACTTGGAGCAGATGTAGTAAAAGTAAAAGGTAATTATGAAAAATCATTAATGGAATGTATAAAACAGTCTACTGAAAATAATTGGCAAATAGTTCAGGATGTTGCTTGGAAAGATTATATGGTCGTCCCCAAGTATACAATGGCAGGTTATACGGTAATGATGAAGGAGATAATTAATCAAATCCAGGAAGAGAAAATAACTCATATCATTTTACAGGCTGGTGTTGGTGGCATGGCTGCTGCCATGGTTGCTGGTATTGCAAGATATTTGAACTATGTTCCAACAATTATAGTTGTTGAACCGGATAGTGCCGCGTGTGTAATGGAAAGCATTAAAACTGGAAAAATAGAAAAAATAGATATTAAAAGAGAAAGCTTAATGGGTGGTATGTCTTGTGGTGAAGTATCATTGGTCCCATGGGAAATACTAAAAAATTCAGTTAAACATTGTATTAGTTTACCAGATGATGATATTGCAAAAACTATGAAACTACTTGGAAATTCAAGCTTTAGTGATGATAAAATAATTGCAGGAGAAAACTCGGCACCTGGCGTAATCTGTCTGATTACAAGTTGTGAAGATCAAGCAATTAAAGAAAAATTAGATCTAAATGAAAAATCTAATGTTATGGTTTTTGGTTGTGAGGGAGATACTGATCAAGAAATGTATCAAAAGTTAATTAACCAAAATTAAACCAATGAGTAGCACAGGTATTTTTTGGATAAGAGAGGATTTTAGAATTGAAAATAATCCTGCTTTATCTTTTGCAACACAATATCATGATAATGTAATTGCATTGTATATTTATAATAACAATGATTTTGACAATAAAAGAGAAGCTCAAAAATGGTGGGTTTTTAAATCTCTAGAAACTTTAAAAAAAGAATTATCATATTATAAAATTAATCTTGAAATAGTAAAAGGTGACGAATTAGAAATTTTTTCTAAATTTAATAAAAAGGATAAGCTTTCAGTTTATTGGAATAAAATTTATGAGCCAGATGTTATAGCTAAAGGAAAAAAAATACGTGACTTATTTATTAAAAATGAAATCAATTATAAATATTTCAAAGGAAATATTTTAAATGAATTTCAAGAGATAACAAAAAATGATGGAACTCCCTTTAAGGTGTTTACCCCTTTTTGGAGAAATGCGGAGCAAGTCTATTTAAATCAACCACCAAGCAAAAATTATATAGTTAAAAAAAAAATAAAAAAGATTTCATATTTTAAAAAGTGTATTGAACCAAAGGATATTTTACCAAAAAAAAACTGGTATAAAAAATTTGAAAAATATTGGAAAGTTTCAGAAAATGACTCAAAAAAAATACTTAAAAATTTAATTGAAAATAAAATTAAGGATTATGGAACTTCTCGAGATATACCATCTATAGAAGGAACCTCTAAATTATCTCCTTACATCAAACATGGCCAAATTGATGTAGGCAGTATTTGGAAAAAATGTTCTGAAATTAAATCAAAAGGAATTGGTTATAGAAAATATATTAATGAGCTTGGTTGGAGAGAGTTTTCACATAGTTTAATTAATTATTTCCCTGAATTCTTAAAAGGAAATTTTAGAAAAGAATTTGATAAATTCCCTTGGGCAAAAAATGAGAAATTCTTAAAAGCATGGAAAAAAGGAATGACCGGTTATCCTATTGTCGATGCAGGTATGAGAGAATTATATGAGACTGGATGGATGCATAATAGAATAAGAATGGTTGTTGGTTCATTTTTAGTCAAACATTTGAGAATTAATTGGACTGAAGGTGAGAAGCATTTTAGAAATTGTCTACTAGATTTTAACAAAGCGAATAATGTTGCTCAATGGCAATGGGTTGCTGGCTGTGGTGCAGATGCAGCACCTTATTTTAGAATATTCAATCCAATACTTCAGGGTGAAAAATTTGATAAAGAAGGCAATTATGTAAAAAAATGGGTTCCTGAACTTAAAAATGTTCCAAATAAATTTATTCATAAACCATGGGAAATGGAATTAAAATATCAAGAAGCTATAAAAACAATTATTGGCAAAGATTACCCGGGCCCTATTGTTGTTCATGAAAAAGCTAGAGCTGCAGCTCTTGAAGCGTTTCAATCTTTGAAGAAAAAATAAATTTAATTTTATTCTCCAATAAAATGGTGAATTACAGTTCTTTTTTGAGCCTCTAATCTGTGTTCAAATAAATATATGCCCTGCCAAGTTCCTAGCAACAATTCACTATCTTTTACACTTAGAGAAATTTGATTATTTGTTAATACGGATTTAATATGTGCAGGCATATCATCTTTTCCCTCCGTAGTATGAACATATAGTTTGTTATCCATGGGAGCTAATTTATCAAAATAATTTATTAAATCTGTTTGTACATCTGGATCTGCATTTTCTTGAACAATTAATGAGGCGCTTGTGTGCTGAATGCTTAAATTAAGAATACCATTTTTAAATGTATTTTGACTAATCCATTGAATTGTATGATTAGTAAACTCATATAACTTTTGACCAATAGTATTAATATGAAGATTATAGAATTCTTGTTTCATTAATTATACTCCTTCGATGTAAGTTCATACAAACGACTAATGGTACGTTTAAATGGTTTTTCTAACAATCTTGAAGAGGTAAATTGATCTAAATTTATATCAGCTGTAACTGCTAATGAAATATTTTTATCATAAATTACATCTAACAAAGTGATAAAACGTTGTTGTTGATTTGAATTTAAATCATTAAATTGAGGTATTTGATCTATTACCATAAATTTACAGTTTTTAACTATTTCTAAATAATCTTCCGCTCCTAAATTTTGATCACAAAGTTGATTAAAATCACATCTAACAATTCCCTCATAAAAGTTTTCTATTTTAAATTCTCTTCCTTTAACATTAATTGTTATTGAAGATTGTTTTTTATTCTTTGTTATGGTTCTAAAAAATTTATTAATCTTAAAATTGGTTTCTTGATTAAGTGGAAAAAAATATCTTTGTTTTTGATTATCATTAGATTTTCTGTAATCATCCTCAATTTTTAATTCATGCTCAATTGATTGTTCTTCCATTATTTTTAAAAAAGGTATGAATTGTTCACGTTGAAGACCTTCTTTATAAAGTTCTGAAATTTTAGTGTTTGAAGTAAGAATAATTTTAATATCTTCTTTAAATATTTGTTCAAATAGTTTTCCTAAAATCATTGCATCAACAATGTTTGTTACTTGGAATTCGTCGAAATAAACTAATGAAGCTTTTGATTTTAAATTTTTAACAAATTGATTAATTACATTTTCTTCATTTTTTCCTTTTTGCTCATGGACAAAATCATGAAAACCTAACATAAATTCATTAAAATGCTGTTTTAATTTTTTTTCTTCAAGATGATCATAAAAGAAGTTTAAAATCATTGTTTTACCAACCCCTACACCACCATATAAATAAAATCCTTTTTTAGTTTTTTGTTTGGAAAATAATTTTGAAAAAAATGATTTATAATTACTATTATGGTAATCTTCTAATTTTTTAATAACTTTGATTTGATTAGGATTAACTTCTAAATTTTGATTTTCACAATAAGATATGAATTCTTTTTCAAATTTTTTTGGCATTAATTTTTTTTAGTTTTGAAGTCAATACCATACTCTGATCTCGGTCCTTTCCTTAGCCCAAATGGACCTGAAATAAATAAAGTTAATGGTTTTGTTCCTGGTTCCAAATCTACTCGATGCAAATTATTTGCTGATCTAAAGCCAATATACCCTGGTGGACGCCAAAACTTGCCAGTGCTTAATGTTTCCCAATAACCGCCTCTTAAAATTATAGAAATATAAGGAAATGTGTGATTATGAACTCCTTCTCCATGATCATCTGCAAGCATCTCATGAATTAATATATTAAACGGAAACCATTTAGGTCGATACCTCATCAAAACATAGTAACGGTTCATCCAAGGCTTTGCCTCTTTAAAATTAGGATGTGAAGGTCCTCTATCTAATACAACTTTTTTTCTGCCAATTTTTTCTAAAAATTTTAAGAACATGTTTAGTTATATTGTACAATTGAACCATTTCTTACTACATATAAATTGTTATTAAATATAAACGGTTCAGAGACTAATCCACCAGAAACTTTTTCAATTTTTATTATTTTTCCATCCTCAATCCCGGCTATGATCATCTTACCATCTGAGTTAGTTAAAAATATGTTTTTGTCTCCAATTACAAAACCAATTGGATAAATATTTTTTCTTTTTTTATCTTTGTAATTCAGAAATAGATCTGTAATTCGAACTATATTGCCTTTATTTTTGTCAATTAAATATAAATAACCTTCATTAGAGATTGTAAAAATTAGATTTCCAACCAAAATAGGTTTTACATTAGAATTAACTTCATTTATCCAGTTAGTAGTTCCTGTTTTTAAATCAATTGAATAAAATTGGTTTTTATTGTTTGAAAAAAATACAGAATTTCCATCTGATACTAGTTTAGAAGTCTTAAAATTATAAGTTTCATTTATTATCGAGCTACTCTGTGTGGGTAGTTGCCATGTAATTAAACCAGTTTCAATATCTACAGCTGTAATATCTCCTATAGAATTATTAAAAATAACATTATCGTTTAAAATAATTAAGGAATATTTAATATTTGAAATTGTAAATGAGTCCTCTGTTTGCAAATTCCAACATTCAGAACCATCTTTAATTTTAAAACATCTCAATATATTTTTATAATCGATAACAAATATTTTATCTTTATGCTTTTTAATAGTTGAATTAAACGGATAATCATTATTTTTTGACCAATTTAATTCTCCAGTACCAATATTCACAGAATAATATTTTGCTATACTATCGGTTACTAAAAGATTTTGACCATCTGCTAAAAAATTAAGTTTTGGTTTTAATTTTTTTTCAGCTTTTGAATAATGGTTTTTTTTCCAAATAACTTTCTGATTATTGTCATACCTTATAATTGTACCCTTTTTATCAAAGAATATAATTCCATTATTCAAAAAAATCGGTTTGAAATCTAATTGATTAAGTTCCTCCAACTTTGAAAATTTAAAGTTACCAATCTTTGTTAATTCACCTTTGTAATTTTGCAAACCTAGATTATTTTGATTGTCATTTTTTTTATTATTTATTTTTATTGATGATAGGTCTAATTTTAAATCTCTATTAAATTCTGAAACACTTACATTTTCTTCTGCAAAGACTTTTTTTATTTTTTCATCTGTTTCTAATTTATTTTCTTTATCTTTCCAAATTCTAGAGTTTTCGTTAAATGAACAGTTATTAAGAAAAAAAAATGCAATGAAAGTAAAAATTAATTTATTCACTCAAATCTCTGTTCAATCTTTTCTCTGCTTGAAGCCTTATATCTGGATTTGAATTTTCTAAAGCTATTATTTGGTTGAAAAATTCTTTAGCTTTTTGTTTTTGATTATTTGCATAAAAATATTCTGCCATTAAATATAAAGAATGTGATTTCCAG
This sequence comes from uncultured Pelagibacteraceae bacterium, assembly GCA_902589455.1. Taxonomy (GTDB): domain Bacteria; phylum Pseudomonadota; class Alphaproteobacteria; order Pelagibacterales; family Pelagibacteraceae; genus Pelagibacter. Next base: position 144,790 of record CACISX010000001.1, on the reverse strand, counting down.
ACACTTTTTGAATTGATCAGTGGATTCAACATATTTAGAAGATCACTCTCTTGAGCGTTATCTGCATTGTAGAGTGCCTTCTTGTATATAATTAAGTTGTTAATCTCACTGTCTAATGAAGTATCCTTTATCAATATATCAAACAATGAATTGATTTTAGACTGATCACTTACAAGATTATTATCAATGATAAAATAAAGTGATAGAGGTGAATAAGTTGGATCTTTCTTGTTTATAATTTCAATCAGACTGCTCGTTGTTTTTTCTCTCGTTTTTTCTGAATAATTAATGATTATTGAATTATAACTATCTGAGATATCTTTTTTTTTATTGATTAAATACTTATCGTAACTAAAAACACCTGCTATAATAAGTATTAAAACAATTATACATGATATTAATTTATTTTTGTTGTTTACAAAAAAATTCTTAATTTTTTCATTTCTAGTATTGGTATTTATAATTGATAAATCTTCGTCCATAATTAAATCATATTTCTTAAAACGTACTGCAGAATACCTCCATTTTTATAATACTCTAATTCATTTTTTGTATCAATTCTGCATAAAGTTTTAATTTTTTTTATTTCACCAGAGGTATATTTAATTTCAACAGTTACTTCATCTGAAGGATTAACACCCTTTTCTATATTTATAATGCTGATTAATTCAGAACCGATTAATTTAAGATTTTTTCTATTAACATCATTAATAAATTGTAATGGTAGTATTCCCATTCCAATCAAATTAGATCGGTGAATTCTTTCAAAACTCTCAGCAATTACTGCTTTTATACCTAGTAATTTTGTTCCTTTAGCCGCCCAATCTCTAGACGATCCAGTTCCATACTCTTTTCCACCAATTACAACTAAATCTGTTCCTCTTTTTTTATATTCAACTACTGCATCATAGATTGGAAGAACTTTTTCTTCTGGATATAACTTTGTAAAACCACCCTCTGTACCAGGAGCCATTTCATTTCTAATTCTTATATTTGCAAAAGTTCCTCGCATCATAACTTCATGATTTCCTCTTCTTGATCCATATGAGTTATAATCTTTAGGCAAAATTTGATGTTCCATAAAATATTCACCAGTTGGGCTATCCTTTTGAATACTTCCAGCTGGAGATATGTGATCCGTAGTAACCATATCACCTAAAATTAATAATGGTCTTGCATCCTTAATTTTATTAAATCCCTCAGGTTCATCTGGTAAAGAATCAAAAAACGGAGGTTTTTTTACATATGTTGATCCTTCGTCCCAATTATAGATGCTGCTTTTATCAGTTTTAATTTTTTGCCATTGAGTAGGGCCCTCAGAAACATTTGAGTATCTTTGAATAAACATTTCTGCATTAAGTGACTGTTTTAAAATATCTTCTATCTCTTTATTAGAAGGCCAAATATCTTTTAAATATACTTCTTTACCATCTTTATCTTTTCCCAATGCATCTTTGTATAAATCAACTTCCATATGGCCAGCAATTGCATATGCAACAACTAGCGGAGGTGATGCTAGGTAGTTAGCTTTTATATGTGGAGAAATTCTTCCCTCAAAATTTCTATTTCCAGATAAAACTGAAACAGCATAAATATTTTCTTTTTGGATTGCTTCTACAATATTTTCTGGAAGTGGTCCTGAATTTCCAATGCAGGTTGTGCATCCATATCCAACTAAATTAAATCCTAATTGATCTAAATAAGTATTTAATCCAGCTTTTTCTAAATAATCAGTTACAACCTGAGAGCCAGGAGCTAAAGAAGTTTTAACCCAAGGTTTTACTTGCAAACCTTTTTCAATTGCTTTTTTGGCCAAAAGTCCTGCTCCAATTAAAACATTTGGGTTAGAGGTATTGGTGCAAGAAGTTATTGCTGCAATTAATATTGAACCATCTTTTATATCAAAATCAGTATCAGCTACTTTTGAAACTGATTTTTCATTTTTATTCGTAGACTCCTGTAATACTTTTTTAAAAGAACTAGGTGCATCAATTAAGAGTACCTTGTCTTGAGGTCTTTTTGGTCCTGAAATAGTTGGGACCACAGAGGACATATCTAAAGATATGATATCAGAGAATTCTATATCGTTACTTGCCCATAATCCTTGTTCCTTAGCATAACTTTCAACAACGTTGACTGTGTGCTGATCTCTTCCTGAAAATTTTAAATACTTTAATGTTTCTTCATCTATAGGAAAAAAACCACATGTAGCACCATATTCTGGAGCCATATTTGCAATGGTCGCTCTATCGGCAAGTGTCAAATTTTTTAAACCTTCTCCATAAAACTCAACAAACTTTCCTACCACTCCTTTATCTCTTAACATTTTAACAACAGTTAAGACCAAATCAGTTGCTGTTGTTCCTTCTGGCATTTTATTTTTCATTTCAAAACCAATAACTTCAGGTATTAACATTGATATTGGCTGACCCAACATACCTGCTTCAGCTTCAATTCCACCAACGCCCCAGCCTAAAACTGACAAACCATTAACCATTGTTGTATGACTATCTGTTCCAACCAAAGTATCTGGGAATAGATATTTATCTCCTTCAAACTCTTCTGACCAAACAACTTTAGATAAATATTCTAAATTAACTTGATGACAAATTCCTGTTCCAGGTGGCACTATTCTAAAATTATTAAATGCTTGCTGTCCCCATTTTAAAAACGAGTATCTTTCTCCATTTCTTTCAAATTCTATGTCAACATTTTTTTCAAAAGAATCTGCTTTAGCAGATTGATCTACCTGTACCGAATGATCGATAACAAGATCGACAGTAGATAATGGGTTGATAGTATTAGGATCCTTATTTTTATCTTTTACCGCTTCTCGCATTGCTGCAAGATCAGCTACTGCTGGGATACCAGTATAATCCTGAAGAAGCACTCTTGCAGGTCTATAAGCAATTTCAGTTTTAGATTTTTTTGTTTTAAGCCAATTCTTAACAGCTTCTATTTGAGATTTAGTAACACTCAAGTCATCTTCGTATCTTAATAAATTTTCCAGCAAAACCTTTAGGGATTTAGGCAGTTTACTTACGCCATCCAGACCATTCTTTTCTGCTTCAAGTAAAGAGTAATATTTAAAATCTTTATTATCTATTGAAATTTTTTTAAGTGAATTGTAAGAATTTTTGTTTCCTGGTTTCATGTTATAAATAAAAAGTTAATATGCTTATTAAAAGAAGCAGTGACATAACATAATTAAAATAATTAATAAATTTCTGATTTGTCGCGAATTTCCTAAAGAATTTACCTAAAAATGTCCATAATGTGATACTGGTTACTGAAACTAACAAAGCTAATATAACAATCTGAGTCGTATAGCTTACAAAATTTTCTCCTACTTTGATGTATGTTGATACAATTATAATCGATGCAATTACAGCTTTTGGATTTAAAAATTGAAAAACAAATGTTTCTATAAATTTTACTGGATTTTTATTTTTGTTTTCCTGGTTTTGCGAACTGGAGAAAGAAATTTTATAGGCTAAGTAAATTAAAAATAATGTCCCAAGATACTTTAATATTTCTTGAATTAAAGGATAAAGTTTAAAAACATTTATTAACCCTAAAGCTACGCATAATAATAAAAATGGGAAACCTAAAGTAACTCCGATTATATGTGGGAGAGTTTTTGTAATACCAAAATTAAATCCAGAATAAAATGCTACAAAATTATTTGGCCCTGGAGAATAAGCGGCTACAATTCCAAATAATGTTATCGATAGAATTTCTGGATGCATTTCTATGCAATAGGTAAGCCATTCTCAGATTTTTGAGATGGATGGACCAAAATTACTTTGCCCTCCTTGTCTATTGAGCCAAGAATAAGCACCTGAGAAACTACGCCAGCTATATTTTTTTCTGGAAAATTACAAACACCTATTACTTGTTTTCCTTTAAGATTTTCTTCATTATAATAATGGGTAATTTGGGCAGAAGATTGTCTAATTCCAATTTCTTTTCCAAAATCTACTTCAACAACTAAAGATGGTTTTTTAGCTTTTTCATTTTTTTTTACTGAAATAACTGTACCGACTCTAATATCAACTTTGTCAAATGTATCATACGTAATTTGTTCTTTCATATATTTAATATATAATGGATGAAAAATATGAGTACAGAAAATAATTCAGATCTTTTATTTAAAAATTCTGTTAAAATTTTAACTGATTTAATTAGTTTTAAAACTATATCAGGAGAGGATAATAGCGCTTTAATTGATTATTGTGACGATATCTTAAAAAAATTAGGTGCTACTTCTTTTAGAACTTATGATGATGAAAAAAAAAGAGTAAATCTATTCGCAACTCTTAAAGCTAAAAATTCTAATAATAAAAAACCAATAATTTTATCAGGCCATACAGATGTTGTTCCCGTTTCAAAAGGTTGGAGCTCAGACCCTTTTACGGCAACAATTAGAGGGGATAAATTATATGGTAGAGGTTCGTGTGATATGAAAGGTTTTATTGCATGTGCTTTAGCGTACGCTCCTATTTACTCAAAATCTAATTTAGATAGAGATATTCATTTTTCTTTTACGTTTGATGAAGAAACAGCATGCATAGGAGCCCCGATATTAATCGAAGAGTTAAAAAGAAGAAATATTAAAGATGGTATTTGTGTTGTTGGCGAACCTACCAACATGAAGATTATTGATGCGCACAAAGGATGTTATGAATACACAACACATTTTAGAGGTCTAGCAGGACATAGTTCAGCGCCTCATAAAGGTGTAAGCGCTGTTGAGTACGCATCAAGATATGTAAATAAATTAATCGAATTAAGAGAAAAACTAAAAGAAAGAGAACCAAAAGACTCTATTTTTGATCCACCTTTTTCTACTCTATCAATTGGTGGGGTATTTGGCGGTATAGCCCACAACGTAATCGCAGACAAATGTCATGTTAATTGGGAAACAAGACCTGTTGTAAAAGAAGATGGTGTATTTTTAAATCAGGAAATAGATAAATATGCGAATGACGTTTTGCTTCCAGATATGAAAAAAGTTTTTCCAAATGCTTCAATTGAAAAAAATATTATAGGTGAAATAATTGGATTTGATAGAAAAAATAAATCAGATGCATGTGAATTAATTTCAAGCTTAACAGGAGATAATTCAAGGCAAGTTGTTTCTTTCGGAACTGAAGCAGGTCTATTTCAAGAAATAGGTATTAGTACAGTTGTATGTGGTCCTGGTTCAATTGAACAAGCTCATAAAATTGATGAATATATTGTATTAGATGAATTAAAAAAATGCTTAAAACTTCTTGAAGGTATCAATCAAAAATCTATTGTAAATTAGCTCCAGCCACCTACTGCTTTTACTTCCAAAAATTCCTCAAGACCATGTTCGCCTGCTTCACGACCTATACCTGAATGTTTAAAACCACCAAATGGCGCATCAACTGCAATGCCTGCTCCATTCACATCAACCATTCCAGATCTTAATTTTCTTGCAACTCTTTGTACCTTTTGAGAGTCTTGGGTTTGGATATAGTTTGTTAATCCATAAGCAGTATCATTAGCAATTTTTATTGCATCTTCCTCTGTCTCAAATGGTATTACAGATAAAACAGGTCCAAAAATTTCTGTCCTTGCAACTTCCATATCGTTATTTACATCTGCAAATACTGTCGGTTTAACAAAATAACCTTTGTCTAACCCGTTTGGTTTGCCTGTTCCTCCGGCAACTAATTTTGCACCCTCATCAATGCCTTTTTGGATTAAAGTTTGTATTTTGTTATATTGAGTTTCTGAAATAACTGGACCAATATGTTCACCTTCTTTTTTAGGGTCACCAACTTCAAAACTTTCAGTATATTTTTTTAATCTCTCAATTGCCTCATCATACATTGATTTTTCAACAAGCATTCTTGTTGGTGCATTACAAGACTGTCCTGAATTTCTAAAACATCTCAAAGCACCTCTTTCAATAGCTTCTGCATCGGCATCTTTAAAAATTATATTTGCTCCTTTGCCACCTAGCTCTAAACTTACTCTTTTAAAATCTTTAGCAGCATTTTGTGAAATTAGAGCTCCTGCTCTTGTTGATCCTGTAAAAGAAATCATATTAATATCTGGATGGCTTGTAAGAGCATCGCCTGTTGTTGCTCCATCACCATTAACTAAATTAAATACTCCTTTTGGAAACTTTACTTCATCAATGATTTCAGCAAGTATCAGAGAGGATAATGGCGCTAACTCTGATGGTTTTAAAACCATCGTACATCCTGATGCGATTGCTGGCATTACTTTTAAACAAACTTGGTTCATCGGCCAATTCCATGGTGTTATTAATGCACAAACACCTTTTGGTTCATAAATTAGCCTTTGATTAGGAGCATGATCCCCTAATGGTTTTTCAAATTCAAAATTTTTCAAATATCTAATAAATGATTTAATATGACTTGCTCCTGTACCTGCTTGCAATTTCGTTGCAAAATCTTTTGGTGCACCCATTTCAAGAGTAATAGCTTCTGCAATATCGGCCCATCTTTTTTTGTAATTTTCGTACAATTTTTCTAATAATCCAATTCTTTCATCTTTAGATGAAAAAGCCCAAGACTCATAAGCTTCTTTAGCTGCATTAACAGCCATATCAACATCTGTTTTATTTCCTAAAGTTATTACTGCACAATTTTCTTCTGTAGCTGGATCAATTACTTTAATTTCCTCAGAGCTATTTGGTTTAACCCACGCTCCATTAATGTAAAAATTTTTTTTATCTAACATGCTATGACGTTATCCTTTCTTTATGTTTTTGCAAATAAATTAGTTAATTCATAAACAATAGTTGCTGCTGCTAAAGAAGTTACTTCTGCATGATCATATGCTGGAGAAACCTCAACAACGTCAGCAGAAACTAAATTTAATCCAGATAAACCTCTTAAAACATTTACCATTTCTCTTGTGGTCATACCTGCAATTTCTGGTGTACCAGTACCTGGAGCAAATGCAGGATCTAACACATCAATATCAATTGACAAGTATAGAGGATTGTCTCCCACTCTTTTTCTAATTCTTTCTGCTATTTTATCAGTTCCCTCTGTTTGAAATTCATCACAATGAATTATTTTGAATCCAAAACTTTCATCATTTTTTATATCATCTCTACTATAAAGTGGGCCTCGAATTCCAATATGCATAGAAGCATCATCTAAAAATAATCCTTCTTCTCTTGCTCTTCTGAATGGAGTTCCATGAGTATAAGGTGCTCCAAAATATGTATCCCAGGTATCTAAGTGGGCATCAAAATGAACTAAAGATACAGGGCCCTTATTTTTTTTATTGATTGCTCTTAATAAAGGTACTGCAATAGTATGGTCTCCACCTAAACTTATAATTCCTCCAACCTTATTTAATAAATCTGTTGCACCTACTTCTATTTGTTTAATTGCTTCATCAATACTAAACGGATTGCAAGCGATATCACCAGCGTCAGCAACTTGTTGGATTTTAAAAGGCTCAACATCATAATTAGGATGATAATTAGTTCTCAAATGTCTAGAAGCTTGTCTTATGCTTTGTGGCCCAAATCGTGCTCCTGGCCTATAACTTGTACCGGCATCAAAGGGAATTCCAACAATTGCAACATCACAACTTTCTACATCTCTTAGTTCAGGAAGTCTTGCAAAAGTACTTGGGCCAGCAAATCTTGGAACTTTAGTTCCACTAACTGGTTGAATTGGATTTTTGTTTCTTTCTTTTTTCATTTTTTAATAATCTAAGATAATATTATCTAATCTAATTCGTCTATAATAATTTAATGAAAATTTTATTTTTATTTATTCTTATTTTTCATATTTCGCATGTAAATGCTGATGAAATTTATAATCTAATAAAAATTCCAAATTTAGAAATTTATAAATTAAAAAACAATAACAATATTCGTTATTTGAGCGCTAAACGTAATTTTAAAATTGGTATAAACAAGAATATTTCTTGCGACAAAGTTAATATAAATAATTTAAATACAAAATTTCCTTTAATTGAAAAAAATCTTAATCTTTATAACTCAAATTTTCTTAATAAAATAAAATTAAAATATATTGTTTTTTGTGAAAATTTATTCATCTCTGAAATTAATACTGGGGGACTACCTGATAATAAAAATAGAACCTTAATTATAGATATTAATTTTAATCAAAAGTATTTTGAAAGAATGATACACCATGAAATTTTTCATATGATTCAAAATAGTCATAGAAATTTTTTTAACGAAAATGAATTTTCTTCTTTAAATAAAAATTCTTTCAATTATGCAGAATGCTCTACCTGTTCTGATAAACTAAATTTAGATTTATATGAAAATACTGATGGGTTTTTAACAGAATATTCTAAATCTATTCCATCTGAAGATATGGCAGAGATATTTTCATTTCTAATGACAGATAAAGATATAATTAAAGAAAAAATAAAAAACGACAGAATTTTATCTAACAAAATAAATTTTATTAAATTTAGTTTAGCTAAAATTGATAAAAATATTTTATGATTAAATCAATAAATGTTTCAAAAACAGAAAAAATATTATTTATATTTTTAATTTGTCTTGCAATTTTTGCATTTACATCCTTTTTTTTACTAAAAAACAAATGTTTGTTTGTCGAAAAAAATAATTTAAATAAACTTAAATTCGATGAACCAAATAATATTGCTGTAATGAATGTTGAATGTGGCAATGTAATTATCGAACTTTATCCAGATATTTCTCCTAAAGCTGTTAAAAGATTCAAAAATTTAATTGAACAAAAAATGTATGATGGTTCTGCTTTTTATAAAGTTTCAGAAAATACTTTTGTACAAGCTGGAGATATTGAATATGGAAATATAAATAATTTAGATTATTCAAAAATTGGTAGTGGTAAGTCAGGACTGGGATTATTAAAATCTGAACTAAGCAATGATTTTATATTTACAGAGGGAAGTGTAGGACTTGCTAGAACAATAGAATTTGATACAGAAGATAGTGAATTCTTTATTGTCCTAAAAGAAATTCCAATTTATCAAGGTGAATATACGCCTATTGGAAAAGTAATTCGTGGATTAGATATTTTAAAGAAGATTAAAACAGGTAATAAAGCTATTTATGTTTTAAGGCCTGATTATATTAAGACTTTTAGAATGTTTAATTCTAATTAACTAAAGGTTTACCAGTTTTCAAAGTATGCTTAATTCTTTCTTGAGTTTGTTTGGTTTCTATCAATCTCATAAAAGAGTCTAATTCTAATTTATACAGATCATCTTCAGATAATGTTTTTTCAATAGTCGTATCTCCGCCACTTAAAACATTTGCAAGCTCAGTTCCAACATGCATACCGTGATCTAAAATTACCTTTTCGTTATATAATTTTTCTAAAACCTTGATCATTTTATCTTTCAGTGGCTTTCCAGAAAGATTAAACTTGCACTCCTCTGGAGAAATAAAATCAGTATTTTGGTCAATTAATTTTTTTGATTCTTCAAAAAGACTGTTTCTATTCATTATTTTTCTATCTTCTGGTCTTAAGTATTTTAAAGGCTCAGCTTCTATTGGTGATGAAGCTGTTTTGGCGTAACCAATAATATCAAAAACTTTTAGTGGTGCATAATCTGGATCTGATTTTGACTCTTCTGTTTGAGACCATCTCCATAACATTTCTTTACATCCTCCACCTGCTGGAACTAATCCAACAATAGTTTCGACTAAACCAATAACTAAATTTGTGTGTGAGGCAACAAAATTACTTTGAACCAAAACCTCAAACCCTCCTCCAAGAGTAAGTCCGGAAGGAGCTGATACAACTGGGTACTTAGAGTATTTTAAGGTTTTACAAGTATCTTGAAAATATTTAATAAATTTTTCAATTGATTTAAAATCGCCTTTGTCCGCAAAATTCATAGTATAACTTAAATTTACTCCTGCTGAAAATTGCATACTTTCATTAATTACAATTAAAGGTTTATCAGTTGCATTTTTTAATGCATCCATTGAATCATAATCTAGTGCGCAAGCTTTTGTTGTAAATTCAACAATATTAAAATTTTTAAATCGATGAATTTCAGCAGAATTATTTTTATCAAGTTTAATTGCTAATGGTCTTATTTTTCCTAAAGTTTGAATATCTGTATAAAGTTGTCTTTGTCCATAGAAGTTTTCATCTTTTGTTTTTGATAAATTTTCTAAAAATTTATTATTTTCAAAATTATCAATTCTTTCAAAAAAATTCTTAACTCCTATCGATCTCAACATTTCAAATGGACCCATCGCCCAGTTAAAACCTAATCTCATAGCTTCATCAATGTCATTAAATTTATCAGTAATTCCTGGAACAAGTGAAGATGCATATTTAATTATTTTTGAAATTACAATCCAAGCATACTCACCAAACTTATCTTTTCGATTAATTAAATTATTAATATCAACAGTCTCAATTCCTAAGTCTATTTTTTTTGCTGCCGAATACTCTCCTGTTTCTAAATTAATTGCTTCTAAGATTTTTTGATCTCCGCTTTTATTCATTCTATAAAAGCCACCTTTCCCTTTTCGACCTGTATAGCCTGTCTCAATTAATTTTTTTATTAATGGAATTTCTTTTGCAACAAGTTGAAATTCGTCTTTATCTGAAAGTTCTTTGATAAAGCTTTTTAATACATCGGCCATCAAGTCAATTCCAATTAAATCATACAATCCAAAAACTCCTGTTTTTGGTATTCCCATTGGTCTTCCAAAAACAGCGTCTGCCTCTTCTATTGAAAGTTTCATTTCAAATGCTTCTGTCATAGCTATTTGCATTGCATAAACGCCAATTCTATTGCCTAAAAAACCTGGAGTATCATTACAAACTATAGCTCCTTTTCCGAGTTCGACTTCACAAAATTTCTTTAAAGAATTAATTTTATTTAAATCGTTATTTTCATTTTTAACAATTTCTAACAATCCCATATATCTAACTGGATTAAAAAAATGAGTTATACAAAAATCTTTTTTTTCCTCGTCAGATAATTTTTCAGATAAAACTTTAATAGGAATAGATGAAGTATTAGACGAAACAATTGCACCTCTTTTTCTGTTCTTAAATATTTTTTCATAAATATTATGTTTGATATCTATTCTTTCAACTACTGCTTCGACAACCCAATCAGCATCTTTTACAGCACTAAAATCATCATTCATATTTCCAACATTAATATTTTTAATTTTGCTTTTATCAATTAACAAAGGTGGTTTGGATTTATGTATTCTATCTCTAGCTTTTTCACTAATTTCTGTGGTCAGGTCTAACAGAGTTACAGGAACACCTGCGTTGCATAAATGAGCAGCTATTCCACTTCCCATAGTTCCAGAACCGATAACTACTACTTTTTTTATTTCCATAGGAACTTCTATATATGAATTAATTATTTGGGTAAATTATCTATTTATTCCTCTTAATCTTTCAGATCTTCTTCTTAATAATTCTGCGCTAATTAAGATTAATGTTGACAGGATAATTAAACATGTTGCTACAGCAAGGATTGTAGGGCTTAATTGTTCTCTTAAACCAGTCCACATTTGAACAGGAATTGTAGTATTATCTAAACCTGCTAAAAATAAAACTACAACAACTTCATCAAATGAAGTAACGAAAGCAAATAATCCTCCAGATATAACTCCTGGCAATATCAGTGGAAGAGTGATTTTCATAAATGTATTTACCGGATTACTTCCTAAACTTGCAGCTGCTCTGGTCACGCTATGATCAAACCCAGATAGAGTTGCTGTTACTGTTATCACCACAAAGGGTGTGCCTAAAATTATATGTGCAAAAATTATACCTGTATGAGTTGCAGCCAATCCAACTTTTGCCATGAAAAAAAAGATTGCTACTCCTGATATAATTAGCGGCACAATCATTGGCGAAATAAGAGTTGCCATAATAATTCCTTTATAAGGCATATGTCTGCTACTCAAACCTAATGCAGCTAAAGTTCCTAATATTATTGATCCAATAGTTGCAAATATTGCAATAATAAAACTATTTTTTGCAGCCAGTCCCCATGGGTTTTTAGTTCCATAAATCATATCTTTGTACCATCTCAAAGAAAATGCATCTGGGTCGAGATTTTTCATTCCTTCTGAAAAAACCAAAAACTCTTCAGCGTTAAAAGATAATGGGAAAATTACAAATAAAGGTGCAATTAAAAAAAAGAATACAAATGTACAAATAGCAATATAAATATAATGCCAAATTCTATATCTTGTTTCTGTATAACTTGGTAAAGCCATAATTAACCTAACTTGATATTATCTACTCCCACTAATTTGTTATAAATCCAATAAATAACCAATACTCCCGTTAATAACATTAGCCCCATTGCAGAAGCAAAGCTCCAATCTAAAGTTTGTTTCATATGAAAGGCAATTTGATTACTTATCAATGTACCTGAAGCTCCACCAACTAATGCTGGAGTGATGTAATATCCAATAGCAAGTATAAATACCAATAAACAACCAGCTCCTATACCTGGTATTGTTAATGGGAAATATACTTTCCAAAATGCTACGAAAGGAGTTCCACCTAAAGATTTTCCTGCTCTCATTAAACTAGGTGATATTGTTTTCATTACACTATAAAGTGGCAGAACCATAAAAGGCAATAATATTTGAGTCATGGCAACATAAGTTCCAACTTTATTGTACATCATCTCTGGCCTGCTATCATTGGCCACAAGTCCAATCATTACAAAAAAATCATTTACCAGTCCTTGTTGTTGTAATAAAATCATCCAACTAGCAGTTCTAACCAACAAAGATGTCCAGAAAGGCAGAAGTACACAGATCATAAGTAAATTACTATATTTCATTGGAAGAGTTGCTAATAAATGTGCAATTGGGTAGCCCATTAAGAAACAGAAAATAGTCACAAAAAGCGCTATCTCTAATGTTCTTAACCATAAAATTCTATGTATCCTTCTATCTTCACTTACCTGGGCTATATTACCATCCTCATCTAAATACATGTCCATACCTTTAAGGTATTTGTTCATGGTATATGGAGGTGCTGTTCTTTTTATAGCCTGCCAATATTCTACTTTTGTAAAGTTTCTGTGAATTTTATTTATTTGTTCTTTAATACTAAGGGTTTCATCAATTTGGTTTCTTTTAACCTTTCTAAATAATCTTTTTAGTATTGAGTTAAATCCATTTTTTTCTTTATTTAGTCTCTGACCTAATTTTCCATGCTCTTTTTTTTCTGCAAGTATTTTATAGTCTTCATAAAAACTTCTATAAACTTCCTCTGGAGGTAGTTCTTTACCATCCCATTTTTCCATTGATGCAAAAGTTTTTGGAAGCATATTAGTGACCATTCGGTCATCAATACTTCTAGTGAACATTTCTCCTATAGGAAAAATATAAGTAATGAGTAAAAATAATAGTAAAGGTGCAACAAGTAAAAAAGCTTTTATTTTATTTCTTTTTTCAGCTTTTTTTAAACTGACTTCTAGAGGAACTCCATCAGTGGTTAATATTTTAGTTTCTGAGCTCATAAAAAAAAGGGCGGTTAAAAACCGCCCTATTTATATTATATAATTTTAAAGGTTAAAAGTAGTTTAATTTAAACCAGCTTTCATTGCTTCCCATTTTTCACCAATCTCTGTTCCATAATCAGCCCAGAAGAATGGATCTACTAAAAAGTAACTTTTAGTATTAGCAGGAGCAGTTGGCATTTGAGGCATCATTTCAGTTTTACCATCTTTGTACCAAGGCTCACCAGCTTTGATTATTTCAAGAGAAGATTTTCTCCATGGAGCATATGCAATGTACTTCGCACTACCAGCTAACATTTCAGTGTTAGTCATCATAGCTAAAGCTTTTTTAGCATTTGCTTCATCTGGTCCACCTTTAACAAGTGCGAAATATTCGTAGTCAAGACCTTGACCATCCCATACTTGTTTAATTGGAGCACCTTCACCAATTTCAGCGTTGAAGAATCTTCCATTCCAACCTGTAGCCATTACAACTTCACCTGCAACTAATAGTTCAGGTGGTTGAGCACCAGCAGACCAGAATACACATCCTCCGTTTGGATCTTCACAAAGAGCTTTTACTTTATTCATTGCTCTGTCGATGTATCCATCTTTTTCTTCCATAAATCTGTAAAGTCTTTCACCACCTTTACCCATTTTAACTCCGTCAGCAGCTAAAGCGATTTCAAGGTTAGTTAAAGCACTTTTGTAGATAGCTCTTTTTCCTGGAAACTTTTTAGTATCAAAAAAGTCTTTGATAGTTGATGGTTCTTTACCACTAAAAGCTCTTGTATCGAACGCATAGTTCCAAGAATACAAAATGTTTCCTACTGCACATTTACTAGGCATGCTTGTGAAAAAGTCTTCACTTGCAGGAGTTCCATCCGGTGCTGGTGGGAAGTCTTTGTCAAAATCAAATTCAACAAATAAACCTTCATCACATCCATTAATAGTATCAAATGCGAATAAGTCTATAATATCCCAAGTGATTGCACCTGCTTCTTTTTGTGCTTTTATTTCTGATAAACCACCAGAATAGTCAACCCAGTTGACTTCTATTCCTAGTGCCTTAGCAGTCGGATCACCATACCCTAACTTTTGAGACTCTGTATAAGCTCCACCCCAAGATGCAACTGTAACTGCAAATGCTGATGAAGTTATTGAAAGAGCAAAAGAAAGAGCTAGCAATAATTTACTTATTTTCTTCATTATTCCTCCGTTTAAACGTTAATATAAATTAATTTATATAAACAAAAGTACAACAAATAGACAAACCGAAGTCAACAGCTCTTTTTTACCTTGATATATATTATGTTTTAGATGAAATATTACTTTGGATCTAATGCTCTAGCATCTATGCTGCTCCAACCAATATTAATATCCTGGCTTACTTTCAGCTCTAAGTTGGATGTACTATTAGGAACTTTTAAAATAAACTCCGCACTCCCTAAAAGATTTAATCTAACTCTAGTATGATCACCATGATAAATCACCTCTTCTATTTTGCCAGTAAACATATTATCCATTTTTTCTTTGGGATTAATTAAAGCTCTTTCAGGTCTTAATGAAACAGTGGTTTTTTCTCCTTTAGACTTAACAGAAATTGGATTAGCTAATATTTCTGAGTTTGCTAATTTAACTTTGCATTTGTCTTGAGCAATATCAACTACTTCTCCATTAAAGGTATTATTTTCACCTATAAATTCTGCAACAAAAGAATTTACCGGTTTCTCGTAAAGTTCTGCAGGATCTGATAATTGTTGAACTTTTCCATCATTAAAAACTGCAATTCTATTCGACATTGTTAGAGCTTCACTTTGATCGTGAGTAACGTAAACAACTGTTACCCCAATACTCTCATGAATATGTTTAATTTCATATTGCATGCTTTCTCTTAAATTTTTGTCTAATGCTCCTAGAGGTTCGTCCATTAATACTACAGCAGGATCGAACACTAACGCTCTGGCAACTGCAACACGCTGTTGTTGTCCGCCTGAAAGCTGTGCAGGCATTCTTGTCTCAAACCCATTTAAAGATACCATAGATAAAGCTTTATCAACTTTTTTATCTATCTCATCTTTTTCAACTTTTCTTACTCTTAATGGAAAAGCTAAATTTTCATATACGGTCATATGAGGAAATAATGCGTAATTTTGAAAAACCATTCCAATTCCTCTTTTATGAGGTGGAATATTGGAAATTATATTTCCATCCAATAAAATTTCACCATTAGTGGGAGTTTCAAATCCAGCTAACATCATTAAACATGTTGTTTTACCTGACCCAGACGGACCGAGCATTGTTATAAATTCACCTTCAGCAATATCTAATTGAAGATCTTTAACAACAAGAACTTTACCGTCATAACTTTTATCTACTTTATCAAATTTTACAAATTCTGGATTTTTAGACATAAAGTTGAATATAAAACATTTGTATAACTAGATTTCAATAGTTAATTAACTCTTTATATGAAGCTCTTTTGGAAAATTACAGAATAACTCTGATCCATTCTCCGTAACTCTAATAGCTTCAGATGCTTCAACGCCCCAGTCTCCAAACTGCATTACTGCTATCATGTGAAAACAAACATTAGGTTCTAGAACGGTCATATCGCCTTTGTATATATTAAGAGTATGCTCACCCCAGTCAGGTGGATAACCAATTCCTATTGAATAACCTGTTCTAGATTTTTTTTCTATTCCGTATTTATCTAAAATTTTCCAAAAAGCTTGCGCAACATCATCTGCTGTATTTCCAGGTTTGATTGCACTAATTCCAGTATTTAATGCCTCAATTGTTTTATTCATTGTATCAATCTTTAATTGATTAGGTTTTCCAAGCAAAACTGTTCTAGCCATAGGCGCGTGATATCTCTTATAAACTCCAGATAATTCAATTATTGTGGCCTCTCCTTCTACGAATTTATCCTGTGTTGCAGTTAAATGTGAAGCTGAAGTTCCTTTTCCTGTAGGAAGTAAGGTTGCGATACTTGAATATTCTCCTCCAAATTCCTCTGTACCGTAAAATAAAGTTTTTTGAATTTCACCAACTGCATCACACTGTCTAACTCCTGGTTTAATAACTTCCATTGCAGTTTTCATTCCTTTTTCTGAAATTTTTGCTGCAGACTTCATCAAACCTATTTCAGCATCTGATTTAACTAATCTTACCCAGTTAACTAACCGATTGCTATCTTTAATATTTGCGTTTGGTAATCCTTGTTTTATTTTTTCATAACAAAATGCAGTAAAATAATGTGCATCCATTTCAACACCTATATTTAGGCTATCCCACTTCCGCTCTTTAATTATTTTAACTAAATAATCATAGGGATGTTTTGGCCATGTATGAATATAGTTTTCATCATAAACAATGATATTTTCATTTTTTAAGTAAGTTGTTATATACGCACCACCAGCATCTTGCGCTCTTACAAAACATAAAGGTTCATCGGCATTTACATGAACAATAGCACATTGAGCATAATAGAAAGACCACGCATCATAGCCTGTTAAATAATTCATATTATTTGTATCATGTGAAATTAAAAGCTCGATGCCCTTTTCCTGCATCATTTTCTGAACTTTTTTTAATCTTTGTTTGTACTCTTCTTTATTAAATGACATCAATTTACTTTAAATAATTTTCCAAATCCCTCAACTGAATTATTTTTTTTAATTTTTATAAGGGTATCCCAAATTAAAGCCTGATTACTAGATAAAACAATGGTATTCAATTTTTTTTCTAATTTATCAATAATTTCTAGAACTGGTAAAGCTGTGCATGACACAAATAAAGCATCAGCTCCATTCAAATCTATTTTTGATAATACTTCATATAAATAGTCTTGATCAACTTTTCCAATGTCATAATCATCTTGAATATCAAAATAAGAATTAGATGTAACTTCAAAACCTTCGCTTTTAAAATAATCTAAAACATCGTCATTTAATTTTTTGCTATATGGAGTAAATATTGAAACTTTATTTATATTTAGTTTTTTTAAAGCTTGTATAGCTGCAGTGCTAGGGGTTGAAACTTCAGCCATAGGTTTTGCAATTTTAACTTTTTGTTCTATTGTTTCATGTCCTGCTGCAATAGTTCCTGAAGTACATCCGTAAACAACACAATCCAAATCTTGATCAGGCAAGATATCTTTTGTTACATCAGTTACTTTATTAGACATTTTGATGAGATTTTCTTTCGTGAGAGGGTTGTAGCATTCTATCCGGTTGACAAAAAAATCAATCTTTTTGTCTTTAATTACATTGATAAAATCTTTCTCAATCATAAAGTCACTTGCCAGAGCAATAAGACCAACTCTTGGATTAGATTTTCCAATAAACTTTGGATCTATTTTTGTTGAATTCATATTTTAAAAAGTGAATATATCATAAGTTCTTTAATAATCATTAATATTAAAATAGGCATGAATATAAAAGATACTTTTGTAGCATCCCTTGTGCCTATTTTTTTAGGCTTCGGTTTTGTAATTGCAAAACCTGCTTTTGAATCTTTCCCCCCTATACTTTTAATGGGTATAAGATTTACATTTGCTGCATCAATATTAATTTGGTGGTTTCCAATACCAAAAGGATATTTGAAAAGAATATTTGCTGCATCATTAGTGGCTAATACATTGCAATATAGTATTACATATACTGGTTTAGATTTAATTGATGCATCTTCAGCAGTTCTTTTGGTTCAGATGGAAGTTCCGTTTGGAGTTATTTTTGCTTACTTCATGCTTAAAGAAAAACCAACTATCAGAGCTTTGATTGGTATAGCTATCGCTTTTGTTGGTGTTTATATTTTAACTGGATCTCCAAACTTGGATGGAAAATTTATTGGAATTGGTCTTACAATTTTAGGATCTGCTATATGGGCTCTTGGACAAGTTATGGTTAAACCTTTAAGTAAAGAAATAAACCCTTTAGCTTTAGTTGCTTGGTTAGCATTTTTCTCTGGGCCAATTCTAATAATGCTTTCATCAATAATTGATGGAAATACAATTAATTATTTAACAAATGCCAAGATTGATCACTGGATCATTGCAATTTATATTGGTTTCATCATGCAACCAATTACTTATGGTTGTTTCTATTATGTTTTAAAAAACAACCCGCTTTATAAAGTGCTTCCTATCGTTACAATGGGTATACCCCCAACAGGATTATTGGCTGCAATTTTTCTTTTAGGTGAAAAACCAACACAAGAATTATTTATAGGTGGTGCAATAATAATAGTAGGTGTGATTTTAATTGTATTTACAAAAAATAAAAAAGAAGAGGAAATAAAATGAAAATAGGTTTTATTGGATTGGGTAATGTAGGCGGTAAACTCGCTGGAAGCTTATTAAGAAATAATTTCGATGTTACTGTTAGAGATATAGATGAAAGTTTAACAAATTCACTTAAAGGGCTTGGAGCTAAAATTGCAAAGTCTCCTAAAGAATTAGCAGAACAATCAGATCTAATTATTACTTCTCTTCCTTCACCTGACGTTTCTGCAGAAGTTATGGAAAATGAAGATGGAATTATAAATGGTTTATCAAAAAATAAAATTTGGTTAGAAATGAGTACAACAGATGAAAACGAAGTTAAAAGACTTGGAAACAAGGTAATATCAAAAAAAGCTATTCCACTAGATGGACCTGTAAGTGGTGGTTGTCATAGAGCTGCTACAGGTAATATTGCTATATTTGTAGGTGGAGAAAGAAAAGCTTTTGAAAAAATTTTGCCTGCATTAACTGTAATGGGCAGAAAAGTACTGCATACTGGTGAATTAGGTAGTGCATCGGTTCTTAAAGTCATAACAAATTATTTGGCATCGGTTCATTTAGTGGCTTTAGGTGAAGCATGGACTATTGCAAAAAAATCAAATTTAGATCTAGCTAAAGTATTTAAAGGTATAGCAGTTTCATCTGGAAATTCATTTGTTCATGAAACAGAAAGTCAGGTTATTTTAAATGGCTCTTATAATATTAATTTCACAATGGATCTTGTTTTAAAAGATACTGGTTTATTTGATAATCTGGCTAAGAAATTAAACACTCCTTTAGAGATTTCTCCAAAGATAGTTGAAATATTTAAAGATGGTCAAAAAAAATATGGTTCAAGAGCATGGTCTTCGATGATTGTAAAAAGAATGGAAGATTTAAATAAAATTGATTTTAGAGCTGAAGGTTTTCCTGATGAACTTGTGGATAATGAACCTGAAGAAAAAGGATATGAAATTTAATTAATGTGCTAAGATTATTAAATGCTAGATAAAAGGAAATTTTATATTAATGGTAAATGGGTTGATCCAATAGAAAAAAATGACTTTGAGGTAATTAACCCTTGTAATGAAGATCCCTTTGCAGTTATTTCATTAGGCTCAAAAAAAGATACAGATAATGCGGTTCAAGCCGCAAAAACAGCATTTGAAACCTGGAAAGAAACTAGCAAAGAAGAAAGGTTAGAACTTCTCGAAAAATTGCTAGTAGTTTATAAAAAAAGGTTCGGAGAAATGGCAGAAGCTATTTCTCTTGAAATGGGTGCACCAATGGATTGGGCAACAGATGTTCAAACCGGATCTGGGCAAACACACTTAGAAGATTTTATTTTAAGACTTAAAGACTTTGAGTTTGATGAACATTTTAATCAAAAATCTAATAACCACATTTATTATGAACCAATCGGAGTTTGCGGACTAATTACCCCATGGAATTGGCCAATCAACCAAATAGCCCTCAAGGTAGTTCCAGCATTTGCAACTGGATGTACAATGATACTAAAACCATCTGAGATAGCACCTATTTCTGGAATGTTGTTTGCAGAAATGATTGATGAAGTTGGTTTCCCAAAAGGAGTATTTAACCTTGTTAATGGAGATGGTGCAGGAGTAGGGACACAAATATCTAGTCATCCAGATATAGATATGGTTTCATTTACAGGATCAACACGTGCTGGACGACTAATTTCGAAAAATGCAGCCGAAACAATAAAAAGAGTTTGCTTAGAACTTGGTGGCAAAGGTGGAAATATAGTTTTTGCAGATAGTTATAAAAATGCAGTTAGAGATGGCATAAGAAATGTAATGAGTAATTCTGGTCAGTCATGTGATGCTCCAACAAGAATGTTGGTTGAAAAATCTATTTATAAAAGAGCAGTGGATGAGGCAGTAGATGAAGCCAATAAGATAAAAGTAGATCAAGCATCAAAAAAAGGAGATCATATTGGTCCGGTTATTTCTAAAACTCAGTATGATAAAATTATAAATTTAATTGAAAGTGGAATATCAGAAGGAGCAACATTATCTGCGGGTGGTCCCGAGCTGCCTAATGGATTAAATAAAGGTTATTTTATTAAGCCAACAATTTTCACAAACGTTACAAATGAAATGAGAATTGCAAAGGAGGAAATTTTTGGTCCTGTACTTTCCATAATCCCTTTTGAAAATGAAGATGAGGCTATAAATATTGTAAATGATACATCTTATGGTTTAGGAAATTATTTACAAACAGATGATAGAGAGAAAGCTCATAGGGTTGCAAAAAAACTAAGGTCAGGATGTGTTTATATCAATGGAAATACAGCTGATGCCGGAACACCATTTGGAGGATATAGACAATCAGGAAATGGAAGAGAAGGTGGAGTTTGGGGGCTTGAAGAATATTTAGAAGTAAAAACTGTTACAGGCTGGAAAGATTAATACTTTTAAATTCTAGCATATCTTCAAAAGTACATATTTCAGGTTTTGTAAAAGTAATTTTTGGAAATTTTTTACTAAAGTCCAGAGATAGATTTTTATTAAATTCAATTAAATTTTTTATTTCAATCTGATTAAGTTCTCTCAAGATATATCCCAAAGTAATATGAAAAGTATATCTTTGATGGTTTTCAAATTTAATTTTTAATAAATTGCTTAGTTCATCTCTACAATTTCTTAATATTTTTTCATCCTTTTCAGAATATGGTTCTAAAATAATACTGTAACCACCAAAAAACATTTTTAGTTTAAGATTAAATTCTTCTGGAAATTTATAATTCTGAATTCTTTTATTTAATTCAATAGCTATATCTTTGTAATCCATATCAGGATCTATATCTGATGGCCAATAATTGGTGTTTTTTGTATTAAAATTGCAACAATCAAATAATGTCATATGAAAACTGGAAGGAGGTAAATAGAAATAAGTTTTGTTGGGATTATAATTTTCTATTTTTTTTTGAAGACTAATTATCTCATCTGATAAATCAGTATTTAAAGGAATATTGCAAATTATTGTGCAGCCTGAAAATGGTAAAGGATTTCCTTTTTCATCAAATTTATTTTCTGCATCATTTAAAGAATATCCTTGAAGTTTACCTGCTAAAAATTTTTCCTCATTATTAACTATGTTTAAATCCATAAAAATAAACTAGAACCAGTTTATATTTTCTTTTTTACAAAGTTCCTTCAACCTTTGTGGGTAATCTGTCATGATGCCATCTACACCGTACTCAATCATTTTTAACATTTCGTACTCTTCATTTACAGTCCATACATTAACCGGCAAATCCTCTTGATGAGAAATATCGACTAGTTTTTTTGTAATGTCTTTTCTGTATGGATGCCAAGCTTTTCCACCTTGGGACTTTATAATTTTTGGCAATTCATGATCTTCATAAAAAGGTAAAAAACTCATCCATGGGGATCTATTGTATATAGTTTTTTTAATTTTTATTCCCCTCACCTGTTGATAAGTTAAATATGCTCTTGATATTTCAGGATATTGGTTTTTAATTTCTGTCAGGGTTCTCCAGTCAAATGAAGAAACAATTATTTTGTCTTTTAAATTTGATTTGTTTATCTCGTTGACAACTAATTTTACCATATCTTCAGGAGCAGGTGTTAAATTTTCTTCATCTGGGGTAGATTTAATTTCTAAATTTATTAATAAATTTTCAGATTTATTTTTTGAAGACAAGTCCAATAATTCAGAAAGTTTTGGTATTCTCTGATTTTCTAAAGATTTTTGATTAACAAATCTTCTTCCATATCTAGATAATTTATTAATAGAACCTACATCAAATTTTAAAAGTTCTTCATAAGTTAAATCAAAAATTTTTATATTTTCATCCTCTATCCAACTTCCCTCACTATCTTTTGTAAAACTTGGGTCTAATCTAAAGTCGTGAGTAATCACAGGAATAAGATCTTTTGAAATCAAAATATCTGCTTCATATGCATTAATATTGTTTTCAAATAAATATTTGAAACTTTCTAGAGTGTTTTCAGGAAGATCTCCTCTAGCTCCACGGTGACCATAAATTTTTATATGATTTGGTTTACTTAAAATCAAATTTAATTAACTCTTTTGCCAGTACTCTTGTCAAAAATATAATATTTGTTATTATCAATATTCAAACTTAGGTTAGAACTTTTTTCAATTGTTTGATTTCCTGGACACCTGTAACAAAAGTCTTTTTTATCTTTCAATTGACCATAAACAAGATTATCCGAACCAAGTTGTTCCACTAAGTCTACTTTTAAATTAATTAAACCATTTTCAGTTTGACTTAAATGCTCAGGTCTTATTCCTAATATAACTTCTCCCTCATAGTTACTATTAATATCTTTAATTTCAAAACCTTCTGCAGATAATGTTTTATTTTTTAAACTACCGTCTAAAAAATTCATTTGCGGTGAGCCAATAAAACCGGCAACAAATAAAGATTTTGGATTATCATATATCTCTATAGGAGTACCAAGTTGTTCAATAATTCCATTATTAATTACTGCTAACCTATCAGCGAGTGTCATGGCCTCAACTTGATCATGCGTAACAAATATACTTGTTACTCCGACTTTCTGCTGAAGTTTTTTAATTTCAAGTCTCATCTGAATTCTTAATTTTGCATCTAAGTTTGAAAGAGGCTCGTCAAATAAGAATATTTTTGGATTTCTTACAATTGCTCTGCCCATTGCAACTCTTTGTCTTTGACCCCCAGATAACATTGAAGGTTTTCTCTGTAAATATTCTGAAATTTGTAAAAGCTTAGCTGCATCATTTACTTTTTGCTCGATTGTTTGTTTATCAATTCCTCTATTTTTTAAACCATATGCTAAATTATTGTAAACATTCATGTGTGGGTATAATGCATAGTTCTGAAACACCATTGCTACATCTCTTTCAGATGGATCAACTTCATTCATTAATTTTCCATCAAGATTGATATCACCATCTGTAATATCTTCTAAACCTGCAACCATTCTTAATAAAGTTGATTTTCCACACCCGCTAGGTCCTACAAAAACCATAAATTCTCCTTCATCAATACTTAATGAGGTTTCATGAACAGCCTTAGTTCCGTTTGGGTAAATCTTAGTCACATTTTTTAATTCTAAAAAACTCATTTATTTCTCCGTTTGAATTAATCCTTTTATGAACCATTTTTGTAAAAATACTACCACTAAAACTGGTGGGATCATTGATAAAATGATATACGCAAATCTTTCTGCCGTTCTTGGCAGGGCAACTCCTTCGTAGCTTTCTGTGTAAATAATTTTCATTCCCATTACAACAGTCCAGTATTCTTCTGCAGTTGTCATTATTAGCGGCCATAAATATTGGCTATATCCATATACAAACATAAAGATAAACATTGCTGCTATCATAGTTTTAGATAATGGAACCAAGAAATCTATGAAAAAACTCCAAGCATTTGCTCCATCTAATTTTGCTGACTCCAAAAGTTCATCTGGAATTGTTTTGTAAAATTGTCTGAAGAAAAAAGTTGCTGTTGCTGAAGCAACTAACGGAAGAATAAGGCCTGTATATGAATTTGTTAAACCTAAATCTGATACAATTTTATAACTTGGAAAAATTCTTACCTCCAAAGGAACAAGTAAAGTAATAAAGATCAGCCAAAAAATTGGTACAGCTAATTTAAATCTATAATAAACCAAGGCGTACGCAGACATTGCAGAAATAACTACTTTAAGTGTTGCAATTCCTAACGCCATTATAAAGCTATTAATAAACATTTTTGCAGCAGTCACTTCTTCGGACCAACCACCTTTTTCATTTAAAACTTCGTTATAGTTTCTTGCTAGCTGATCACCTATATGAAACTTCATACCTTCTGTCAGTATAGTTACAGAGTCATGTGAAGAACTTGCAAAAGATATCCAAATAGGAACTACCATTAACAAGACTCCTAATATTAAAATAATATGAGCAATTATTTGAAGTGGTTTAATTTTCATTTATCTTGAAAAACCCCCTTAATAAAATGTTTCTGTAACACAATTATAATTAAAACTGGTGGAACCATAGACATCATCACGAAAGCAAAACGATTAACAATAGAACCTGACATCATTTTTAGTCCCATAACCACTGTCCAATATTGTTCTGAAGTTGTTACCAATAGTGGCCATAAGTACTGGTTGTAACCAAAGACAAACATAAATATTAACATTGCTACAATCATTGTTTTGGACAAAGGAATTAAAAAATCAACAAAAAATCTCCAAGTATTTGCCCCATCAAGTTTTGCGGACTCAAGTAATTCATCTGGAACAGTTTTATAAAATTGTCGAAAGAATAAGGTTGCTATAGCTGAGGCTGAAATAGGAACTATTAATCCAAAGTAAGAATTTACTAGATTAAGTTCAGCCATTACTGAATAAGTAGGAAAAATTCTTAACTCTAATGGAACTAAAATTGTTATAAATATTATCCAAAACAATAATGTTGCATGTTTAATTCTGTAATAAACTAAAGCGTACGCAGCCATTAAAGATGTAACA
Source organism: uncultured Pelagibacteraceae bacterium (assembly GCA_902589455.1). Lineage (GTDB taxonomy): Bacteria > Pseudomonadota > Alphaproteobacteria > Pelagibacterales > Pelagibacteraceae > Pelagibacter. The sequence goes on along the minus strand of CACISX010000001.1, from coordinate 119,509 downwards.
ACAGATAATATTGCAACTCCTGTAGCCATGATAAAACTATTAAAAAACATTTTTAATGCTGTTATCTCTTTAAAAAAACCACCCTCATATAATAAAACTCGTAAGTAATTTTCATAAAAGCTATCTCCTAAAAACATTTGAAGACCATTCATATTAATCATTGAACTTGTGTGCGTTGAGCTAGCAAAAATCATCCATACAGGAACTACCATGATAAGTATTCCAATGAGTAAAATTAAATGTGAAAAACTTGATGTGATAAATCTAGTCATTAATTATAATGTATTTTCCCTTCGATATATCTAAATTGAAAAATTGTAATTACTAATACAATCAACATCATCATTATTGATTGAGCTCCTGCGCTTCCTAAATCTAATCCTCTAAATCCATCCATGTAGGCTTTATAAACTAGAGTTCTTGTTTCACCTGAAGGAGCACCTATTGTTGTGGTATCGATAATTCCAAATGTATCAAAGAAAGCATAGGTTATATTAATAATTATTAAAAAGAACGTAGTTGGCATTAATAATGGGAATGTAATTGTCCAAAATCTTCTAAAACTATTTTTACAGTCAATCATTGATGCTTCAATTACAGATTTTTGTATAGCTTGAAGACCTGCCAAGAAGAAAATGAAATTAGCACTGATTTGCTTCCAAGAACCAGCTATTATTACGTAAATATAAGAGTCGAAAACACTTTCGTACCAATTAAATCCCCAAAGTTCATGAAATAAATGGTAAAGAAGTCCAAATCTTTCACTAAAAAAATAATTTGCCATTACACCAACAACAGCAGGCGCGATTGCATAAGGCCAAATTAAAAGTGTTTTGTAAGTGCTTTTACCATGCATTACATTATTAGCCTGAACGGCAAGCAACAATCCAATTGAGCCTGTAATTAATGTAATCACAAAACTATAAATAATAGTAAATTTGAAAGCTATGAAATAAGCTGGATCATCAAAAATAAATAAAAAATTATCAAACCATACAAACGTCGCTCCAAATCCAAAAGCATCTTGCATTGTAAATGCATCTCTAAAAGTTTGTATGATTGGCCAATATAAAAAAATTAATAAAATTCCTAACTGAGGTGCTAAGAATAAATATTGTGAATAGCTAGATTTAAATTGGACTTTTTTCATATAAATAAAATAAAAAATAAGGAGGGTATTGATTTACCCTCCTTATTTAAATTATTAATTATAAAGTTTTAGCAAATTGTTTTAACAATTTAGCTGCACCTTTATCCATGTTCTTCAATCCTTTTTCGATTGATATTTTGCCGTTTAACATTGGCTCAACATTTTCGTAAATTACTTCACGAATTTGCGGCCAGTTACCAGCTCTATATCCACCAGGAATAGTCGAACCTTCTAAGCTTAATTGTTCACCAACTGCTTTATGATATGGAGAAGCTCTATAGAAGTTTATAGTTTCAGCTAACTCTATACCACCTTTAGTTACTGCAGAGTAACCAGTCATATTGTGATAATACAGATCCATCTCTGGAGAACCCATAAATTCTATAAATTTAGCAAGTCCTTTGTACTCTTCTTCTGTATGACCATTTAATATCCAGTTAGCAGCACCACCGATAAACGTTGGATACTCTTTACCGCCCGTTACAGAGTCCCAGTAAGGAATATGATTTACTGTAAAGTTAGGTACAACACCTTTCATTCCACCGAACGATGCAGCTGAACCAAACCAAAACGCAGCTTCACCAGCTATAAATGGAGCTTGGTTGTCTCCCCATGCTCTTCCTTTATAACCATAAAGACCTTTTTCATACCATTCCTTAACTTTTTTCCAATGCATCACAAATGCATCTGTTTCAGCAAATAAAGTTTTTGTTGGAACAGCATCGTAACCATTGTTTCCATCAGTCATAAGTAGATTATGTCTTGAAAAGAAATTTTCTGTCCAGATCCAAGGAAAGTGACTTTGAACTAAAGGTATGTATCCAGCAGCTTTAATTTTTGGAGCCATAGCCTCAAACTCTTCATAAGTTTTTGGCACTGATTCAATTCCTACTTTTTTTAATATGTCCATGTTTGCATACATTAAACAAGTTGAACTATTAAAAGGAACACCAATCATTTTTCCATCAGAGTCAGCATAGAAATTTTTAATTCCTGGAATATAATTGTCTGCATCGACTTTAATTCCATATTTCTCTGCCATTTCTTCAAAACCAATGACAACACCATTTTTTACTTGTGCCACCATTATCGCAGCACCAGCATCGTAAACCTGTGAATAGTGTGGTTGATCTCCTGCTCTAAAAGCTGCAATAGTTGCAGCCATGTTATCTTCGTAACTTCCTTTACCTGTAGGAATGACCGTATATTGATCTTGTGAAGCATTAAATCTATTTGCAATTTCAATAATTACATCACCAAGAAAACCACTGTTTCCGTACCACCAATGAATTTCTGTCTTTGAGTAACTGTGTGATGTAAAAGAGAATGTAAATAGAATTGTTAAAATACTAAGTATTTTTTTCATTTTTTCCCTCTCTTTTTAATTTATGTATTTACAATTAAGTAAAATATAAATGTTAAGATAACGTTAAATTCAAATTACTTAAATATTAAAATATATAATTTTTCTAAATCAGGTTGTATCTGTTAATAACTTTTAAGATATTTTAATCTTCCTATAATTTCATCTCTATCCATGTAATAGCCTTGGAGATGTCTATGACCTGAATTAGGATCAAACTCAGTTCTTCCATGAAGTAATCTTCTATTGTTAAATGAAAAAATATCACCTGGCTCTAATCTAAATTTAATTTGAAATTTAGCATCATGTAATAAATTTCCAAATCGATGATGAGCTTTATAAACTGAATCCATTATATCTGGGTGGCAATCAAGAGCATCTAGTGTTGCAATACTATAACGAACATCGTTGTAATCTCCGTCTTTAGTGAGTGATATTGCTGTACCATAGACACTTCTGACTGCTTCTTGAGTATAGTCTTTATCTCTAAACTTAAGTGGAGTATTTACCAATATATCAAAAGTATCTTTTTCGTTATTTTTTAAATAATCTGCCACAGCAAATGCATCTACAGCAGATGAGTCGCCGCCCTTCGCTGAATTTATTAAACAGTGTAAAAATTGATATCCAGGTGGATTTTCAAACCAAGGCAAATCCATATGATTCCTTAAAGCGTGCGCTGTATATGCAGAATTATTTGGTTTTGGAATATTAATTACTTCAAAAGGTGTTTTAAAAAAAGTTTCTCGAGTATGACTTATACGATTTAAAACATTTAATGCAGAATTTTTTTCTACTGGAGCATTTTTAACAATTGCTATTCCAATATAATGTAAGAGCTCTAACCATTTAATCAAACCATCATCAGAGTTTAAAATTTCATCGTGATCAATATGAATAGATTTTAAGTTATTTTCTAAAGAACTATCCCAAAGTTTATAAGGTGACACATACTTTTGCTTATTTTTTAAAGTATAACAGTTTTCTCTTAACCATTTAGGATCGTAATAACTTATGTGATTTCCTTCGCTCCATTCAATTTCTAATTTTCCATCTGAACCTATTGAATATTTCGTGGGATTAATATTTTTTGAGACTTCCAAAATATTAAACATTCTATGTCTTGAATCTTTGTCATGAGCAGTTGGACAATTATCTCTTAACCAAAGATAATTAAACTTACTTTCTTCCCCATCATTCCAAATAACTTTTAAATATGTTGAATTTTTTTCTAATTTAGAAATTGAGCTCATAGTTAATTTTTATATAAAAGAGTATCCAAATCAACTCAATTGATAGTTGTATTTATAATTCAAAGCTTGTTTTTTATCTACATTCATTATTAAATCTTAAAATTAAAACTTAACCTTAAGGAGATAATTTAATGAAGTTTTTAAAGAGATTAACAATCTCAATTTTCCTTCTGTCATCTTTGATTGTAAGTAATGCAAACGCTGGTGATTGTAAGGCAAGATTAGGAGATTTTGACTGGAGTAGTGCTAACATCCATACAGCAATTACTACTTTTATCCTTGAAAAAGGATACGGGTGTGAAGTTTCTGTAACTAAAGGGAGTACTACCCCAATAATGGCTGCTCATTACGACGGTCAATTAGATGTTATTACAGAAGTTTGGTATGACAACATTATTGCTAATTACGAGCCACATGAAAAGGCTGGTACTATTATTAATATTGGAGTTAACACTCCTGACTCACAACAAGCTTTCTATGTAGATAAAACAACAGCTGATAAATACAATTTGAAATCAGTTGATGATATGAAAGATCCAAAAATTGCAGCTTTATTTAAAGATCCAGAAGATCCTTCAAAAGGACGAATGACTAGCTGTATATCTGGTTGGACTTGTTACACTGTAAACTTGGTTAAACAAATAGAGTATGGTTTAGATAAATACTATACTAACTTTGACCCAGGTTCAGGTGGAGCATTAGATGCTGCTATTGCAGGAGCTTTTGCCAAGAAAAAACCAATCTTTACATATTACTGGGCGCCAACTGGTTTAATGGGTAAAGTTGACCTAGTTAGACTTACAGAACCAAAATTTGATTCTGATTGTTGGAATTCTATGTCCGCAGTTGTTGAAGATATTAAAGCAAACGGACCAGATGCTTACAAAAAAAGCTGTGCATGTGAATATAGAGATATGGCTTTGACTAAATCTGTTTTAACTGATTGGGCGAAAGCTAATCCAAAAGAAACTGATTTCTTAAAGAAATATACTATTCCAACAGCTACAGTTAACAAAATGTTAGCTTTTTACGAAGATGAGTCAGATGGTGATATGGAACTTACCGCGATGCACTTCTTAAAAAATGAAAGCATGTGGAAAGATTGGGTGCCAGCAGACGTTGCTAAAAAAGTTAGCGCCGCTCTATAATCCAATATATTAAATAATTATAAAAGAGCCCTTCGGGGCTCTTTCTTTAAGTAAGAAGTAAATTATGGAAGCATTAAAGAAAAATAAAAAAATATTTTTTAATATTGGTTTGCTCGTTATCTTTGTGTGGTTATTAATAACTAGCTATTCTCAATCAAAAAGAAAACCAGATAATATTGGAGAATTATTAAATGATTTTTCTTGGTTAGGAGGTAAATGGCCAAAATGGTTAGATTTACCTTTAATGAATTGGATCAATGTTGGTTTTAAAACACTTAATGAAAAATATGGATATATATTTGAAGCAATAAATAATGTCCTTCTTTATATGTTAATGCTTGTAAAAAATTTTTTAATTCAAGCTCCATGGCCATTGGTTATACTCGGTGTCGTAGTTCTAACTTATTTTGCAAGTGGTAGAAAAGTTGGAACAACAGTATTTGTAGGGTTTTGCACTTTTTTTATAGGTTTTCTTCACCCAATATTTTGGCAAAAAGCAATTGAAACAACTGCTATAATGTTAATTGGAATATTTCTTTGTGTAGTTGCAGGAATCCCATTGGGAATAGCGATGGCAAGAAGCGTAAGAACAAGAAATATAATTTTACCAGTTTTAGATTTAATGCAAACTATTCCAAGTTTCTGTTACCTAATTCCAGGTATTATGTTGTTTGGCTTAGGTGCAGTTCCAGCGATTATAGCAACATTTATTTATGCAGTTCCTCCTTTAGTAAGACTTACAGATTTAGGAATAAGGCTTGTTGATACTGAGGTAATTGAAGCTGCAGATGCATTTGGTGCAAGTAAGAAACAAAAGCTATGGGGCGTACAAATGCCATTAGCTTTACCAAATATAATGCAAGGTATAAATCAGTGCACAATGATGGCTTTAGCAATGGTTGTTATTGCATCGATGATAGGTACTAGAGGTTTGGGAGATGAAGTTTTACTTGGTCTTCAACAATTAAATGTAGGAAGGGCTGCTGAAGCTGGAATTGCAATTGTACTTTTAGCAATAGTTCTTGATAGAATAACTCAATCTTATGGAGAAACTCTGCAAGAGAGAACAGCACCAAATACAAAGAAAGGTAAATAATGTCTAAAATTGAAATTAATAATGTTTATAAAATCTTTGGTAGCAATCCTCAATCAGTAATGCCAATGGTAAAGAATGGTGCAAATAAAGAAGAGGTATTAGAACAAACTGGTCATACTGTTGGGCTTGATAATGTTTCATTAAAAATAGAAGAAGGTGAAACTTTTGTTTGTATGGGTTTGTCAGGTTCTGGAAAATCAACACTAATTAGACATTTAAATAGATTAATCGATCCTACTGATGGTGAAATAATAGTAGAAGGAAATAACGTTATGTCTTTCAATAAAGAACAACTAATTGATTTTAGAAGACATAAGATGAGCATGGTTTTTCAAAGGTTCGGTCTATTTCCACATAAAACAGTTATTCAAAATGTTGGCTATGGATTAGAAATGCAAGGAAAACCATTGGAAGAAATAAATAAGACCGCCATGGAAAAAATTGAAGCAGTTGGTTTAAGTGGTTTTGAAAATCAATTTCCAAATCAATTATCAGGTGGTATGCAGCAGCGTGTTGGCCTTGCAAGAGCTTTAGCAACTGACAGTGATATAATGTTAATGGATGAAGCTTTTAGTGCATTAGATCCATTAATAAGAAGTGATATGCAAAAACAATTACTAGATCTTCAATCAGAATTAAAAAAAACAATTGTATTTATTACGCATGACTTAGACGAGTCTTTAAGACTTGGAGATCATATTGGTATATTGAACGCTGGAAAATTAGTTCAAGTTGGAACCCCAGTTGATATAATTATGAAACCAGCAGATGATTATGTAAAAGCATTTGTTAAAGACGTTAATAGAGCAAAAGTAATTAAAGCTAAAATTATTATGAAGAGTGCTAATGAGGCTAATGACATTGATAAATCTAACTTAATCAAAGTTAATGAAGATCAATTTATAGAGGAATTTTTACCGCAAATTGTATGCTCCAATTCTAATTGTGAAGTAGTTGACAAAAGTGGAAATGTTAAAGGTTATATATCTAATAAAGAATTACAGACATCATTAACAAAATCATAATTAATGGTTAATCAATCATTAAAAAATAAAAAAATAATAATTTCTGCAGGTGCATCTGGTATTGGCTTAGCAACTGCTAAAGTTTGTCTTTCACGTGGAGCATATTTGTACCTTTGTGATATTGATAATAAATCCTTAAGTAAACTAAACAAACACCCTCTTAAAAATAAGAGACTATTTACATATAATTGCGATGCTTCCGACGAAAACCAAGTATTAGATTTATTTAAAAAAATAAGTAAGAAAACAAAAAAAATTGACGCTTTAATCAACAATGTTGGAATTGCTGGACCAACAGGATCACTAGAAAAACTAAAGTCTAAAGACTGGGAAAAAACTATTCAAGTAGATGTTAATAGTCATTTTTATTTTACCAAAAGAGCTATACCCTTGATTAAAAAATCTAGAAATGGTTCAATAATAAATATTTCATCAACAGCAGGAATACTCGGTTTTCCATTAAGATCTCCTTATGCAGCAAGTAAATGGGCAATTATTGGAATTACCAAAACTCTCGCAATGGAACTTGGAAAATACAATATAAGAGTTAATGCAGTATGCCCTGGTTCAATTAAAGGTGAAAGAATGAAAAGAGTGATCAGAGATAAAGCAAAATTTACAAAAGTTTCATCGAAAAAAATTGAGAAAGATTTTATTTCAATGAGTTCTATGAAAAAGTGGATTCTTGAAGAAGATATAGGAAAGATGTGTGCATTTTTGATTTCAGACGATTCAAGCAAGGTTTCAGGACAAGTAATTTCTGTAGATGGTCACACAGAAAGAAATGATTAATTTACCTAAGTTTTTTTTCGTATTTCTTTCTTAACTTTTGAATATCAACCAAATACTGGTCTCTTATATTAGATATCATTGCAACCGATTTACCTTTAGCCTGTTTTGCTGTTCCTGAAATCAATCTAGAAGATAATTTTTTTGATAGCTTAGGGGCCTTTAATTTAGTCCATGGTAATTTTAAAGCAGGTCCAAATTGTTCCAACATATGTTTCATTCCCATTTTTCCTCCAGCTAGATGAAAGGTTAAAAATGTACCCATCAAAGACCATCTTAATCCTGGGCCATCTTCAATTGCTCTATCTAACTCTTCCGTGGTTGCATATCCTTCATTAATAATATGTAGTCCTTCTCTCCATAAAGCTTCTTGTAATCTGTCAGACAAATATCCAGGTAATTCATTTTTAACCATAATTGGATTCATTGAAATTGATTTGTAAAAGTTTTTAGCCAAATTTAAATTTTTTTTTGAGGTTCTCTTACCTGGAACAATTTCTACAGCAGGCAATAAATAGACAGGATTGAATGGATGTCCAATTATTCCCCTTTCTGGATTTTTACATTTTGAATAAATTCTCGTTGGTAATAAACCCGATGAGCTTGAAGCAATTATTGAATTAGATTTTGCGTATTTTCCAATAGCGCTCATCAATTTAGTTTTTAAAGAATAATTTTCAGTTGCACACTCCTGAATAAAGTCTGCATTTTTTAATGTTTGTTCTATTGAGGTAAAAAAATAAAAATTCTTTAGATTTAATTTTTTTTTATTAAATAGTTTTTTTATAAATGGCCAAGTTCTTTTAATTTCAGATAACAATTTTTTTTTTAACTTAATATCTTTATCAAATGCATAAACAATTTTGTTATGAGCCAAACAACGTATAATCCACCCTGCTCCGATTACACCTGTTCCAATCACAGCAACTTTTTTAATATTTTGCATTACTTGTGTTTAACAAGTTTTAACTTCTCTCTTGTTTCTGCGGGTGTCATTGTTGATACACCTAGATCTTCAACAATTCTAATTGCCTTTTCAACTAATTGGGCATTTGTTGCCAGTTTTCCTTTAGATAAATACAAATTATCTTCTAAACCTACTCTAGGATTACCGCCCATAATTACTGTTTGTGCTACAAATGGCATCTCATTTTTTGAAATTGCAAAGCCTGACCACACGCCTTCTTTTGGCATAATATCTTTCATAGCTTGCATTGCTAATGGAGTAGCTGGTGCTCCCCAAGGAATTCCTAAACACATTTGAAACATAGGCGGATCATCCAACAATCCTTCTTTATATAGCTGTGCACCAAACCACATATTGCCTAAATCAAATGCCTCGATTTCAGGTTTTACTTTAATTTCTTTCAATCTTTTTGCAGCTTTTCTTAAATCGTTTGGAGTATTAACGGTTATAACTGAACTATCACCAAAGTTTAAAGTTCCACAATCTAAAGTGCAAATCTCTGGTAAAAATTGCTCAGCATTTGCAATTCTTTCCATAACATTTGCCATATCAGTCATTGGTCCAAACTCTAATGGGTCTTTGCCTTGACCAATATCTAAATCTCCACCCATACCGGTTGTTAGATTCAAAATCACATCTGTATCACTTGAACGAACTCTATCTACAACCTCTTTATATAACTCTAATCTTCTACTTGGAGTTCCGTCTTCCTCCCTCACATGAATATGAGCAATAGCAGCTCCAGCTTTTGCGGCTTCAATTGATGCTTTAGCAATTTGTTCTGGTGTTTTTGGTAATTCTGGATGCTTACCTGCGGTATCTCCTGACCCCGTCACAGCACATGATATGAATACCTTGTTGTTCATTTTAAGTAAGATTTATACTATTATAAAAAGGACGAGGGAATAAAAAAATGTCTTTTCACATAACAAACCAAACAATCAAAAAAGAATGGACTGATTATAATAATCATATGAACATGGCTTACTATGTCTTAGTTTTTGATCAGACTTGGGAGATAATTCTAGAAAAATTTAAGATGGGTGAAAAATCTGCAAAGGATACCCAAAGAAGTACCATGGTTGTTGAAACTCGCACTACATATGATGGTGAAGTTAAAGAGGGAGATGAAGTTGAAATTGTTTTAACCTTCTTTGATCGTGATAGAAAGAGATTACATTTTAAGATGGAAATGATTGAAAAATCATCAAAAAAATTATCGGCAACTATTGAAATGTTATCGCTTTATATTGATCTTAGTAAAAGAAAAGTTACAGAATTTGAAGATGAAAAAATTAAAATTATGGATGATTTTATAAATGAAAATAAAAATGAATTTAATTCTGACAATTTATCCATTATTGGAAAACTTAAAAAATGATTGATGTAAAATTATTATCAGGAGCATTAGGTGCTGAAATAAGTGGAATTGACTTGACTGACGTTTCAGATGAAAATTTTAAAACAATAAATAAACTATTATTAGAACACAAAGTTATATTTTTTCGAAATCAACCTTTGACCTCAGAACAACATGTTGCTCTAGCTTCAAAATTTGGACCATTAGAAACACATGCTTATGTAAGAGGTTTAAGTGAATTCCCTGAAATAATAAGAATAATAAAAAAGCCTGAAGAAAAAACACAATGGGGTGAAGGTTGGCATTCAGATGTTAGCTATAACGAAAAACCAACTAAGGCCGTAATTTTAAAATCAATTAAAATTCCACCAGTTGGAGGAGATACTGTTTTCTCAAACATGGAACTTGCATGGGAGACCCTAGAAGAAGAGATAAAAAATAAAATCAAAAATAAAACAGCAGTTCATTCGTCACTAGGAGGTGGGTTTTTTCTTGATAAATATAAAGCAATGCAAAGTAATGGAAATATGGATGAATACTCAAACACTCATCCAATTTTAAGAACTCATCCAGAAACAGGTAAAAAAATTCTTTTTGTAAATTGGACTTACACAAAAGAAATTGTTGGTATGGACAAAGAAGAAAGTAAAGAGATATTAAATTATTTATTTGAACATCAGGCAAGATTAGATCTTACTTGTAGATTTAAATGGACCGAAAATGCAATAGCTATTTGGGATAATAGAAGTGTTCAACATTATGCTATTGCTGATTTTTATCCAAATAAAGGGCTTGGTTTTGAAAGAGTAATGGATCGTATAGCTGTTGAAGGGGATCATCCGAAATAATAAATGAAGATAATTTATAAAATCATTTCAAATTTTATAAATAATAAATCTTTGTACATTGGTGAGAAAGTAACTATGTCAGAGCATATGATTCAGTCTGCCATGCTAGCTGAAAAAGCTAAATGTAATGATGATTTAATTTGTGCATGTTTACTTCATGACTATGGTCACTTTCTTTTAGAAGATCCAGATGAATTAGTTAAAAATAAATTAGATGGAGAACATGAAAATATTGGATATCAGTATCTAAAAAAATTTTTTGGACAAAAAGTTGTTGAGCCAATTAAATATCATGTTTTAGCTAAACGTTATTTAGCTAGAGATAAAAAATATTTTGATTTTTTATCAGATGCGTCAAAAATAAGCCTCAAGTTACAAGGAGGAGTTTTAAATGATAAAGAAAGTAAAAAGTTTGAGAATAAATCTTACTTTAAGCCATCAATTCTACTCCGAAAATTTGACGAAGCCGCTAAAAGAACTGACATTAAAATGAAATCTATTCATGACTATGAAAAGTTGTTAAGTTCAAAACTTATATGAATTTTGATTATTTAATAATTGGCGCTGGAAGTGCAGGCTGTGTACTCGCAAATCGATTGACAGAAAATGATCAAAACAATGTAGCAATATTTGAGGCAGGAAAACCCAGTGATATTTGGAAAGTTAACATGCCACTTGCGATTTTATATACAATGCATGATCCAAAATATAATTATAAATATTATTCAGAACCAGAGCCTCATCTACATAACAGAAGATTGTTTTGTCCAAGGGGAAAAATGATTGGCGGGTGTTCTGCTCATAATGGAATGGTATTTGTTAGAGGAAATCCAAATGATTATCAAAGATGGGCATCTTTTGGATTAGAGGATTGGTCTTATGACAAAGTTCTTCCCTATTTCAAAAAAATTGAAACATGGTCTGAAGGTGAAAATGAATATCGAGGTGGTAACGGAATACTACCAGTAAACCAATCTAAAAATAAAAATCCTTTATTTAAAGCATTTATCGAATCTGCTGGTGAGGCTGGTTATAAAATAAATAATGACATGAATGGTAAAGAACAAGAAGGTTTTGGAATGTACGATGTTACTATTCACAAAGGTGAGCGAGCTAGTGTGTCAAAATATTATTTAAATCCCGCCAAAAAAAGAAAGAATTTAAAAATATTTACAGATGCTTTTGTTGAGAGAATTATTTTTGATGGAAAAAAAGCAATTGGAATTGAAGTAAAAATTAAAAATAAAGTTGAAAAAATTTTTGCCAATAAAGAAGTAATTTTAAGTGGAGGTGCAATTAATTCACCACAATTACTAATGCTTTCTGGAATTGGTCCAAGCCAACACTTAAAAGATAATGGAATTGATGTTGTTCATAACTTAGAGGGTGTTGGAAAAAACTTACAAGATCACTTGGAAACTTATGTTCAGCAAGAATGCAAAACTAAAGATACCTTATATTCATACGTTAATAAGTTAAATATGGTTAGAATTGGAATTCAATGGTTTTTGAATAGAAGTGGTCCCTGCTCTACCTCTTTTTTAGAAGCCGGTGGTTTTTGTAAATCTTCTCCAGAAAGGGAATATCCAAATATTCAATTTCATTTTTTTCCTGCCTTTGTAATCGATCATGGATTAGTTGATCCAGATAGACATGGATATCAATTACACGCAAGTCCAAACCACCCAAAAAGTAGAGGCCACGTAACATTAAATAGCTCGAACCCTCACGATTACCCAAAAATTCAATTTAATTATCTAGAACATGAAGATGATTTAAAGCAAACAATAGAATGTATTCATGTAGCTAGAAAAATTTTGGGACAAGATTCTTTAAAACCATATGCGGGAAAAGAAATTGGACCAGGAGAACATTCTCAAACCAATGAAGTATTTGAGGAATATATTCGTTCAAAAGCAGAGACAGCATATCACCCATCTTGTACTTTAAAAATGGGAGTAGACAATATGGCTGTAGTTGACCAAAAACTAAAAGTTCATGGTATAGAAAACTTAAGAGTAGTTGATGCTTCTGTAATGCCAGAAATTACAAGTGGAAATCTAAATGCTCCAACTTTAATGATTGCAGAAAGAGCATCAGAATTTATTTTAAATTCTTAGTATTAAAATTTATTGAAATTAACTTTTATTTAAATTAATCATTTACATAAAATGAAAAAGACTATTGTTCAAAGTTGGAATGAATGGGATCCGCTCAAACATGTAATTGTTGGAAGGGCAGATAATTGCTGTATTCCTGCACCTGAACCAGCTGTTGATTGTAAAATTCCACCTGACTCTGTGATGAAAGGTAAACACGGAAGACGAACACAAGATTCTATAGATAGAGCTAATGAACTTTTAGATAAATTTGTTAAAACACTTGAAGGAAGAGGCATAAGAGTTGATAGACCTACTCCACTTAAATTTGATGAAAAAATTGCTACTCCTGATTGGGAAGTAGAACATATGTTTGGGTGTATGCCGTCTAGAGACGTTATAATTACAGTTGGAAAAGAAATGCTGGAAGCCACAATGAGTTTTAGATGTAGATGGTTTGAGTATTTGGCCTATAGACCATTATTACAAAAGTACTTTGTTGAGGATCCAGGCATGAGACACGAAACAGCACCTAAGCCTAGATTGACTGATGCCGATTATCATATGAATTATTTATCTGAAGATGTGAGTATCGATCAAAGATTACAGTGGGCAGAGAAAAAATATTTTGTTACAACTGAAGAGGAGCCACTTTTTGATGCTGCAGATATTTTAAGATTTGGGAAGGATTTAATTGTTCAACATGGATTTACAACTAATCTAAAAGGAATTGACTGGTTAAAAAGACATTTTCCAGATCACAGAATCCATACAGTAAATTTTCCAGGAGATCCCTACCCAATTCATATAGATGCAACTTTTACACCTATAAAACCTGGGTTAATTTTAAATAATCCGGTTAGAAAACTTCCAAAAGAACAAAGGAAACTTTTTGAAGACAATGGCTGGGAAATTGTTTATGCAGCTCAGCCTGCCCATAATTCACCTCCAGACCTGAGTTATTATTCTGTATGGCTATCAATGAATGTTTTGGTACTAGATCCAAAAACAGTATGTGTAGAAAAGACAGAAGTTTATCAAGCTGAACAATTAGATAAGCTCGGTATGGAAGTAATTCCAATAGATTTTAGAGAAGTATACGCTTTTGGTGGTAGTTTACATTGTAGCACAACTGATGTTTTCAGAGAAGGTGATCTTCAGAACTATTTTCCAAAACAATAAATTCGTTGTAAAATAATTAATGTCCACCCCTGATAATAATCCCAAAGGGATAGTATTCATATTAATAGCCATGATGGTTTTTTCTGTCCAAGATGGAATTATGAAGCATATTTATAATTTTGTTTCCCTTTATGAAATTTATTTAATAAGGACAGTTATAAGTTTTGTACTTATTTTAATTTTTTTAATAATTACAAAACAACCAATTGTATTTAGAACCCAATATCCTATTTTAACTATTACCCGTGTAATACTTTTTTTCTTTGGTTTTAGTTCTTTTTATGTTTCTTTGACCGTATTACCACTCGGTACTGCTACTGCTTTATTTTTTGTTACTCCATTTTTAATTACAATATTTGCTCATTTTTTTTTAAAAGAAGAAATAGGAATAAGAAGATGGTCCGCTATAGTCGTTGGATTTATTGGAGTTTATATAACTTTAAATCCTAATTTTAGTAATTTTAACTATTTAAGTTTACTGCCTATTTTGTGCGCGTTTTGTTATTCATTATCAATGATAATAATAAAAAAAACATCTGATAAGGATAGTGTTTATACACAAACATTCACATTTTATATTGGCGCAATAATTCTTAGTATAATTTTTTATTTTATTATTGGTGATGGGCAATACAACACTTCAGATCACCCAGCTTATCAATTTATATTTAGGGAATGGTTTGTTGATTTTAATTCTAATATTTTATTAATGACTGCAACTGGAGTGACGGCTACTATTGCTTTTCTTTTTTTATTTACTGCTTACAGTATAGCTTCTCCGGCTGTTGTTTCACCTTTTGAATATTCAATATTATTTTGGTCACCACTTGTAGGATGGTTATATTTTGATGAAATTCCCTCATTAAATACAGTTATTGGAATTTTAATAATTGTATCCAGTGGTATTTATATTTTTATTCGTGAAAAAGCACAAAATCAATCTATAGCAACAGAAAAACCTCTTAGATAAATGACAAAAGATAATAATTCAAAAGGTATTATTTTAATAATCATTGCAATGACTTTATTTGCAATGCAAGACTCTTTAATTAAATATATTTTTGAAAAAGCTTCTCTTTATGAGATTTTTTTTGGAAGGTATTTTGTTGCTGCTGTTCTGCTTTTTAGTTACATAAAATTTAAAAAACAAAAAGTTTCACTAAAAACTTATTATCCTATTTTAACAATTGTTAGAGTTGCTCTTCACTTTTTGGCATTTTCAGCTTTCTTTATTTCTCTTACTTACATGCCGCTAGCAACGGCAAATGCCTTATTTTTTTCTTGTCCTTTTTTTGTATCTATTTTTGCTAAATTTTTTTTAAAAGAGTTTATTGGAATAAGAAGATGGTCTGCAATTGTATTTGGTTTCATAGGAGTTTTTATTGTACTTGACCCAAACTTTTCTGATTTTGAATATAAAAGTTTACTCCCAGTGGTATGTGCTTTCTTTTATGCTGCATCCATGACTATAACAAAATATACATCCGATAAAGATGACGTAAATACTCAATTATTTTATTTTTATTTAATAGCTCTAATTTTATGTGGTCTTATTTATTTGTTTATGGGAAATGGACAATTGAATAACCTCGACTTTGATCCAACTACACAGTTTATTTTTAGAGAGTGGTTTTCAAATATTGAATATACATGGAAATTTATCTTATTTTTTGGTTTTGTCGCCTCTATTGCTTTTCTATGTATATTTTCAGCTTATATTGTCGCTTCACCTTCTGTAGTTTCTCTGTTTGAGTATTCATTAATTATAATGTCTATGATACCTGGGTATTTTTTATTTGATGAAATTCCATCAGCTAGAACATTTTTTGGAGTTGCATGTATTATAGCAGCCGGTATTTATATTTACTTAAGAGAAAAAGCTAGAGATCAATATATTGCAACAGAAACTCCGGTAAGAAGATGACCAAAAATTATATACCTACAATTAATATATCTTCACTTATAAAAAATAACTTTGAAACTCAAAGTGCATTTAAGACGATTAAAAAAATTGAAAAAGCTTTTATCAATGTAGGATTTTTTCAAATAATAGGTCATGGAATTGATTTAAAAGAAATTTATAAAACCTGCGAAGTTGGCAACAAATTTTTTAATTTACCAGATAGCAAAAAGAGAAAATTATCACCTAAAAAATGGAATAAAAAAAATAAAAATCTATACAGAGGATATTTTCCTGATGATGTGAATGGAAAAGAAGGTTTAGATATAGGTGATTTAAAGGTAACTAAAAAATATTCCTCAAATCTAAATAATCAATACGTAGAGTTTCTTAATCTAGGTAAATGTTTGAATAAAAGCTCAATTAATATTTTAAACAAATATTTTGATAATATTTATGGATTGAGTGAAACTTTATTTAAAAGTTTAATAAAACTTAATAAAAAAAATCCTGATATTTCTAGTTTAGCTTTTTCAAGACTAAAAACATTAAGTACATTAAGATTTAATTATTATCCAAACCAAAAAGAACCAGTTGAAATATCAAAACAAGATGGAGTTGCTCTTGGTTGTGAAACACATGTGGATAGTGGAATATTTACAGTTCTTTATCAAGATAGAAAAGGTGGATTGCAAGTACAAAATAGGAAAAATAAAAAATGGTATGATGTACCATTCAATAAAAAGGCTTTAGTAGTAAATACGGGAAGAGCTTTAGAATATTTAAGCAAAGGTAAATTTAAAGCAACTAATCACAGGGTTTTGTGGAATAAAAGTAAGAGACTCTCTGTTCCTTTTTTCTTTGAACCTTCATATGATTTCAATATGAACCAATCAATTTTAAATGGAAATAAATTTAAAAATAATGGTGAAATTTATGAGAAATTTCTCAACAAATCTTTAAAGAAATTTATTGAATATCAACGTTAGTAATTATAAAGTTTAGATATAAAGCGATACATAACTCGTCGATAAATTCATAGATTTACGAAAGTGGGATCGGTCGTCTTTAAATTAACTTTTAAAGGAGGCTTTATGAAATTTGGTTATTTTTGTAATACCACAAACTGGACACACAAACCTTATCATCAGCTATTAGATGAAACTAAAGAAATCACAGAATATTGTGATCAAAATAAATGGAATTCAATATGGTTTACAGAGCATCACTTCAATCACGAAGGAATGGAGTCTTGTACAAATCCATTAATGATGGGCGCAGATGCGGCAGCGAGAACAAAAAATATTAGAATAGGTCAAGCTGCAAATGTTATTACTTTTCATAATCCGATAAGATTAGCTGAAGATATTGCTACATTAGACCAACTTTCTAAAGGCAGAGTTGAAATAGGTGTTGCAAGAGGAATTTATGGAAGAGAAGCAATAAACTTAAATAAAGAAGCTGATTTAAAAGATCAGGCAAAAAATTTCAGATTATTCGCAGAAACTTTAGAAGTATTAAAAAAGGCTTGGACTGAAAAATTTTTTAGTCATCAAGGTGAATTTTATACTTACCCATCACCGAATTATGTCTGGCAACACGATATGAGTCCACCAAGTGATGAATTTATGAATATGGAAGATAATACTATGAAAAAAATTAGTGTTTTGCCTCATCCATATCAAGAACCACACCCACCTATTCATCAAGTTGTTGATGGCATTAGGTCAATTGAGTGGGCTGCTGAAAATAATATTAATATTATTATGTGGATACCAACAGTGAAAGCTTTGAAAGCAAAATTTGAGGCTTATAAAAATAAAAGATCAGAGGTAACAAAAAAAAATATACCTCTTGGTGAAGGAATTTCTCTTGTAAGAGATATGTTTGTTGCTGATACAATGGAAGAAGCAAAAGAAAAAGCTGGTGAACATATGGTGAATTACATGAGATGGGTTTGTCATTGGAGAGGTTTAGGAAATCACATGGATCCAGGTGAAGAATTGCCTGAAACAAAAGGTAAATTGGATTTATTAAATTATGAATTTTTACACAAAAGAAACATGTTATTTGGAACCCCTGAGTACGTGATAGATAAAATTCATGAATTAAAATCTGAACTTAACTTACAAAATTTACAAGTTTGGTCTAATTTTCCAGGAGTGAAGCATAAAGATTGTATGAAAAGTATAAAACTTTTTACTGAAAAAGTTATGCCGCATTTTCAGGATGATTTTGATACTGAAGTAAAAAAAGTTTCGTGACAAAAACACGAAAAATTATCAGCGGTGGACAAGCTGCTGTTCAATCATTAAAAAAAGAAAAAGTAAAACATGTGTTTGGACTTATTGGTTCAGCTACAATGGAAATGTTTGATGCTCTTTATCATGAAAAAAGTATAAAATTTATTGGTGTCAGAGATGAACGAACTGGCACCCATATGGCTGATGGTTATGCGAGAGCCTCGAACAGACCTGGGGTAATTATTGCAGGACAAAACGGACCTGGTGCAACCAACTTAGTGACAGGAGTAGCACAAGCTAAAGCAGCATTTTCTCCTGTAATAGCAATTGCAGGTTCCTATTCAACTAAAGACAAAATGGAAGATGCTTTTCAAGGTCTGGATCAACAGTCTTTGTTTACACCTATTACAAAAAAAACTTGGACAGTAAAAAATTCAAAAATTATTCCAAAAATAATGAGTGATGCTTTTAATTTAGCAATGAAACCTAGGAGAGGACCTGTTTGTTTGAATTTACCGAGAAATATATTAGCAGCTTCAAACTCCTATAATATTAATACTAAAAAACCATCCTTTTCAAAAGAGAGCAAACAGAAAGGTAGTAAAGAAAATATTAAAAAGGCAGCTAAATTAATAGGATCATCAACCTGTTCGGTAATAATTGTTGGAGCAGGAATTAAGTATAATTCTAGTTTTAAAGAAGTAATAAAATTAGCTGAATTGTGCAATATACCAATTGTTACAGCTGCAGGACATGGGGATGCAATTCCATTTAATCATAAATTAAATGCTGGGCAAATGGGTCCTAGAGGAAATCCTGTTGCATCCAGATTGGTTAAAAATGCTGATGTAATTTTAGCAATTGGAACGCGTCTAGGTTTTAATTCTACATTTTATTCTTATGAAAATATTAATAAAAACGCAAAAATTATTCAAATTGAGCTAGAAAAAAAAATGCTAGGAAAATATTTTCCAGTAAAAGTAAAGATATACGCAGATGCTGCTACAGCAACTAACCAACTTTACGAAGAGATTAAAAAAGAGAAAATAAAATTAAATGTTAAAAATTGGACCAACTCATATTTAAAAGAGAGAAAAGAATATTTATTAAATAGAGATAAAGAAAATTTAGGTCCAAATTTCCCTATACAACCAAAAGGGCTCTTCAAACAATTAAGAAAAGTGCTACCAAAAAACTCAGCAATTACTCTAGACGCTGGAACGTTATGTTTGCAGGCAACAGATGCTTTAGAATATTATGATCCTCCCTCATTATTTACTCCATTGGATTTTGGTTTAGTTGGTTTTTCATTTGCATGTGGTCTTGGAGTTAAAGTTGCAAAACCAAAAAAAACAGTCATAAGTCTTATGGGTGATGGTGGTTTTGGTATGACGATATCTGAATTAAGCACTGCTGTTGAATATAGAATTAACACCACAACTATTGTCATGAACAATAAAAGCTGGGGAGCAGAAAAAGCTTACCAAAAGGATTTTTTTGGAAAAAGATATTTAGGTGCAGATATTACTAGTCCATCCTTTGATAAAGTTGCAGAACTATATGGTGCAAAAGGTTTTAAAGTTAAAAAGATTTCTGAAATTAATGAAGCAGTGAGAGCGGCGATTAAATCAAACAAACCTTCTGTGATAGATGTTGATGTAGATCCAAAAGCGTTATACAGTTTTAGAAGAGATAGTTTCAAACATAGAGAAAAAAATGAAGTTAGAATTAAGAAAATTTAATAAATTTGTAGATAAAACTTTTATTGAAGGTGGTAAAGAGGCAAAAGAACCTGTTTTGATGGTATCTGTAGCTGCAGTATTTAAAAATCCTTGGCATAGTCAAGGATTCGTTGAGGACTTAAGGCCAACTATTTTAGATCTGGCTCCTAAACTAGGGGACTTACTAGTTCCAGAATTAATAAAAGAAATAGGATCTCCTGAAAAAATATTGGCATATGGTAAAGCTGGTGTAGTTGGTTTAAATGGAGAAATTGAGCACGCTTCAGCGTTTATTCATACTTTAAGGTTTGGAAATAAATTTAGAGATGCTGTTGGTGGAACATCTTATTTAAGTTTTACTAACACAAGAGGTCCTGCTGGATCAAAGATAGCAATCCCTATGATGCATAAAACCGATTCAGGACTAAGACCATATTATCTTACTCATGAATTTACTATTCATGACGCACCTTTTGATGATGAAGTGGTAATTGCAATAGGTGGTGCATCAAGTGGCAGAGCACATGCAAGAACAGGTGACAGATACCAAGATATGAAAGAAATGGGCATAGAACCCAAATAATATTTGTGACAACAGGAACTACTGCATCTGGTACATTTTATATCTTTAATAAAAAGGAACAACAAACACCTATAGTGTTCATTCATGGCGTTGGCTTAACTCATGAAATCTGGCAGCCCCAATTAGATTTCTTTAAAAATCACAGCACTCTATCATATGATATTTTAGGTCATGGAAACTCTTCACTGGAAAAAGAAAAAATAAGCTTTGATGATTTTTCCGATCAATTAATTAACCTTATGGAGGAGCTTAATATAAATAAGATACACTTAATTGGTTTTTCGATTGGGTCATTAATTGCTAGAAACTTTGCAACTAGATTTAATGATCACTTACAATCATTAATATTATTAGGTTCAATTTATAAAAGATCAGATGAACAACAAAAAATAGTTAATCAAAGATTTGAACAAGCTAAGAAGGAATTAAAACTTTCTAGACAAGCTTTAAAAAGATGGTTTACAGATAAATATTTAGAAAATAACCCAAATATTTATGAAAAAATAAGCAATATTTTATCAGCAAATAATATGCCAAATTTTTTAAAAGTGTATGAGCTATTTGTAAATCACAAAAATGACGAAGATTTTAAAAAAATTAAAGTTAATACTTTAGTGATGACAGGAGAGAAGGATGTTGGTTCTACTGTTGAGATGTCAAAAGAATTAGACAATATTATCCAAAATAGTCAGTTGAAAGTTATTAAAGATGGTAAACATCTTTGTGGTATTGAGTGTGCAGATGAGGTAAATTTAGCAATCAAAAAATTTATTGAGCAAAATGACTAAACTTAAAGAATATAAAATGTTCATTAACGGTGAATGGGTTGAGTCTGAAAGTAAAAAAACTTTTGAAACTCTTAATCCAGAAAATAATGAACCTTGGGCGATTGTACCTGAAGCTAGTAGTAAGGATGTTGATAAAGCTGTTCAAGCGGCACAACAAGCCTTCGAGGGTGAATGGCCTAAATTACTTCCAAGAGAAAGGGCTAAGTTTCTAAGATCGATTGGAGATCAACTTAGAGCTAACGCTGAGATGCTTGGTGAAATAGAAACAATTGATACTGGAAAACTTTATAGAGAAACAAAAAAACAAGCAATCTATATTGCTGAATATTATGATTACTATGCAGGTTTGGCAGATAAAGTAGAAGGCACTGTGTTGCCAATAGATAAACCAAATGTTCAAGCAATAACAACTAGGATACCAATAGGTGTCGTTGCTGCAATTATTCCTTGGAACTCACAAATGTTTTTAACAGCAACAAAACTAGCTCCTGCACTTGCGATGGGTAACACAGTTGTGATTAAATCTTCTGAACTTGCTCCAGCAGTTTTATTTGAATTCGCAAAATTAATTGAAAAAACTGGTATTCCTAAAGGAGTTGTAAATGTAATTACTGGATTTGGGGATCCGTGTGGTAAAGCTCTTACTACTCATAATTCAGTTGAAAAAGTTGCTTTTACTGGAGGACCAGAAACTGCAAGACATATAATAAGAAACTCTGCAGAAAATTTATCTGAAGTAAGTTTAGAGTTAGGTGGAAAAAGTCCAGTTGCAGTGTTTGATGATGCAGAACAAGAAAATGCAATTAATGGAATAACAGCTGGAATATTTGGAGCAAGTGGTCAAAGTTGTATAGCTGGTTCTAGACTTTACCTTCAAAAAGGTATTTATGATGAATTTTTAGATAAACTTTCTCAAAGAGCATCAAAAATTAAAATTGGAGCTCCCATGGATCCTCAAACAGAAATGGGTCCACTAAGTAATTTTAAACAATTAGAGGTAATTGAAAAAAATATAAAAGATACAATTGATCAAGGTGGAAAGATCAAATGTGGTGGTAAAAGACATTCTTTTTCAAATAAAGGATATTACTTTCCACCAACTATTATTGAATGTGATAATCACAATCTACCTGTGGCAGAAAACGAATTGTTTGGACCTGTTTTGTCAGTAATGAAATTTGAAACAGAA
This sequence comes from uncultured Pelagibacteraceae bacterium, assembly GCA_902589455.1. Lineage (GTDB taxonomy): Bacteria > Pseudomonadota > Alphaproteobacteria > Pelagibacterales > Pelagibacteraceae > Pelagibacter. The sequence goes on along the minus strand of CACISX010000001.1, from coordinate 96,805 downwards.
GAAGAAGTTATTTCTAAAATGAACGATAACCAATATGGATTATCTTCAGGAGTTTATACAAGCAATTTATCTAGAGGAATGAGAGTATCTAAAGCAATTAGAGCGGGAATAACTTTTGTAAATACATACAGGTTGATTTCTCCTTCAGCTCCATTTGGAGGTATTAAAGATAGTGGATATGGTAAAGAAGCAGGAATTGATTCAATTAAAGATTATACAAGAGTTAAAACAACTTGGTTCTATACCTCAGACGAGCCAACACTAGACCCTTTTTCAATAAGGTAAAATTTTGTCTCCAAAACATACAGGTTTAATTGTTTTGGTAATGTTTTTTCTAGGAAGTGCATATCCTCTAGGCAAATTTGGTTTAAACGCATCAATGAACCCTCTCTTCTTTGGAGCTTTAAGAATGGGTTTTGTTTTTTTATGCTTATTACCCTTTTGCAAAATAATTATTCCTGAAAAAAAATACATATTACCCTTAATAGGATTTTCTATTTGTATGGGTGCTGGAGTAAATATGTTTTTATATCTATCTATTAATTCAGTTTCATTATTAGCGCCAATTACAATTGGAGCACAATTATCTATCCCATTTTCAATTTTAATTAGCTCTTTATTTCTAAAAGAAAGTATTAGATTAAAAAAATGGATTTTTATTTTTTCCTCATTTATAGGAATATTATTAATATCTTTTGATCCAAAAATTTTGGATGAAATTATTGGCACATTTTTAGTTTTTGGAATGGCATTTTTTTATGGTTTATCTCAAGTTTTTTCAAGATACATCAAAGATCTCGATGTGAAGTTTACTAATTTCTTTATGGGTCTTGTGGGTTTCTTAGTTTTAATAACTTTTTCACAAATATTCGAAGGAAATATTTTTCACCAAGTTAAAAAAGTTGAAACAAGTGGTTGGCTCGCGGTTATGTATGCTGGAATGATTATTTCAATTTTTGGTCATATGATGATGTTTTATCTTTATAAATTTTATTCAGTTGGCATGGTTATGCCTTTCTATTCTTTATTTCCAATCTTTGGATTAATACTCTCTTTTTTTATTTTTGGAGAAGTTCCCTCTATTATAACAATACTTGGAGGAATAATTGTAATAAGTTCAATATATATGCTTCAAAAAACGAGATAATTTTGTCATTGAATATTAGTTGTATTCATACTTAAATTGGTTTTTATAAATTGTTAACAATAAAGAGGAAGATAATGAGAAAACTATTTATCGCTGCATTTATGTTTGTTTCTATTTTTGGAACAAAAGTAATGGCAGATATCAAAATGGGGATTATTTTAGGATTCACTGGTCCTATTGAATCTCTAACTCCAGCCATGGCTGCATCTGCAGAGCTTGCATTTAAGGAAGCATCTGATTCAGGTTCACTATTAGGTGGAAAAAAAATTGAGGCAATGAGAGCGGATTCAACTTGTGTTGACTCAGCAGCAGCAACAGCTGCAGCTGAAGGTTTAATTTCAGGTGGTGTAGCTGCAATCATGGGAGCAGACTGTTCAGGTGTAACTGGTGCAATTGCATCAAATGTTGCTGTACCAAATGGTGTAGTAATGATTTCACCTTCGGCTACTTCTCCGGGATTAACAACTCTAGATGATAATGGATATTTCTTTAGAACTGCTCCATCAGATGCTAGAGGTGGTCAAATTTTAGCTGACATAACTAAAGATAGAAAAGTAAAAAGTGTTGCAATCACTTATACTAACAATGACTATGGTAAGGGTTTAGCTGATGTTTATAAAGCAGCAGTTGAAGCTCATGGTATTAAAGTTACAACTGTAACTGCTCACGAAGATGGAAAAGCAGATTACTCATCTGAAGTAGCAACTCTTGCTTCTGCTGGCGGTGACGCTGTAGCAGTTATTGGTTATCTTGACCAAGGAGGAAAAGGAATTATCCAAGCTTCTTTAGACTCAGGTGCATTTGATACATTTATTTTATCAGATGGTATGATTGGTCAGTCTTTAGTTGATACATTCGGAAAAGATTTAAGCAAATCATTTGGATCACTACCAGGTTCTACTGGTAAAGGTGCAGGTATATTTGCTGAAGTTGCAAAAGCTGGAGGTGTAGAAGCTTCTGGTCCTTACACAGGTGAATCTTACGATGCAGCTGCTTTAATCGTTCTTGCAATGCAAGCAGGTAACTCTGCTGATAGAGCATCAATTGCAAAACATGTAATGGATGTTGCTAATGGCCCTGGAACAAAAATTTATCCAGGTGAACTTAAGAAAGGTTTAGATTTATTAGCAAAAGGTAAAAAGATTAATTACGAAGGTGCTACTGGAGTAACTTTTACTAGTGTTGGTGAAGCTGAAGGTTCTTTCTTAGAACAAGAAGTTAAAGGCGGAAAATTCAAAACTAAAAAACAAAGATAAGTTTTTATCTTAATTCAAAAAAACCCCAGTAATTTAATTACTGGGGTTTTTTTTTAAATCAGCTCTAATGGTAGAAAGAGTTATTATAATTAGAAAAATTAAACAAATTAAATTCATAGTTTTCCAGCTAGTTAAACTAAGAAATACTCCAGCAGATAAACTAGCTACTGCTTGTATAGAATAAACTATTAAATCGTTTAACCCTTGAGCTCTAAATTTTTCTTCTTCTCTGTAGCTTAAAACAAGTAAACTGGTTCCTGAAATAAATAAAAAATTCCATCCAAGCCCCAAAAAAATAAGAGCAATCAAATAATTAGTAAAATTTTGATCAAATAAACTTGTAATAATTGTAACTAAAAAAAATAAAACCCCCATATACATAATTTTACTATGACCAAACTTTTTAATTAAATTTCCAGTAACTAGTGAAGGTAAAAACATGGCTGCTATATGAAGCTGAATAACAAAGCCTGTTTTGGATAAACTTATTTTCTCCATCAAATGCATGCTTATAGGAGTGGCTGTCATTAAAAAAGTCATTACGGCATAGGCAAAAGCAGAAGCTACAAGTGCCTGTAAAAATCTCGGTTGCGAAATAAGTTCGAAAAAACTTCTTCCAGTTTTATATTCATTGTTTGATGGTTTTTTTGGTTCCTGATAAAAAAATAAAAATATTGTTGATGAAATAGATAAAATGGCAAGTGCAAGATAAGAACCGGCATATATGTGATCTGAAATAAATCCTTTTGAAATATTTGCAATGTTTGGGCCAATAAATGCAGATCCTATTCCTGCTAATAAAATTATAGAAATCGCTTTTGGTGCATAGTCCTTATCCACAATTTCGACTGCTGCAAAACGATATTGATGACTGAAAGCTATACCTCCGCCAATAAAAAAGCATCCTAAATTATATACGACAAAACTTTCTATTATTATTGAGTATGCTGTTAAAAGAGATGCTAAGCTTGTACCTATTGATGCATAAATAAATCCAAATTTTCTACCTATTATACTCATTATCTTTGCAGCAAATAAAGCGAACAATGCAATTCCAACAACTGACAAAGCCATTGGAAGAGTTGCTAAAGATTTTGTTGGACTAAATTCTGAGCCAATTATACCACTTAAAAAAACTGTAACAGGAGCGGCTGTAAAAGCAAAAATCTGGCTTAAAATAAGTAACGAAAGATTTTTATTCATTAAAAGAATAAATACTTGTCAGCCATATACAAAGCCCAAGCAGCAGCAGCACCTAATATAATATATTTCATTTAGTTTACTTTATTTCTATTTTTTCAGGAAGTATACCTTTAGGTCGATACCTCATTATAAATAACAAACCTAACCCCATCATTAAAAATCTGAAATAAGGAACACTTTCTATTAAATGAGCTTTAAGTGCATTGGTTTCAGGAATTCCAGCAGTGAAAAAGTTTATTAAGAATAATGATATTGGTGCTGCTTCAATCCACAAGAACCAAACAACAAACCCACCTAAAATTGCACCAAAATTATTTCCACTTCCTCCAACAATTACCATCACCCATATTAAAAAAGTATATCTCATAGGTCTATAACTTCCTGGAGTAAACAAGCCATCTTGAGTAACCAACATTGCTCCAGCAATTCCAACAATTGCTGAGCCTAAAATAAAAATTAGTAAATGTTGTTTAACAACATTTTTACCCATTGCGTTTGCAGCTTCCTCATTATCTCTTATTGCTCTCATCATTCTTCCCCATGGAGAATAAAGAGCTTTTTGAGTTAAAATTAGAAGAATAATTACTACTATTAAGAATAATCCTGAGTAACACAGTTTTACAAATACTGATGAACCTTCTATAACAAGTTGGTTTAAAGCAGCTTGTCGATCAGCTAAATTCTCGATTAAACCTAATTTTCCTGAATTAAACTTTTCAACTAATTCAATAAACCAATCAGTAGTTTGAAGATCTACTTCATAAGGTGCGGGTCTCTTTAATCCAATAACATTTTTGACCCCTCTTGTGAGCCAATCTTCGTGTTTAATAATCGCGATAACAATTTCAGAAATAAGAAGAGTGGCGATAGCTAAATAGTCTGCTCTAAGACCAAGCGCAACTTTTCCAACTATAAAAGCTAAACCCCCTGCAAAAAGAGCTCCAACTATCCAAGAAAAAATAATTGGTAATCCAAATCCTCCTAGGAAACCAGTTTTAGCAGGGTCAACTGCTTCAATAGCTTCTATGCCTGGCTCTGCAGAAAACCTAATAAGCAAAATACCTGAAATTATTATTGCAGCTATGCTGTATGTTCTTATTTTTGATTTTTTAAACCTTTTTAAAATAAAGCGGATAACTAATACCATTACTACTATCAGCCATAATGACATTAGAATATCAAAACCTCCTGCACTCCAAGCTTCTTGAACAGGATCGACAGATATCAGTACCGCAGCTAAACCACCTAAAGCTGTGTAACCCATAATTCCAAAATTAATTAAACCAGCATATCCCCACTGAATATTTGCACCCATTGTCATAACTGCAGAAATTAAACAAAGATTAAATATTGATAACGCTATATTCCATGATTGAAATATTCCGACCATCAGAATAAGCACCATCATGATGCTATAAGCTGCAATTACATTTAAATTTTTTCTCACAATACTTTCCCCTTAAATATTCCCGAAGGACGATAAATTAAAACAATTACAAGAATAGAGAATGAGACTGCAAACTTATAATCTGTAGACAGTAACTGAACTAAACTATTAGGCTCCATACTTTCCGGTAAAATATACATAAAGAATTTTTTATATGCGTAAGTGAGCAGTATTTCAGAAAAAGCAATAACATATCCTCCTAAGAAAGCTCCAAATGGATTTCCAATTCCTCCAACAATTGCAGCAGCAAAAATAGGAAGCATATTGTTAAAATAAGTAAATGGTTTAAAACTTTTATCTAAACCATACAAAGCTCCACCTATTGTAGCTAAAATACCAGCAATAACCCAAGTAACTAAAACTATTTTTTTTGGATCTATACCTGATAGCAAAGCAAGATCCTCATTATCAGAATAAGCTTTCATACTTTTGCCGGTTTTAGTTTTATTTAAAAACCAGAATAATAAAGAGACTAAAACTATTGTTACAAAAATAGTTAACACTTGAGTTGATTTTAATGCAAGACCTTCATTTAAGCCTGTCATCTCTTTAAATTCACGAGCTTTAATAATAAATTTTTCTCCATCAAAAAATCTTCTGTCACCAGGTCCAATAATAATTCTTACCACTGCTTGTGTTACAAACATTACTCCAATACTTACCATTGCAAACTGAACTGGTGGGCTTTTCTGATGTCTGTAATATTTGAAGACAAATTTATCTATTAAAAGCATGTAAAGAATCATGAAAATAATTCCAAAAGGAATAGCCAACAAAGCAGTAGGTAAGACACCTAAAGAGACACCTAAAGATTGAAAATACCATGTAAACAGAATTGTCATCATGGTCCCAAAAGACATCATGTCACCAGTTGCAAAGTTTGCAAATCTTAAAATTCCATAGATGAGTGTTACAAATATTGCACCAAGCGCTAACTGAGATCCATAAGTTAATGCAGGAATAAAAATATAATTTAATAAAAGAATTATTGCATTTACAAAATCCATATTATCCTCCCAAAAAAGAGCTTCTTACTCTTGGATCGTCTAATAATTCTTTTCCTGTTCCTGAGTAACGATTTTCTCCAGTAACTAACACATAACCTCTATCAGAAATACTCAAGGCTTGTTTTGCATTTTGCTCTACCATCAAAATGGCAACATTTGTTCTTTTAACTTTTACAATATGATCAAATAATTCATCCATAACGATTGGAGATACACCGGCTGTTGGTTCATCTAACATTAAAACAGTGGGTTTAATCATTAAAGCTCGGCCTAGAGCTACTTGTTGTCTTTGACCTCCAGAAAGTTCACCAACCATCTGATTTCTTTTCTCTCTTAAAATTGGAAACAATTCATAAATTTCCTCAATTATATTTTTGATTTCATCTTCAACAAGAAATGCACCCATTTCTAAGTTTTCTTCAACAGTCATTCCTGCAAAAACATTTTTAGTTTGTGGGACAAAAGAAATACCTTGTTTAACTCTATCTTGAGGAGATAATTTTGAAATATCTTTGCCATCAATCTTTACTAATCCAGATTTTAGATTCAACAAACCCAACATTGCTTTCATAGCAGTTGATTTGCCAGCACCATTAGGGCCCAGAATAGAAACTATTTCACCTTTATTAACATTTACTGAACACGAACTAATAATGTCAGGACCATTACCATAACCACCTGTCATTTCTATTCCCTCAAAATATGCCATTATTTTGTATCCTTTAATTTTGATCCTCTGCCAAGGTAACTCTCTATAACTTTTTCATCTTTTTTTGCTTCTTCAACACTTCCTTCAAATAATACTGATCCCTCTGCCATCACAATCACTGGATCACATAATCTTCCGATAAAATCCATATCATGTTCAATCATACAAAAAGTATAACCTTTTTCTTTATTTAACTTTTCTATTGCAGTTCCAAGATCTTTTAACAAAGTTCTGTTAACTCCAGCCCCTACTTCATCTAATAGTACTAATTTTGCATCAACCATCATGGTTCTTCCTAGTTCTAATAACTTTTTTTGTCCTCCTGAAAGATTTCCAGCAAGCTCATTAGATAGATGTCCTAGATTTAAAAATTCTACAACTTCTTTCGCTTTCTCTTTAACCACAGCTTCTTCTTGTGCAACTAAACCTGGTTTAAATAATGCAGTCATTATTTTTTCCCCAGATTGATTTCCTGGAACCATCATTAAATTTTCTAAAACAGATAAATTTGAAAACTCGTGTGCAATTTGAAATGTTCTTAACAACCCTTTAGAAAATAACTCATATGATGGAACATCTGTAATATTTTCATCATCAAAAACAACATTACCGCCAGAGGATTTTAAGTTTCCAGCAATTAAATTAAATAAAGTTGTTTTACCAGATCCATTTGGTCCAATAATACCAGTGATTGTTCCTCTTTTAACTTTTATTGAACAATCCGAAACTGCAGCTAATCCACCAAAATATTTACTTAAATTATTAATCTCTAGAATATTTTCAGACATTTGATTTATTTGTTTAGTCTTCTGTGAATACTATTTAAAGTTTTTTCTAGAGACTTATAAAAACCTGCTTTGGTTAATTCTTTCACACCTTGTTCATTTAATCCTTTTGGTGTTTGAGATTCTTTCACTAAATTTTTCAAATTTTCTTTTGAATTTACTACAGCATCTTGAGATAAAGCTAAAAACAAAGAAGTAATATATTTTTGAGCATTATTTCTTTTTACTCCTCTTTTTACCAACCAATCAGTCATCACTCTTAATACTTCATAAAAAGGTGCCATCATTCCTGAAGTTGACCAAAAATTAATAGAAGATTTTTCATTTTTAATTTCTACAGTTGTTCCTAAATTATTGAAAAATGCTTTCACTTTTGGATTAGGAGGACAAATAGGCACCGGACCTTTCTTTAACGAAATTGGGGGAAGAGGTATTGCTCTTACAATTTTTGCTCTTACTTTAATTGCTTTCTTTAATTGAGATAAAGTAATTGTCGAAATAAAACTAACAACAGTTTGAGTCGATTTAAATTTTAAATCTTTAATAATTTTTTCACCGACAGTAGGTGTAACAGATAAAAATACCCAATTAGACTGATCTACAATTTGCTGATTGTCCTTAGCAATAACTATTTTTTTATACTTTCTTTTTAGCCCATGAGCTATTTTTTTATTTCTTGGTGAAATAATTATTTTCTTATAAGAAATTTTTGATTTACATATTCCAGTAATAACTGAAGCTGCAATTTTTCCCGTACCAATAAAACCTAAATTCATAATTTCGGATACTTTATATTGATTATATTGAATTAATTAACAAAAAAAGAACCTCTAATTCTTAGTAATTCTCTGCTTAATTCCTTGTTTTCTTTGAAAGGTTTTCTTCCATGAAGCCAGAAATAATTATTTGCAATCACAGAGAATCCAACGGGTAATTTTGTAATTATTTTATTTTTACTCTCCTCTAATCCATCAGATAATCTCTGTAAAAAAATTCCTTGTTCCATATTTTGTGGTTCGGGAAATTGATCTATGTAAGAAATTGTTGGTCTACCTTTTTCATCTGAAGAAAATACAGGATGTTCAACCTTATAATCAATATTTTTACTTTTTGGTGATCCCCAAACAAAATTCCGCTTTCCTACTGGATCGTTAAACAAGTCCTCACAATGTTCCCAATCATCAAGGTGTAACATTGCAGTTTCGCCTCCCTCTACATTTTGCTCATCAATCTTTGTCATAATTAACCAATCTGTAACATCTTTGACATACGTTCCATCTGTGTGAAGATCCATATTTCTATATGCCTTTCTTAAATAAGAGTCGCTAGTATCCTCGTGTTTAACATGGAAACGAGCATAATATTTTCCTGCCATTGCATCATGATTTGGTATGCCAATAAGATGAGCTATTGCAGTTGATAACTTAACTAAAAATTTATCATTAATTTTTGCAGTTATACTTTTTGGTCCTATTATAAAACAGCCAGTTGATCTATCTCTAATGATAGAATTCATTAATTTGCTTAATTTATTATCTGTTAAATCATCTAAACTTTTTGCTAAGGTAAATCTTGTAAATGGTTTTAACTCCAATGCCGTTAAATCAAATTTATTAAATGGGAAAATTAATTTATCTATAATATCATTTTCTAAACTAATTTTTAAAATCCTATTCGATTGATCATGCTCTTGGATATCTATGCCTGTAATTTTTTGCATTCTAAATTTTATTTTACCTTATTTTATAAATCAATCTAATCAGATATAATTATTAAGTATTGCCATACAAATAGCTGAGAAAATTGTAGGATAAACAAAGTTTTTCTTTGAAATAAAAAAAACAACTAAAGATAACAGCACAACAAGAAATCTACTTGAATAACTAGCATCTACCAAAACACCAGCAGGGAAAATTATAGTTCTAGCTATTAGTGCTGCCAATGTTGCATAAGCTAAACAATTAAACCATTTAAAAAGTTTAGAGGTTTCTTTTATACCTTCAGATGTAAGAGCACCCAAAAATCTAGACAAAAATGTTGCCAGGGACGTAACTAGGATTGCATATACAATATTAGCTGACACTTTGCTCTCCTACTAAATAAGCTATGGTTCCACCAATTACACCTGCTAGCAAAATTGACCACTCTGGTGAGAATAAATAAATAATTGGTCCCAATATAGATCCAAGCAAAACTGATAGAGTTACCGGTACAGTCTTAGATGCCCCAACCATCATACATAGAAAATAAACTGGATTAAGAATTGCTAAACCCATCATCATATCTTTATTCAAATATTCTGAAAAAGAGAAACCTATAAATGTTCCAATTACTGATACACTTACTGTTGCGCTTCCAATACCAATCCAATAATCAATTCTATGCTCTTTTGGGATTTTTTTATAATTACTTTTCATGATTAGCCATGCAGAAACAGCGATGAAATGACAAGAAAAGTAATACTTCCACTTAGGTTGACTTTTGTGCATCATTAATGGAAATAAAGATACAGCCATAGGATAAAGTCTTGCGTTAACAAACCAAACCGCCAAAAAAATATTCAATAAAGATGCTCCAATTAACATGGACTCAGCCATTACTAGTGAGCCTGGTAAAGCATAAGTCAAAACAGTTGAAAAAATACTTTCCTGAATATTAAAACCTAAATTTTTAAATAGAGCTCCAATAGCTATAAAACAACAGGTGAGAGCAATTGCAGGACTATCATGGGTAAATATAGATCTATATCCTTTAAAGAAAAAATTTTTATTAATCATTATCCACCTAGGAACAGTCTACCAACATCAGGATTTTGAAGTAAATCGTCTCCTTTACCTGCAATTGCAGTTTGTCCAGATACTAAAACGTATCCTATATCTGCAAACTCCAATCCTTTTTTGGCATTTTGCTCAACTAGAATGATTGTTTTTTTTTCATTTTGCTGAAGATCTCTTAATATTTCAAAAACCATCTCAATATATCTAGGTTCAAGTCCAATTGATGGTTCATCTACTAAAAGTACTGAAGGTTTCATAACTAACGCTCTAGATATTTCTAGTAATCTTCTCTCTCCACCAGATAAAACTTTTGCAGGTTGGTTTCTTCTATTTCTTAACCTTTCATACTTTTCAAAAATTCTTTCAGCCTCTTCATAAGACTCATCTGTTTTTTCTTTTATATATCCTCCCATTAATAAGTTTTCTTCTACTGTCATATCCGGAAATACTGAGTTATCCTGCAATATATAGGCTATACCAACTGACTTTAACTTTTCTGCTGGGGTAAGATTTGTAATTTCTTTTCCCTCAAGTTCAATTTGGCCAGAAAAAATATTTGTAAAACCATATATTGAATGAAGAATTGTAGATTTGCCTGCACCATTAGGTCCAATTAAACATAAAGATTGGGCTTTATTAACGAATAAATCAAAGTTATGTAAAATTTCCATTTTTCCATAACCTGCATTTAAATTTTTAATAGTTAAATGAATTTCTTTTGGAGATAATTTTTTTAAATCATCTGGTGTTGGAGCTTTTCCTAATACTTCATATTGGTTAGCCATTATTGTGCTCCTAAATACGCATCGACGACACGTTTATCATTTTTAATTTCATCTGGTGATCCATTAGCCAACATTTTACCATGAGCTAAACAAAAAATATTTTCTGCTAATTGCATAATAACTCTCATGTTATGCTCAATCACCAAAAGTGTTATTCCAAAATCTTGATTTACTTTAATTAACCTATCAATAATACCATTTATTAGTGTTGGATTAATTCCAGCCGTAGGCTCATCTAGCAGTAGCATCTCTGGTTCATTCATCAGTGCCATTGCCAGTTCTAATAATTTTTGCTGACCAAAAGATAGATCTCCAGCCCTTAGCTTTCTTTTTTGATATAATCCAACAAAATTTAATAAATTTTCTGCTTTTTCAGTTAATTCTTTTGGAATTTTAGAAAATATTTTCATTAAATTTGCATCACTACCTTTGTGACTAATAAGCATATTTTCTATGCAATTAAGTTTTCCATAAATTCTAGTTTGTTGAAAAGTTCTTAGCAGTCCTAACTTAGCAATTACCGGGACAGGTAACTCAGAAACTTCTTTGCCATTAAATTTAATTGATCCATTATCTATTGGGTAAGTCCCTACAATTGAATTAAACAATGTAGTTTTGCCTGAGCCATTTGGCCCAATTAATCCAACTATCTTACCTTTTTCAACATTCATTGAGATGTCAACATTAGCTTTAACACCACCAAATGATTTACTTACATTGCTTACTTCTAAAATGCTCATTTAAGTTCTACCTGTGCTTTACGATCCTTTTCATCCACCACTTCTCCAAATCGTTCTGGATATTTTTCTCTTAACCATCCCATAATTCCTTCTGGGAAATAAATTACAATTACAACAATCAAAACTCCTAAAGCTACATACTGCCAACCTAAAAAGAATGTCCAAAAGCCTTCTTTAAATATATGAAAAACAGTTGCACCAATAATTGGGCCCCAAAGTGTCCCTTTGCCACCAAGTATTGCCATTAAAACCATAAAAACTCCCATCTCTCTTCCATCAAATGCAACGTCTGTTGAGTCAATATATCCAACTAAGCCTCCCATAATTCCACCAGCTAATCCACAAAAGAAAGCTGAGATCATCCAGCCAATAATTTTATATTTCATTGTTTCAATACCCATTGCCTCAGCTTTATCTTCATTATCTCTTATGGCATTAAGTATTAATTTGAATCTGGTAGAATAAATTGAGCGCACAGCAATGAATGTAAGCACTAAAGTAAAGAAGCTTAAGAAATAAAAAAATTCACCTCTTGAGTCTAAACTTCCAACGTCGGGAAATGGCGGCGTAGTGAAACCTTGTCCAGCTCCAATGATTTCAATTCCTCCAGAAATTTCACCTGCAGCAACACCCAATCCTAATGTACAAATTGCAAAATAATGTCCTCTTAGCCCTAAAATAGAGTACCCAATTAAACCTGCTACAATAGTTGGTACAATCGCAGCAACTATCAATCCGACAGCCATGCCCTGAAAAAATTGTGCAGGAGTATGCACAAAAGTTTTCTCTCCACCACTTTCAGTCCACTCAGCTAGTGGGAAAAACATTCCAACTTGCACAGAAGCACATAGATACATACCAAGACCATAAAAGAGAATATTTCCAAATGAATTATACCCCATTTCACCACCTTGAATATTCCAGGTAGTTGCAAGAACTATTAATACACATAGTATTGATAACTGAACTTTAAAAGCTGGAAATACAAATGGAGCTGCTATACCAAAGATCAAAATCCCAATGTATAAAATTGAAGTATTTTTCATTATTTTAAGTACTCTCTTTTTTTAGAAAGCTTAAATCTTCTGTAAATAAGTATTAAAACTAAAAGCAAAAATACTGATCCTATTCTAAATTCTGTTCCTAAAATATAGTCAGCAAATTCCTCAAATACACCCAACCCCATTCCTGACATTGCAACACCAGGTAAATTTCCAAGTCCTGCAACAATTACGATCATAAAAGATCTTATTGTGTAAGGTAAGCCCATATAAGGATGTATAGTAAATGTTATAGATATTAAAGCACCTGCAACACCACAAAGGGCCGCGTTAATTCCAAATGTTGCTGCATAAACTTTTTCTGTATCTACGCCTAATATCTTCGCTGCTCTTGCATTTTGTGCTGTAGCCCTAATAGCACGTCCAAGTTTAGATTTTTTCATATAAATTACTAAACAAATTGCAAATAAAATACTTATAAACGCTGAAAATATTTTTGAATTCGGCAACACAACATTATTATTAAATAACATAGTTGTTCCATAATCTGAATTTGCAAGAACAACATCTGCTCCAAATGCAAAGTTCATTAATTGCATGAAAAGAATACTTATTCCAAAAGTCGCTAAAATAGAGATAAATAAATCTCTATCTACTACTTTATTAATTACAAGTTTGTAAATTGCTATTCCAACAAAATACATTATTACTGGGGCAACGATTACTCCCCAGGCTGGATGAATTCCATATAGATACATAAAATATGCAATGTATCCACCTAATATAACAAGATCTCCTTGAGCAATATTAATTATATTCATTACTCCCCATTGAAGTGCCATGCCATATGCAATCAATGCAAATAAAATTCCAAGTAAAATTCCATCCAAGCATGCTTGAACAGAAATCATTGGATATTGGAAGACCATGAAATCCATATTGAACCCTTTAAAAAAATACCCCCTATATATAATATATTAGGGGGTATTTATAGATTTGTTTTTATCTTTTAGACCAAGAAGGAATTGGATGAATTAACTTAGCTGATGCCCATTTAGTTGGAGCAACAACTTTATTTTCACATTTTCCTGCATCGTCACACATTACTTGGAAAAGTACCATTGGCTTGTCAACATTCTGACCACCAGGTGCAAATTTTATGTTTCCATAAAAAGTTTGCATGTTAGTAGCTGCAAGAGCATCTCTTACTTTCTTTTGATCAAAAGAATTTGCTCTCTCGAATGCATCTTTAAATACCAATAGAGCAGCTGAAGATTCTGCTGCTTGATATGGAGGTGCGTAACCAAACTCTTTAGTAAAGTCTGCATCATAAGTCATACCATCTTTAAAGAAATCATCTTTGTAAGTTAGTGTTTTATGCCACTGAGAGGCACATAAAGCATATTGAGAGTTTTTACCATGTTGCTTTGACAACTTAGCTGCATCACAGTGTGTCATGGCTAACATTGGAACATCAACTTTCATCTCAGATATTTGTCTGATAGCAGTTAGAGCACCTTTGGTATGACCTGAAACAACTAAAACATCTGGTTTCATTTGTTTCACTTTGACTAAAGTAGCAGCCATATCATTAAGCTCTTTTGGTAATTTATCATCAATTACTTTTTTAGAGCCAGTTCTCTTAATTGCATCTAACACACCAAGTCTTACATCTTGAGAAAATGCGTCTTGTTCAAACGCCATTGCAACGGTAACTCCTTTTCCATTATTCTTTTCAACTGCTAAATCTATCGCAACATCAAGATATAAATTAGCTGGAGCTAATACAGCAAATAGATATTTGTAACCTTTAGTAAACAAAGATCTAGATGCACCATTTGCTTCAACCATTGGAACACCATATTTTTCAGTTACTGGTGCAATCGCTTTAGTTAAACCAGAACTGTAAGGGCCAAGCATAAACTCAACACCATCTTGTGATATCAATCTTTCTGCAAGCTGTGCAGCTCTCTTAGGGTTTGATTCATCATCGTAATAAATAATGTCAAACTTATAAGTCTTTCCACCAACTTTAACACCACCCATGTTGTTAATTCTGTCAACGGCCATGTTATAACCATTTTGAGTATGAACACCATTAGATGAGTATTTACCTGTTAATGAAATTGCAGCACCTAAAATAATTTTGTCTCCAACAACTTTTGCAAAAGATGCAACTGAAGTTGAAAATAAAATTACTAATGCAGAAACAAAACTTAAAATTATTTTATTTAATCTCATTTTATTTCCTCTTTAATTAATTAATTATGAACAGATTAAATAAGAAATTTAATTTATTGCAAGTGACAATAAAATCGCGAACAGATCTAATATTGTTGCATAACAACAATAATACAGGCAATAATTACTAAAACACTCGCAGAAATTGTATTAATTGTTTTTGGATTAGCAGTTATCCAGGTTATTAATTTTTGTGCGAGCATTGCATAGCCAATTAAAGATAAAAAATCTAAAAAGATGTAAGTTGTAATTAAAATTACAAATTGAACCAATAAATTTGAATTAAAGTCAATAAATTGTGGAAAGATAAAAGGAAAAAACATCCAAGCCTTAGGACTTGTACCTGCAACTAAAAAACCATCTCTAAAAAAAGATAAGTTACTTTTTTTTATTTCTCCTTCATTTGAAATATTTTTTGGTCGAGATTTGTAAATATCGTAAGCTAAATATAATAAATAAACTATTCCGATCCATTTAAACGTATTAAGTATCATTGAGTTCTCTGAAAAAAAAGATCCAATCACAAAAATAACTAAAGTTGCCTGAATCAAATTTGCAGTTACATCTCCTAAAGCAGACCATACACATTTTCCGACACCGTAATTCATTGAATAAGAGATAATTACAACCCTGGGAGTTCCGGGTGTAATAAATAAAAAAATAATTATCTGTAAATAAAGTATAAAATCTAGGGGGAGCATAAAAAAAGATAGTCCTTAAAAACCGGGAGCTAAAGATGGCTAAGAAGGACTATCTAAGACATAATATCAGAGGCTAAAAAAAATGCATTAAATTTTTTTTTCAAATATAAAGGATTTATGAAAAAAAAAGGTCACAGGCCAATTACTAAAGTCAAAAATCCAGAGCCCAAAATGGACGATCCTGATTGGATCATTTGGGCAGCCTGGGCAGACAGGATCACTTTTGAGGAAATTGAAAAAAAAACAGGGAAGAAAGAATCTGATGTAATTAAAATTATGCGAAGATCTCTAAAACCATCATCTTTCAGGTTATGGAGAAAAAGAGTAAATCAAAAAAGTATAAAACATCGAAAAAAATTTGAATATTCTAGAAAAGAAATAGCTAGTAAAATTAAAAAAGGTGACTATCTATAGCTCATGAAAAAAATTACCATGTATACAGGTCCGTTATGTAATTATTGTGAGGCTGCAAAAAGATTATTAGCTAGAAATAATGCACCTTATAATGAAATTGATATTTCAAAAGTTGAAGGAGCAATGGATGAAATGATTAAAAAGGCAAATGGTAAAAGAACAATTCCTCAGATCTTTTTTGATGAAGAGCATATCGGTGGTTATGATGAAGTTAGAGCATTAGAAAAAGGAAATAAACTTCAAGATCGTCTAAAAAATTAATTCCATTCTTCTAAAGCTAATTGTTTCTTAGCTAAAGAGCTTAAATCTTTTATTTTAACTCTATCTTTATATTTAATTTCATAATCTTCAGCAGCAAAATCGGGAGGACTTTTACCTTCTAAAAATTTTTTTGATTGTTTTTTTGTATAATCAAGATTTTTCTTACAATAAGGGGTTGCGCCAACATAAACAACATTAGAATAATTTTTTCCTGAATGTTTATCTTCAACAGCATGAACAACGTCTGGATGCCACCAAACAGTATCACCTGGTTTCATATTTGGAATTGAAACTAAACCTTTCAGAAGTAATGAATGATAATCTTTATTTACAGATAAAGCTCTTCCAAGTTTTGATCCACAGAATTCATTTTCTTCAACATCATCTAGTAATGCTCTAGTTAAAACATATGCAATTCCTTTGGCAATAGGTATTAATTGTAAAGTGCCATCACTTGGTCCTTGTTCAGTCAATGCAGTCCAACCTTGAAATGTTCTAAATACATGTGCAACCGCAGGAGACTCAAACTCTATTGTTCTATCTCTATACTTTGCTTCAAATGGATTATACTTTTCAAAGTTGTCAGAAAAAATATCTCTATAAATTTTTTGATAATAACCGTCGGTCCATCTTTCAATAGATCCAGCATCACAATGAGGAGAAAGTCCCAAAGTATCATCCCCTGGCTCTCTTCTTCTTACTCTATCTGCATAAGATAATTCTTTATTTGGATCAAAAACTTTATATTCAGAGTTTTCATATATCCAAAGATTATTAAGCCATTTTTTTACTTTAGCCATTTGCTCTGAGTGTCTAATTTCAATCTGTGCTCTGGACCAATAGAGACCATAAATTTGAGGTTTTGCAGATTGCAAATCACTAAAATATTTATCTAAATTAGATTTTTTTTTTTGATCTTCATAATAATTATTTTCATCGATATATTTCTCTAGTTTCTCATTCAAATTTTGAATCATTTTGTCATCAAAAACATCTCTGATAATTACACAGCCTCTTTTTTTAATGTTGTTTATTTCTTGAATATTTTCCTGATCTAGCTGATTAAAACTTATCTCTGGAATTATAGATGTATTCTTTTTTTTAAGAGTTAAAATTTCATCTATTTCGGCTTTTACAAATTTTTCTATTTTATTAAAATTTTCTGTGTAATTTTTTGAAAAATTTCTTAGTTCTTTTTTTATTGCCTTTATATCAATATCTTCAAACATTAAATTTAGCTCTTTGGTTTAAAAACTAAACACACTCCGTTATTACAAAATCTCTTTCCAGTTGGTTTAGGACCATCTTCAAATATATGGCCATGATGTCCGCCGCATTTTTTACAATGATATTCAGTTCTTGCGTAACCTAAATAGTGATCTGTTTTTGTTTCAAACACATCTGGTAGAGACTCATAAAAAGAAGGCCAACCTGATCCACTTTCATATTTTGTTTTCGAGTCAAATAATTTTTCTCCACAATTTGCACAATGAAAACTTCCTTCCCTTTTTTCATGATTGAGTTCACTTGATCCTGCACGCTCAGTCCCTTCCTCAAATAAAATTAATTTTTGCTCAGCAGTTAAATTTGGATTTATTTTTTTTGTCATGACCTTATATATTTAGCACAAGATTGATGTAACATTGAATGTAATTCAACAAGTTTATTAAAATCTTTATTGTAACCACCACCTAAAACTCCACAAAATGGTATCCGTCTAGAAAAAAAGTTTTCTACTACAAGCTCATCTCTAAGTTTTATTCCCTCATCAGAAATTTTTAGTTTACCTAATCTGTCATTAAAATGAATATCAACACCTGCTATATAAAAAACAAAATCAAAATTTTCTTGATTTAACTCATTTAAATAATGTTTAAGTGTTTTAATATAATTGTCATCCTCTAAATTATCTTCTAGTTCTACATCTAAATCACTATTTGATTTTTTAGCGGGATAATTAGTTTTAGAGTGCATGCTGAATGTAAAAACACTTCTATTGTCTTTAAAGATTTCTGAATTGCCATTTCCTTGGTGAACATCTAGATCAACAATCAAAATTTTATTTGCTAGACCTCTATTAAGTAAATAATGTGCGGCAACTGCTACGTCATTAAATACACAATAACCTGCTCCACCATTATAGCTTGCGTGATGACTACCTCCTGCTGTATTACATGAAATACCATAATTTATTGCAAGTTTAGATGCAAGAACAGTTCCACCTGTAGCAACTAAAGATCTTTGCACAACACTATCTACAAGTGGAAATCCAATTTTTTTTACTCCTTCTTTGCTTAAAGTTTTATTTTTAATATCTAAGATATAATTTTTTGAATGTGCGTAGCTTAATGTTTCAAATGAACAGGCTGAGGGTTTATGAAATTTACTTACTATTTTGTTTTGAGTTAAGTAGTTTGCTATCTCTCCAAATTTATTAATTGGAAATTTATGATCATCACCAATTTTAGCAAAATAATCCTCATGATTTACAACAGGAAGCTCCATTTTTACTATAGAACTCTGATAGGCTTTCCATTTACACAAGCCTCTAGTCCTTCAATCATTTGGTTATAAAAAATACTATAATTTTCAGCTGTTACATAGCCTATGTGTGGAGTAAGCAGTGCATTAGGTAAAAATCTAAGTTTGTTATTCTCTGGTAGAGGTTCTTTGTCATAAACATCTATTCCTGCTCCTGCAATTACATTTGTTGATAATGCAATAATCAAATCATCTTCATTAACAATGGGTCCTCTAGAAGTATTAATCAAAAATGCTGTTTTTTTCATTTTATCAAATTCTTTTATGGAAATACAGTCTTTGTATCTTTCACCTCCTTGAACGTGAATTGAAAGTACATCAGAATTTTTAATTAAGTCATCTTTACTACAA
Organism: uncultured Pelagibacteraceae bacterium; assembly: GCA_902589455.1. Taxonomy (GTDB): domain Bacteria; phylum Pseudomonadota; class Alphaproteobacteria; order Pelagibacterales; family Pelagibacteraceae; genus Pelagibacter. Next base: position 77,439 of record CACISX010000001.1, on the reverse strand, counting down.
GGGAGCACATCTAATTCTTTGCACTTATCTAAGCTTAAGTTTTCACTCCAGGCCATTACTTGCATTCCAAATGCTTTTCCAATTTTTGCAACTTCTGTACCTACTCTGCCTAGACCAATTAAACCTAGGATTTTTCCTTTCAATTCCACTCCAATTGTAGTTTGCCAATAGCCTTGATACATATTGTCAAACTCTTCTTTAAAATTTCTAGCCAAACCAAGAATAAGTGCCCAAGTTAATTCAGGTGTTGGGTTTAAATTTATATCTGTACCACAAACTATAATTTTTCTTTTTTTTGCTGCCTCCAAATCAATAGATTTGTTTCGCAATCCACTTGTGATCACAAATTTTAAATCATTAAGATTATCAATTAAATTTTTTGTAATTGGAGTTCTTTCTCTCATTATTAATAAAGCTTCAAAATCGGCCAACTGATCAATTGCATCTGCCTCATCTATAAAAGGTTCACTAAAAATCTTAAACTCATATTTTCCAGATAATTTTTCTAAATCTACAAATTGTTGGGCAACATTTTGATAATCATCCAATATAGCAACTTTAAGCATTTTTTACTTTCTTATTTGACAACAGTATTCCTGTAATAATAAAACAAGCGCCTAAAATATGATAAAACATAAATTTTTCACTAAAAAAAATCATAGCCATTATTGCACTTAAAATTGGCATTAAGTGTAAAAATACACCTGATCGATTTGCACCGATCATGGATATTCCTTTTATCCATAAAAGAAAGGATGCCAAACCTGGGAACAAAACCACATAAGACAAGATTAAAATAAATGGTAGTTCTAAATTAATTCTAAATCCAATTTGATATTCAATAAAATAAACTGGAATTAAAAATATTAAGCCAAAAGTAATTACGACTTGAAGTAATGACAATTGAGATAGCTCGTATTTTTTGCCTTTTAACAATGTGGAGTACAATGCCCAAGAGAACATCGCTATAACCATGGTGAGATCACCTTTGTTAAAATCTAAATTTTTTAATATTTCTAAATTTGCTTTAGTAATGATTACAATTACACCTGCGAAAGAAAAAATTACCCCTATAATTTGAAAAATATTTGTTCTTTCAATTTTTAAAATTGAAGAAAATAACATAATCATCACGGGTATAGTTGATATCATCAACACACCACTAATTACTTGAGTAAAATTTAATGAATAATAAACGATAGAGTTGAATATTGTTATACTGGTAACTCCTAGAACAATAAAAAGAGTATAATTTTTAAAAATATAATCTTTTTTATTTAATATTTCAGGAATTGTAAAAGGCGCTAGAATAAGCCAGGCAAAAAACCACCTATAAAAATTTAAAGAAAAAGGAGGAACTTCATAAAAGCTTGCCAGTTTACCCACAACGAAATTTCCCGCCCAAAAAGTAACTGTTAAAAATAAATATAAATAAGCTAAAAAATTGTTATCTTTTGTCACTTAATTAAATCTAAGCGAACTATAAGGTTTTAAATCTAAGTTTGTATTTTCGTTCGCTATCATTCCAGAAACAATCTTTCCAGAAATTGGGCCTAAAGTCCATCCTAAATGGTGATGTCCAAAACAATAAAAAATATTTTTATAATTTTTTGAAGGTCCCATAACAGGTAAAAAATCAGGCAAAGTTGGTCTAAATCCTAACCATTCATCCTCATGTTGTGGTAAATCCCCAAGCATATATTTTGCATTATTTATCAAATTCTTAACTCTAGATTTAGACAACGGGTTATCCAGACCACCAAACTCTACTGTTCCAACAACTCTTAAACCTTGTTCCATAGGAGTTATTCCAAAACCGCGATTAGAAAATATTACTGGTCTGCTTAATAAGTGATCACAATTTTTGAAATGTACATGATATCCTCGTTCTGTATCTAAAGGTATTTTTTCTCCAAGATTATCTGTTAATTTTTTTGAAAAAGCACCACAAGCTATTACTACTTTATCAAAAATGTAACTTTGGTTTTCGGTTTTAAAAACTGGTTTTTCTTCATCAAAATTAATATTTTCAATATTGACTTTGTTAAATTTTCCCCCTTTTTTTAAGAACAGATCAAATAGTTTTAGAAGAATTCTTTTTGGGTTTCTTGCATGTCGTGCATAAGGATAATATACGCCTGCATGATAAAATGGTTTAATATGAGGTTCAAGATCATGTATTTCAGCTTTCGTAACTAATTGTTGTTTAACACCCAATTCTTCCCTGACTCTAATTTCTAATTCTCTACTTTTTAAATCTTTATCATTCCATATATAAAGGATACCTTTATTTTCAACTAAACCCTCTAGATCTATATCTTCGAACAATTCATCATATGCTGGTAATGCCAAATCTAAAATTTGGTGCATATTTTTAGCAGTATGCATCATTTTAGTTTTAGTTGTATTTATTAAAAATTTTATAAACCAAGGAATCATTTTAGGAATGTAATTCCATTTTAAAGCAAGCGGACCTGTTGAGCTTAATAACATCGCTGGTACATCAGCAAGAACATCAGTTCGATTTAAAGAGAGAGATGCATAAGGTGAAAAGTGACCTGCATTTCCATATGATGCTGCCTGGCTACCTGGATTATCTCTATCAAAAATAGTTACATTGAAACCTTTTTTTTGAAGGAATAAAGCATTAGATACACCCTGAATTCCTGCTCCAACTATTCCTATTTTTAAATTTTTATTCATAAAATTGTTATAATAGTAAAATTTAAATTATCAGAGTGACAAATTATGCAAATGTAATATTTTACTATGCAATAATTTGTTTATGATTGATTTTTGCGCTTAATACTATGCCAAAACCAATCATGGTAGCTAACATTGAAGATCCTCCATATGACATTATTGGTAGTGGAGAGCCAACTATAGGTAGCAAACCCAGAACCATAGATAAGTTTACAAAAATATAAATAAAAATTGCAAAAGCATAGCCGAAGCAAAAGAGCCTAGCAAAATTGCTTCTTGAAATAGATCCTATTCTTACAATTCTAAAAATTATTATTGAGTATAATATTAAGAGACCAACTGAACCTATAAAACCAAACTCTTCTGAGAATAAAGTAAATATAAAATCAGTATGTTTTTCTGGTAAAAAATCTAAATAACTTTGAGTTCCTTTTAAAAAACCTTTTCCATCAAGCCCACCTGATCCAATAGCTATTTTAGATTGTATTATTTGATAACCAGCACCTAAAGGGTCTCTATCTGGATCTAAAAAAGTTAATATTCTTAATTTTTGATAAGGTTTTAAAAATGAAATTATGAAAGGCAAAGATATTAAAAAAGTAATAAAGGAGTATATAAAGTATTTAACTTTCACTCCTCCTAACCATAAGATTATCAAACCACTTAAAGCAATTAATATCGAAGTACCAAGATCAGGTTGTGATATAACAAAAATAATTGGAATTGATATTATTGATAGAACAAAAATTATACTGGTAAATGAATTAACATTTTCAATTTTTAATCTGTGATAGTATTTTGCTAAACAAAGAATAATTGCTACTTTCATTAATTCAGAGGGTTGAAGTACAAATAAATAGACATCCATCCATCTTTGCGAACCAGAAGATTTTATACCAAAAAACGAAACCCAAATTAATAAAAGTATTACAATTAAATAAATTATGTAAGAAAGATTATGCCAAAATTTTATATTAAAAAATGCTACAATAATCATTAAAGGAAAAAAAACTGCAAGTTTTATAAAATGGTTTTTTGTATGAAAAAGTATTTCACCTCCATCTGTAGAATACATTACAAATAAACTAACGATGGAAAGCAATATTACTGATACTATTAGAGTGTAATCTAAGTTTTTTATTTTTTGAAAAATAGTAATCTCATTATTTAATCTATCTTTTTGATACATTTAAATACTTATCTCCTCAAAATTCGATTGTTTATTTCTTAACTCATGTCTATCAATAATTAATTTGAATAATTTTTTTGCAATAGGTGCTGCTGCCTTACTACCAGATCCACCATGCTCTACAATTATACTTAAAGCATATCTTGGATTAATATAAGGACCATAGGCAACATACAAAGCGTGATCCCTATCTTTATATGGAATTTGTTCTAATTCTAAATCTAATTCACGTTCCCTTTTACTAATTCTTTTGACCTGAGCTGTTCCAGTTTTTCCAGCAAATTGATATTTAGGATTGTCAATTCTTGACCTATAAGAAGTTCCAAATCTTTCATTAGTTGAGCTAAATATTGCTTCTTGAACAATCTTTATATTTTTTTTATTTTTAAATAATTTTTTATCTGAATCGTGCAGTTGTTCATCCTGCATTGATTTTTTAGCCTCTTCTAAACTTAATGGTCTGTTATCAACTATTATTTTTGGTTTGATTTTATAACCACCGTTTGCAATTTGTGCTGTCATCATGCAAAGTTGTAATGGAGTAGATTGAATGTAACCCTGACCTATACCAGTTATCAATGTTTCTCCTAAAACCCAACCACGACCAAGATTATTTTTTTTCCATTTTGTATTAGGGAATAGTCCTTTCTTTTCGTTTTCAAAATATTCTCCAAGTACTTTTTTTCCTAAACCAAATTTTTCTGCTGTAATATTCAACCTATCTACACCCAACAACCTTGAAACTTCGTAAAAATAAGTATCGCAAGATTGCTTCATTGCATTTTTTAAACTTACCCAACCATGTCCCTTTTCTTTCCAACAATGAAATGTTTGACCGTATAATTCCATTTTACCTGTACATTTAACTTTAAACTTTGTGTCTATAACGTTATTTTCTAATGCAGAAAGAGCAACTATTGGCTTAATAGTAGAACCTGGAGAATAAAGCCCTGATAGAGTTTTGTTTATTAGAGGTTTTAGAGGATTATTTCTTATCAATTGCCATTCATCTTGACTTATTCCAAAAAGAAATAAATTTGGATCATAAGACGGAGAAGAATACATGGCTATTATGTCTCCAGTAAAAACATCCATCACACTAATAGATCCTGCTTTATCTTTTAACAACTCTGCACAAGCCTTCTGTACTTTTGTATCAACAGTTAAACGTATTTTTGATCCTTGCTCACCTTTTTGATGCTCAAGTTGATTAATTCTTTTACCATAGGCGTTAACTTCATATCTTTGAATAGCATTTGTTCCTATTAAATAATTTTCAAGTCTTTTCTCTAAACCTAATTTTCCAATTTTCATTCCAGGAACAAATCTTTCCTGGACAGTTTCATTTGCTAAAATCTCCTGTTCATTTGGTTGACTTACATATCCGAGAACATGAGTATACATCTCCTTAAACGGATAATTTCTTGAAATCGTCATCACTGGTTTAACACCCACTAGGTCATATAAATAATTATTGATTTTAACAAATTGACTCCAAGTTAAATTTTCAGAAACGATAATACTGTCCCAAGGTTTCAATTTTGATTTCAATTTATTAATTTTAGCAATTTTCTTTTCACTAAGATCTAAAAGATTTTTTAACCTTAATAACAAATAATTAAAATTTTCAACTTGCTCAGGAATTATATGTAATTGATATACTTTTAAATTTCCTGCTATTGTATTTCCAAAGTAATCAACAATATTTCCTCGTGTAGGAGGAAGTTTCCATTCCCTAATTCTATTTTTATCTGAAAGAGTGAGATATTTTTTATTTTCATTTATTTGCAATGAAAACAATCTAGCAATAATACCTACAAAAACTACAATTTTAGCTGCACCAATTATAAACATCCTTCTGTTAATTACATCTGTTTTTCTTATTCCTGAATTAGATTTAATCATTAGGTTGTTTCGTAATGCGTTCGTTTAAAAAATTGAAAATTATGAAAAATATTGGGTAAAATAAAAATGTAAACCCTGAGTTAATTAAATAATCCATGTAATTAACTTTGATTAGAAAAATTAGATCTAAAATTATTACCTGAATTGAATTTATTAACAATATTGTAAACAAAAGTGATATCCAATCCTTAATAAAGTTGGGGGATAACGTAATATTCCTAATATATGCTGTAACTGAACAAAGAAGTAAATAACAAAAACTACTAATTCCTATTGGTATCCCTATTACAACATCATTAATTATACCTGCAAAAAATATTGCTAGATAGCCTAGATAATCTGGGTTTCTTAAAGTCCAAAAGAAAATTAATAAATGTACAAAATTAAATGAAAAATAATCAAGTTTTAAATAATTGAAATCAAATTCATTAAAAACTGAAAAAAATAATATCAGCAAAGGCAAATAAGACAAAAAGATTTTTAAAAATGGACTTTTATTAAGTGATGACATTATTTTTCACTTCCTATTTTATACGATACTATTTTTACATAATTCAATTGAGTAAAGTCTGAAAAAAAATTTATTTTTTCTCTTTGTTCTTTTAATATTTTTCCAATTGGAATTCCTGGTTTAAACAAACCACCTAAACCTGATGTATAAGCAATTACATCTCCCTCTTCCAATTTTTTTTCATATTCATCTTGAGTATGTTCAATTACTCCAAAGTCACCTCCAGTTCCAGATATTACAGCTTGAATATCATCTGGCTCTAAAACGGAAGGTATTTTGCTATTAAGATCAGATAATAAAAGTGCCCTAGAATTAGTATAATTGACTTCAATTACCTGTCCGACTAAATAAACACCATCAATAATTGCCATGCCTATTTTTACATCGTCTTTAGAACCTTTGTTTAAAACTATTGATTTTAAGTAAGGACTTTCTTTATCAATTAAAACTTTAGCAAATATCTCATTAGATTTTATATTTTCATCAATCAATGATCTCAATTTTTCATTTTCAATCTTCAAAAAATCATCTGATAATTGTTGTTGCTTTAAATTTTCTAATTCAGTTTTAGTTTGATTATAACTTTCATAAAGCCCCATATGTATCTCAAAATTTTCTTTTAAATTTTTAAAATAATTTTCGGGAATAGAAATAAAAAATGATGATCGATAAATCACCTCATTAATACTTGATTTTATAATTTGAATTGCCTTAAAATTAAAATTACTTAAAATAATTACAAAAATAGATAAGAAAATTAAAGTTAGTAATGAAAATTTCTGTTTATCTTTTTTTTTTAAAAAAGCTGACCTAATGGCAATTACAAAATCATCTCTGCCAGCTGCCATTTTTTTTAATATTCAGATAGCATAGTAGAAAAAGTTTCTTCTTGATCCAAAGCCTTACCTGTTCCAACTGCAACACAAGATAATGGATCATCTGCAATGTGAACTGGTAGACCTGTTTCTTTAGAAAATCTTCTATCAATATTTTTTAATAATGAACCACCCCCTGTAAGAGTTAAACCCATATCGACTAAGTCAGCTGAAAGTTCTGGAGGGGTATTTTCTAAAGCATCTTTGATTGCATTAACCATCTCTCTAAGAATATCATTTAATGCCTCTGCTGTGTCTTCTTCTGTGATATTAACTTCTTTAGGAGTTCCCGATCTAAGATCCCTACCTTTGACTGGATAAGTATTTGTACCCGTTGGAACTGCGGTACCCATCTCTTTTTTAATCTTTTCTGCAGTGGTATCACCTATTAAAAGATTATATTCTTTTCTCATATAGTTAACAATTGCTGTATCCATAGCATCACCTGCTACTCTCAAAGATTTAGAGTAAACTAGTCCACCTAATGACATAACTGCAATCTCACTAGTGCCACCACCAATATCAACAATCATTGAACCTGTTGCTTCAGAAATTGGAAGTCCAGCACCAATAGCTGCTGCAATAGGTTCTTCAATTAATTGAACTCTTCTAGCTCCTGCTGCTAAAGCGCTATCTTGAATTGCTTTTCTTTCAACTGGTGTTGAACCAGTTGGTACACAAATTAAAATTCTAGGGTTAGCAAAAGTACTTCCTTTATGAACCTTTTTTATAAAATGTTTGATCATTTCCTCTGTAACTATAAAGTCAGCAATTACTCCATCTCTCAGTGGTCTTATGGCGCTTATGTTACCAGGTGTTCTTCCAAGCATTGTCTTGGCTTCATCGCCTACAGCTAAAACATTTTTTTTTCCTCCTTGATCAACTATTGCAACAACTGAAGGCTCATTAAGAACAACACCTTGACCTTTCAAAACAACAAGTGTATTTGCTGTTCCAAGATCAATAGCCATATCTTGGCTCCATATTTTTTTAACACTATCAAACAATCCCATTATATCCCTCTTACTTTCTGACTTTCTTGCTCCATTGGAGCTGTTTTATCTCGTTTAATTATCATTTTATTTATTGCATTTATGTAGGCATTTGCTGATGCAACTAAAGTATCTGTATCTGCTGCTTGACCTACAGTTGTTTTGCCCTTTTCCTCAATTTTAACACTTACCGTTGCTTGTGCATCTGTTCCTTCAGTAACTGCATGCACTTGGTATAATTGTAAATTTACATCATGCGGATACAGTGTCTTTATACATTTAAATATGGCATCAACTGGACCATCACCAGTTTCTGTAGCTTGTTTAACATCGCCATAAACATCTAAAGTCATTTCTGCTTTTTGTGGTTCACCAGTACCAGCAAATACTTTTAAAGATTTTAAAGTAATTGCATTTACCTTATTATCCACAATTAAACTATCATCAACTAATGCGATAATGTCTTCATCATAAACATGCTTTTTCTTGTCTGCTAAGACTTTAAATTTTGCAAATGCATTTCCAACAACATCATCTGTTAAATCAGGATAACCTAAGCTATTCAATTTATCTTTAAATGCATGTCGGCCCGAATGTTTTCCCATTATTAATGATGTTTGTTTAACACCTACACTTTCTGGTGTCATAATCTCATAAGTTTGTCTATTTTTTAACATTCCATCTTGGTGAATTCCTGCTTCATGCGCGAATGCATTTTTTCCAACAATCGCTTTGTTGTATTGAACTGGAAACCCTGTCGCATTTGAAACAATTTTAGAAGCTTTACTCAAAAGTGTTGTATTGATTCCTGTTTCATATGGCATTAAATCTGGTCTTGTTTTAATTGCCATCACTACCTCTTCTAGCGCAGCATTTCCTGCTCTTTCTCCTAAACCATTAATCGTACATTCAATTTGCCTTGCTCCAGCCTGTACTCCAGCTAATGAATTGGCTACTGCCAAACCTAAATCATTATGACAATGAGTTGATAGAATTGCTTTATCTATATTTGGGACTTTGTTTAATAAAGTTTCAATAATTGAAGTAAATTCAGATGGTATTGTATAACCAACTGTGTCTGGAATATTAATTGTAGTAGCTCCATTTTTAATTGCAAGTTCTACAGTTTTACACATATAATCCATATCAGTTCTTGTTCCATCTTCGCAAGACCACTCAACATCATCAGTAAACTTTCTTGCATAAGCAACATGTTTTCCAATTGACTCATAGACATCCTCCGGAGACATATTCAATTTATGTTTCATGTGTAGTGGACTTGTAGAAATAAATGTATGAATTCTAAATCTTGGCGCATGTTTCAAAGCTTCATAAGCTCTATCAATATCTTTTACTGAATGTCTTGAAAGTCCTGCAGGAATAGAATTTTTTAAAATTTTACTTACCTCTGATACAGCCTCAAAATCTCCTGGCGAAGCTATGGGAAAACCTGCTTCAATAATATCAATACCTAACTCATCAAAGACTCTTGCAATTTGGATTTTTTCCTCCAAACTCATAGACGCACCTGGTGACTGTTCACCATCGCGCATAGTGGTATCAAATATAAAGACTCTATCTTTATTGCTCATAACTCTAATATTTTTAGAAAAACTATAATACAATCTATAAGAGAGATTGCAAAATAATAAGTAAAATTAAGTAATTTAATAGAACATTTGAGGCAACATAAAAATTAAATATAAATAGACTCAATTTTAGGCATTAAGTGCAGAAGTTCCTTTGTGTATTCATGAGTAGGGTTCAAAAACAATTTCTCAGTTTCAGAAACTTCACATAACTTACCATCTTTTAGTACTCCAATTCTATCACACATTTGTCTAACAACTGGCAGATCGTGGCTAATAAATAATATTGTTAAATTTAATTGCTCTTGAAGATCTTTTAGTAAATTTAGTATCTGAGCTTGAATACTAACATCTAGAGCAGAGGTAGGTTCGTCGCAAACTAAAAGTCTTGGTTGTGTAGCAAGCGCTCTTGCAATTGATATTCTTTGTCTCTGCCCTCCTGAAAATTCATGTGGATATCGATCTGCAGATTTTTGGGTTAATTCTACTGACTCTAGTAAATCATAAATATAATTATTTAAATCAACATTGGAAATAGATGGATTATGAAGTGTTATTGGTTCTGCAATAATGTCTTTTACTTTTAATCTTCCATTTAATGAAGAGTAAGGGTCTTGAAAAATCATTTGAATTTGTTTTCTAAATTTCATTAACTGAGATCTCTGTTCTATTTTTGTAATACAAACATTATCAAAGAAGATGTCTCCATTAGTAGGTTTAAATAAATTTACAATCATTTTAGCAATAGTAGATTTTCCACTCCCACTCTCTCCTACTAAACCAAAAGATTCTCCTTCTTTTATTTCAAATGAAACATCGTTCACAGCCATCACAGAATTCTTAGAACTTTCTGCAAAAAAATTGTCATCAAAACTTTTATTAAGATTTTTGATCTGCACTAAATCTTGATTTAATATTTCTTTTTTTGTCCACCTATTTAATATTTTAATATTGTTTTCTTTTTTATTGTTATTGTCTTTTTCAACTATTACAAATCTTGAAATTTTTTTGTTAGTTGGAGGAACTGAACTTACTAAACTTTTAGTATAATTTTCTTGTGGATGAGTTAATATTTTTTTTGTTTCACCAATTTCAACTAAATTACCACTTTTCATAACTGCAACTCGGTCAGCAGTCTCAGCTATCACACCCATATCATGCGTAATTAAAATAACCGCAAGATTTCTTTCCTTTGTTAATTTTTTTATAAGTTCTAAAATCTGAGACTGAATGGAAACATCTAATGCTGTTGTAGGTTCGTCTGCTATTAATAATTCTGGTTCGCAACATAATGCCAAAGAAATAACCACCCTCTGTCTCATTCCACCTGAAAATTGATGAGGATAATTATCAAATCTTTTCTCTGCATCTTTAATTCCAACTTCTTTTAATAAACTAATAGATTTATTTTTTGCATCCTCTTTGCTCATCTTAAGATGTGTTTGAATAGTTTCTATTAATTGTTCACCAACTGTAAGTATTGGATTTAAAGAAGTTTGAGGATCTTGAAATATTAATCCAATTTTATTCCCCCTATATTTAACTATACTCTCAGAATTTTCATGAATATTTAAATCACCTAAAATAACTGAACCACTAGAAACTCTTCCAGGCTCATCAATTAAATTAATTATAGCATTTCCAACTGTACTTTTTCCTGAACCTGACTCACCTACTAAACCTAGAATTTCTCCTTTATTTACCTCAATATTTACATTTTTAGCTGCATAAACAGTTTCTTTTCTCATCTGATAATCAACGCTAAGATTTTTTATTTTTAAAAAACTCATTTTTTTAGTTTTGGATTTAAAGTATCTCTCATCCAGTCTCCTAATAAATTAATTGAAAAAGCTAAGATAACTAAAAAGATTGCTGGAAAAAAAGTAATCCACCACTCTCCTGAAAATAAAAAATCATTACCTAATCTTATTAGTGTTCCTAAAGAAGGAGTAGTTGGAGGAACGCCAACACCTAAGAAACTTAAAGTCGACTCTGCTAAAATAGCAAGAGCTAAACCAATAGTACCAATAACTAAAACTGGTCTCATAATATTTGGTAAAATATGTTTAAACATAATTATTATATTAGAAACTCCAATTATTGTTGAAGCAGAAACATAGTCTTTATTTTTTTCTACCAACGTTGCTGCTCTAGATACTCTTGCAAATTGAGGCCATTCAGAAATTCCAATAGCAAAAATTAAAACATAGATAGCCATCTCGTCATGCATCTCTCTTGAAATTAATCCTCTTGCAATACCATCAACTAAAAGTGCCATCAAAATACTTGGTACAGTCAACTGCACATCTGTAAGTCTCATTACTACCATTTCATATTTGCCACCAAAATAACCAGCTGTTAATCCTAAACCAACTCCAAGAATTAAACTAAATATGATTGCAGCAAATCCAACTATAAGTGAAATTCTACATCCATATAAAATTGTTGATAACATGTCTCTTCCTTGTCCATCTGTCCCTAATATAAATTGAGATAGACCGTCCTCAGTCCATGAAGGTGGTGTAAATGCATCCATTAAAGATAAGGATGATGGGTCAAAAGGTGTATAAGGTGTCAAAAATTCAATAAAAAAAGAACAAAAAAAAATTATAAACAAAATAGCTGATGATACAATCGCAGTCGGAGATTTTATGAAGCTATGGTAAACATCACTGTCCTTAATTCTTTCCCATCTTGTTAAGTTCAAATTGTTATCCACTTGCAGTGTCTCCTTTAACTCTAATTCTTGGATCAATGAAATAATAAAGAATATCAACTATAAAATTTATCATCACAAAAACAAATGCAATGAAAACTAAGTATGCTGACATTATTGGTATATCTACAAATTGAACAGCCTGAATAAATAAAAATCCCATGCCAGGCCATTGAAAAACAGTTTCTGTGATGATTGAAAACGCAATTAGAGTTCCAATATTTATTCCTGCAATAGTAATTACAGGAATTAAACCATTTTTTAATGCATGTTTGTATTTAATACTATCTTCGTTAATTCCACGAGCTCGAGCAAACTTAATATAGTCAGTTTGTAATATTTCCATCATCTCTGCTCGTACCAACCTAATAATATAAGTCATTTGAAAAAGACTTAATGTAACCGATGGAAGAATAATTGCTTTAAGACCAGATGCTGTCAAAAAACCAGTAGTCCAAAAACCTAAATCAACAACTTCACCTCTTCCAAAAGATGGTAGTATTCCTAAAATTACAGCGAACAAGTATATAAATAATATCCCTATTACAAATGTGGGGAGTGAAACTCCGAGTAAGGAAACTGCTAAAACAAAATCACTTAATAAACCTTTTCTATTGATGCCTGTATATACTCCCAATAGTGTACCACTTAATAGAGCTATTAGAGCAGAAATTACAACAAGCTCAATTGTTGCTGGCAACCTCTCAACAATTAGTTCTGATACAGGTCTTCTTAATTGATAAGAAATACCAAACTCACCTTTAGAGGCATTAATGACAAATCTAGAAAATTGAACATGAATTGGGTCCATTAGACCCAATGTCTCCCTCAATTCCGCTCTTTCCTCATCTGAGGTTTCTTCTCCAACCATATTGTTTATTGGATCTCCAACAAAATTGAACAGAGAAAATGAAACAAAGGCAACAACTAGCATTACCAAAGCTGATTGAAACAGTCTTTTAAAAAAATATTTTATCAATTTAAGAGGAGTTATTACTTACAAGCCCTTTATCTATATAAAGGGCTTGTAACAATTTTTATTTATTTACCAACAATAGCGTGCCTAAATAACGGTTCGTTGTTTGGTCTAATAGGTACATTAACATTACTTTTAGATGCCCAAGAAATTACTTGGTGATGTAAAGGAAGATAAGAAATATCATCTCTTACAATTTTCCAAGCTTTTGCAATTGCAGCATTTCTTTTGTCTAAATCAACTTCACCTTCCATCACTCTAATTGCAGCATCTACATCTGCATTACTAAAGTTAACTTTGTTCCAGCTAGCACCAGTTTCATATAAATAATGGAAAACATAATGACTATCTAAAGTTGGAACACCCCATCCTAGCATATAGAAATCACCTTGATTATCTTTAAGCTCTTTGAAGTGTTTACTTTTAGTTTGAGCAAATAGGTTAACGTTAACTCCAATTTTACCTAACATTCCAACAACAGCTGTACAAATAGCCTCATCGTTTACATATCTATCGTTAGGACATCTAAGTTCAACATTAAAACCATTAGGATAACCAGCATCAGCTAAAAGTTTTTTTGCAGCGTTAACATCATAAGGTAATCTTTTATCAAGTTCAGTTGTGTATCCGTTCACACCTGGAAAAGTTATAATACCTGCTGGTTCACTCAAACCTCTCATAACTTTTTTCTTAATTGCTTCAATGTCAATTGCTTGGTAAAGCGCCTGTCTTACTTCTTTTTTCTTGAATGGATTATCACCAGTATTACCGGTTCTTAACTTGTCTGCCGCTTGATCCATGCCCAAGAAAATTGTTCTCATTTGAGCTGTACTTTCAACTTTATGACCTGATGAAGAACCAATTCTTTTTAAATCTTGAACTGGTGCATCCGTAACTATATCTATTTCTCCAGATAATAATGCAGCAACTCTTGTTGCGGCATTTTTAATTGGGAGCAATTCTATCTTAGTTAGACCATTGTCATCCATTTCACCCCACCAATGTTTATTTCTTTTAAACACTGTTTTTGTGTTTGGCTCTCTAAGAGTAATTTTAAATGGACCTGTTCCTAAAGCATTTGTTGCAGAAAATGTTTCTTGTCCAGCGTCCCAATTTTGTGGCGACATTGCAAAATTCTTCTCTGACCAAGCTTTAGACATTATAAAAATATTTGAAAGTTGATTCAAAAGAATAGGATTTGGTTTACTTGTTATTATTTTAACAGCATAATCTCCTACTGCCTCAACATTTGATACAGTGCTGATATATTCCTTAAAGTCCGAAGTTCTTTGTTTAGCTCTTAAGATACTAAAGACAACATCTGCAGATGTCATTCCAGAACCATCAGAAAACTTTGCGTCTTTTCTTAATTGAAAAACCCAAGTATTTGGATCTGTAGCTTTCCAACTAGTAGCTAAAGCAGGTCCAATTTTCATATCAAGACCTCTTTGAACAAGCGCCTCATAAACTTGTCTAGATACTTGTGTAGTTGGACCCTCGTTTTGTGCATGTGGATCTAGTGTGAGACTATCTCCTTGCATAGACCATTTAATCGTTTGTGCGGCCCATGCTGAAGAAAATCCAAATACTAGAACTAATGACAGTAATATTCTTACTATATTTTTAGTATTCATTTTAACCCTCGTTTTTAAATTTATTTAAAAAAGTATAAGTGAAATAATGGAATTATTGTAGCAATAATTTACTAATAAAATTTAACTTTTATCACTATCCACTAATTTTTTCTTGCTAATCCAAGGCATCATAGCTCTTAACTCTGCGCCAACTTTTTCAACTGGATGCTCAGCTAATTTTGCTCTTGTTGCAAGAAAGTTCTTTTGACCATTTTTACATTCATCCATCCACTCTTTTGTGAATTTTCCAGATTGAATTTCAGCCAAAACTTCTTTCATTCTTTTCTTAGTTTCCTCTTTGTTTACAACCCTCGGGCCAGATTGATATTCACCATATTCAGCGGTATTAGAAATAGAATAGTTCATATTTGCAATTCCACCTTCATAAATTAAATCAACAATTAATTTTACTTCATGAACAGTTTCAAAATATGCCATCTCAGGTTCATATCCTGCTTCAACTAAAGTTTCATAACCATTTTTAATAAGCTCAACAAGACCTCCACACAATACAGTTTGCTCACCAAATAAGTCTGTTTCAACTTCATCTTTAAAAGTTGTTTCAATAATTCCAGATCTACCACCACCCACAGCTGATGCATATGATAAAGCTAAGTCTCTTGCTTTTCCTGATCCATTTTGATGCACAGCAAATAAACAAGGTACTCCACCACCCTTTTCATATTCACTTCTCACTAAATGGCCTGGTCCTTTTGGAGCAACCATAAAAACGTCTAGATCTTTTCTTGCTTTAATTAAATCGTAATGAACATTTAAACCATGAGCAAAGGCAATACTTGTTCCCTCTCTAACTCTTTGTTCAATATGATTTTTATAAATTTCTGCTTGCAATTCATCTGGAGTTAAAATCATTACTACATCTGCCCACTCTGCAGCGTCAGATAAATTCATTACTTTTAATCCTTTTGACTCTGCTTTTGCAGCACTAGATGAGCCTTCTCTCAATGCTACAACTATATCTTTTACTCCGCTGTCTTTTAAATTTAATGCGTGAGCATGTCCTTGGCTTCCATAACCAAAAATAGCAACTTTTTTACTTTTAATTAGATTTACATCTGCATCCTTTTCATAAAACATTTTCATATTATCTCTCCTATTAAATTAATTAAAAATTTTAGCACCTCTAGTCATAGCAACAGCCCCTGTTCTTGAAGTACTTATAAGTCCCAAAGGCTTTAATTTTTTATTCATTACATCAATCTCTCTTCTTAAAGCAGTTATTTGAATTACTGCTGAAGTTTTTGTTTCATCTAATATTATGGGATTAAATTTTTTACAAGCATTTAAACATTTTTCTATTTTAGTTTTTTTCCCAACAATTTTAAATAAAGCCATTTCTTTAAATATTACGCTCTTATCTTCTCTTTTAAATTCAGCAACTTTATGAACAGGTACTAATTTAGTCAATTGAAGTCTTATTTGATCAATTACTTGAGGTGTTCCAGTAGTAACAATTGTTATTCTTGAAATATTTTTAATTGCATCAACCTCAGCGACAGCCAGCGATTCTATATTGTATCCCCTTCCTGAAAATAAACCAACTACTCTTGCAAGAACTCCCGACTCATTATCAACCCAAACAACAAAAATATATGTATCTGGTTTTTGTTTTTTTGTAGGTATACTATAAGCTGATTTTGATTTTGGCATTTTAATTATACTAAGGCTTTGCCTTTTCCTTTAATTTTATTCTCTTCTTGATCATTTGGTCCTAAGATCATTTGATTATGTGGTTTTCCTGATGGTATCATTGGAAAACAGTTTTCATTAGGATCTACATGACAATCAAATATAACTGGTCCATTGTAATCAATCATTTCTTGAATTTTATCATCAAGATCTCTCGGGTTATCTGCTTTAATTCCTTTGCATCCATAAGCATCTGCCATTTTCATAAAATCTGGTAATGCTTCAGAATAACTTTCAGAATAATTTTTTTCATGAAGCAATTCCTGCCATTGCCTTACCATTCCCATGTATTGATTATTTAAAATAAATATTTTTATAGGAAGGTTATATTGAACTGCAGTGGACATTTCTTGCATAGTCATTAAAACTGAAGCCTCTCCAGCAATATCAATTACTAGTTTATCAGGATGGGCAATTTGAACACCAACAGCTGCTGGTAATCCATATCCCATAGTTCCTAAACCTCCAGATGTCATCCATCTATTTGGTTTATTGAATTTATAATGCTGTGCAGCCCACATTTGATGTTGTCCAACCTCAGTAGTGACATAAGTATCTTTATTCTTAGTCAATTCATAGAGTCTTTGCACAGCATGTTGTGGTTTAATACTCTCATCACTATTAATAAAATTCAAAGAATTTTTTTCTCTCCATTTTTCAATTTGTTCCCACCATTTAGCAATATTTGATTTATTTGATTTGCTATGACCATTTTTTCTTTTGGTAATTGTCTTATTAATTTTACTCATTACACTCGAAACATCACCAACTATTGCAAGATCAACCTTGATAATTTTATTAATTGATGATGGATCAATATCAATGTGAACCTTTTTTGAATTTGGTGAAAACTCATCTATTTTTCCAGTAATACGATCATCAAACCTAGCACCAATATTAATTAAAAGATCACAATCATGCATAGCATTATTTGCTTCATAGGTACCATGCATACCAAGCATTCCTAAAAATTGATTATCATCTCCAGGGTATGCGCCCAAACCTTGAAGTGTAGAAGTTATTGGAAAACCAGTTAACTCAACAAATTCTCTTAAAGCGTTGCTTGCTTTTGGTCCTGAGTTAATCACTCCTCCACCACTATAAATAATTGGTTTTTTTGCCTTGCTTAATAATTTCACTAATTCATCAATTTGATTTTGAGAAAATTTATTATGCGATTTTCCATTTAATTTTATTTCTTTATTTAATTTTTTATATTTTGTTTTTGCAAACTGAATATCTTTTGGAATATCAATCAAAACTGGTCCAGGTCTTCCTGTTGTTGCAACTCTAAATGCTTCATGAATAACTTTTGAAAGATCGTTAATATCTTTAACTAACCAATTATGTTTTGTACAAGGTCTTGTGATTCCTGTAGTATCACATTCTTGAAAAGCATCTGTTCCTATTAAGTGAGTTGGAACTTGACCAGAAATACAAACTAATGGAACCGAATCCATATAAGCATCTGTTAAAGCTGTAACAACATTAGTAGCTCCAGGACCTGATGTAACTAAAACGACACCTGGTTTTCCTGATGATCTTGCATACCCTTCAGCTGCATGACCAGCACCTTGTTCATGTCTAACTAAAATATGTTTTATAGATGGATGATTTTTCAGCTCATCATAGATTGGTAACACTGCACCACCTGGATAACCAAAAATATGCTCTACCTTTTGGTCTTCAAGACATTTAAATACAATTTCTGCTCCAGTTAATAATTTTGGCATTATGCAATCTAGCTGAAGTTGTACTCATTGGTCAAGTTTAAGAATGTAAATTTTAAATTTTTTTTAAAAAATTATTTATGTCTTGTGGCTTTAACTTTATCCAATTGTTCATGTTACCTCTGGCCCAAGTACTTTGTCTTTTGGCGTATTGTCTTGTTTTTATGGCTATTTTTTCTTTAATTTCATCTAAATCTTTTTCTTTATCTAAATAATCTTTAATCTCCATCAATCCTATAGCCTTGTTTGCACTTTTGTCTTTTTTAACCTTGAGTTTTATAAAATTTTTAACTTCTTTAATAGCTCCATTTTCTATCATTTTCTCTGTTCTCAAATTAATACGCTGAATTAATTCTTGTCGAGGGTAGTCAATATAAACTTTAAAAAAATCACCTTCCAAGAAGTTTGATTTTGTATTTTTAAACCATTGGTGAAGCGATTTTTTTGTAAATTTTTTTACTTCATAAGCTCTGATAGATCTTTGGGTGTCAGTTGGATTTATTTTTCCTATTGAAGATGGATCTAATTTTAAAAGTTTTTCATAAAATTTCTTTTGTCCAAGTTTTTTTTGCAAATCTCTAATTTGATTTCTAAATTTTAATGAAATATTTGGTATTTTTACTAAACCATCAGTTAATGCTTTAAAATATAAACCTGTTCCTCCAACTAAAATCGGAGTTTTTTTTCTTTTTTGAACTTCTTTAATTATTTTAAGAACCAACTTAAGCCAATCACCTGTAGAAAAGTTTTTTTTTACATCTTGAAAACCATACAAGTGATGTTTAATTTTCTGATATTTTTTTGGATCTGGCCTAGCTGACAAAATTTTTAAATGCTTATATACTTGCATACTATCTGCATTAATAACTTCTCCATCAACTTTTTTTGCAAGTTTAATTGCAAAATTAGATTTTCCTGAAGCTGTTGGTCCTGATATTAATATAACCTTGGATTTTAAATCCATTATCAATCTAACTTAACGCCAATATATCTTCGTTGATTTTGGTTATTATAAATTGCAAGTAAAATAGTTTTTTGGTTGGAGTCCAGAACTTGCTTAGCTATTCTTCTTAAATCATCAACCGATTTAATTCTTTTCTTTTGAGCCTCTATAATTACACTATTTAATTCTATTGAGTTAACCAAAGGACTGGTATTTTTCATTTTTGTAATAACTAAACCAGTTGTTTGATTAGGTAATTTACGATTTTTTATATCCTCTTTGTTTAAAGGTCTTACAGCTATTCCTAAACTTTCTATAATTTCATCAATTTTTTGCTCTTCACTACTTTCTTGATTTTTACTTATTTTGAAATCATCTGAAGTTTCTAATCTTCCTAAAATAACATTTTTAACTATCTCTTTTTTATCTCTCCAAATTTTAACTTCTACTTTTTTTCCAACTTCTGTTCTTGCAACAATTGCTGGAAGTTCTTTCATTTGGTTTATTTTTTCTCCATTAAATTCTAAAATAATGTCACCAGCTTGTATTCCTGCTTTTTCTGAAGGACTATTTTCAGCAACACTAGCAACTAATGCTCCTCGAGCTTTGTCTAATTTTTCAACATCAGCAATTTCTTTTGTCACATCTTGAATTCTTACGCCAAGCCAACCTCTTTTTGTTTCACCAAATTCAATTAATTGTTTAATTACAATTTGCGCACTATTAGATGGAATAGAAAATCCAATTCCAATCGAACCGTTACGTCCAAGAATTGCTGTATTGATTCCAATCACATTTCCATCCATGTCAAATAAAGGTCCACCAGAATTTCCAGAATTTATTGAAGCATCAGTTTGTATAAAGTCTTCATATCTAGATAGACCGATTGATCTATTTCTTGCTGATATAATTCCAGCAGTTACAGTTCCACCTAAACCAAAAGGATTTCCAATAGCTAAAACCCAATCTCCAATTCTCGCTTTATCAGAATCACCAAATGCTACTGGAATAAATTTTTCATCTGTCTCAAGTTGTAAAACTGCTATATCCATTAGCGGGTCAGCACCTAGAACTTTTGCTTTAAACTCCTGATCACCATTTACTCTTACAATGATATCATCTGCATCTTGTATTACATGATTATTTGTTATCACAATCCCTTTCTCATCAATTATAAAACCTGACCCAAGTGCTGCTGATTTTCTCTCCTGTGGTGTTCCAAATTCTTTAAACATATCTTCAAAAGGAGATCCTGGAGGAAATTGGAAAGGAAAAGGATTGGTATTTGTGACCACAGTTGTTGAAGTAGAAATATTAACAACAGACGGCATTAATTTTTCAGCAAGATCAGCAAAAGACGCTGGAACAGGTTTTGAATTAGTTTGAAAACTAAAACTAAAAGATATTAAAATTGTAATAAGTATAAGTTTTATTTTTTTCATATTAGTTCTTAATATAATAAATAATAATGAAACCAATTATTGCAAAAATTAATCCTCCAAATCTTAATTGACTATCTTTTACAAGTTCCAATTTTTTTAACATATTTTTCATTTTTGATGGAAATAAGGCATACAAAATTCCTTCAATAAATAAAAAAAGTCCAAAAGCTATTACAAGCTCTTTCATCTGAAAAAATTATTGCTTATTATTAGGATTTATATTTCCAAAAAATTTAAAAAATTCACTATCAGGAGATAAGATCATAGAAGTTTCTCCGGCGTTAAATGCCTTGCCGTAAGCTTGCATAGATCTATAAAATGCAAAAAATTCAGGGTCTTGTCCGAAAGCTTCAGCAAAAATTTTATTTCTTTCACCGTCACCTTCCCCTTTCATTATCTCTGATTGTTTTTGAGCATCTGCTAAAATTACTGTGACCTCTTTATCAGCTGTTGATGTAATTGTTACAGCCATCTCTGCACCTTTTGCTCTAAATTCTTTTGCTTCTCTTTCCCTTTCGGTTTGCATTCTTCTATAAATTGCATCACTGTTTGCTTGAGGCAAATCAGCTCTTTTAATTCTTACATCTACAATATTAATTCCAAAGTTTTGTGCCTCATTATTTACACCTTCTTTAATTAAAGACATTTGCTTAGATCTATCTTTAGATAATAATGTTTGTAACTCTTCTTGACCTAATACATTTCTAATTCTTGAGTTTATAATTGTAGATAACCTTGACCTTGCAACTCTTTCATTACCAACAGATATATAAAACTTTAATGGATCAACAATTTGAAATCTTGCAAAAGCATCAACAATTAAACGTTTTTGGTCTGATGCAATAACTTCTTCTGGTGGTGCATCTAAATTTAAAATTCTTTTATCTAAATAAACAACGTTTTGAATGAAAGGGATTTTAAAATTTAATCCTGGCTTCATTATTATTCTTTTTGGATCACCAAATTGAAGAATGATTGCTTGATTAACTTCTTTTACAATAATAACTGACAAATAAGCTACAACACCAATTGCAACTAACAAACCAACTAATATTTTTCCAGCTTTCATTTTAATTATTCTCTTTCTTTTTTAGCTCTGGTAAAGGTAAATAAGGAACTACACCAGATCCAGATTCTTTATCAATAATTATCTTGTTAATATCAGCTAAAACAGTTTCCATAGTTTCTAGAAACATTCTCTCTTGAGTAACTTGTTTTGCTTTTGCATACTCATTGTAAATTGCTAAAAATCTACTTGCTTCACCCTCTGCCTTAGCTACAACTTCTTTTTTATAAGCCTCTGCTGCTTGTAAAATTTTTTGTGCTTCCCCTCGAGCTCTTGGAATAACATCGTTAGCATAAGCTTCAGCCTCGTTTTTTGATCTTTCCATATCTGCTCTAGCAGCTTGAACGTCTCTAAACGCATCAATTACTTGATCAGGTGGATCAGCTTTTTGTGTTTGTACTTGAGTAATTTGAATTCCACTTTCATAATCATCTAAAATTGTCTGAATGATTTCCTGTGTCTCAACTTCAATTTTAGATCTACCTTCAGTTAAAATTGGTTGAATATCACTTTTTGCTATCACTTCTCTCATAGCTGTTTCTGCAGCTGCTTTGACTGTTCCTTCTGGATCTTGTATTTTAAATAGGAAATTTCCTGCATCTTTAATTACCCAAAATACTGAAAAATCTATGTTAACTATGTTTTCATCTCCAGTTAACATCAAGCTTTCTTGTGGAACATCGGCAACTCCACCACCTGTAGAAAAACCACTATCTCTCTCAGATCTAAATCCAATATCCATTCTGTTAACTTTAGTAACTTTTGGTGTTTGAACTGTTTCCACTGGGAAAGGTATATGATAATTTAATCCTGGTTGCGTAGTTTTAACAAATTTTCCAAATCTTAAAACAACACCTTGTTCATCAGGAAGCACTCTATACAAACCACTTGCTAACCAAACAAATAACAATATCAATAAAATAAGTCCTACAGATCTACCGCCTGAACTTTTACCGCCTGGTAAAAATTTTTTGATTTTATCTTGAATCTCTCTAATAATAGCGTCAACATCTGGTGGTGTTGGACCTCTTCCCGATCCATTTCCGCCACTTCCGCCTGGCGGTGAGCCCCACGGACTGCCTCCTCTACCTTTAAAATCATCTGACATATGTCAAAGTATATAGTGTCTTTATTACAAAAAACAAGTAATGATGGTTTTATGTCAGATAAAAAGCCAGAACTAAGTGACGCAATGAAAAGGAAGCTAGAGCCTAAGAAATTTACAAAAAACCCAATCTTAGGAACAAAATTTACCATCGCTATTTCAAGTGCAAAAGGAGGTGTTGGAAAATCAACATTTGCCACGAATCTGGCTTTAGCTTTGAAAAAAGTTGGGTGTAAAGTTGGTTTACTAGATGCAGATATTTATGGACCATCAATTCCTAAAATGTTTGACATAAATGAAAAACCAAAAAGTGATGGTCAAAAATTAGATCCAATAACAAAATATGATATTCAATGTATGTCAATTGGATTTTTAGCAGATCAACAAACTCCAATGATTTGGCGAGGTCCAATGGTTACTAGTGCAATTAAAACTTTTACCCAAAAAGTAAATTGGAAAGATTTAGATTTTATCATAGTTGATATGCCTCCCGGAACTGGAGATACACAACTAACCTTCTCGCAAGAAATAAAAATGGATGGTGCAATAATTGTAAGCACCCCTCAAGAAGTAGCTCTTCTAGATGTAAAGAGAGGAATTAAAATGTTTGATAAGCTTGGAGTTAAAATTTTAGGT
The DNA here is from genome assembly GCA_902589455.1 of uncultured Pelagibacteraceae bacterium. GTDB lineage: Bacteria > Pseudomonadota > Alphaproteobacteria > Pelagibacterales > Pelagibacteraceae > Pelagibacter. The sequence goes on along the minus strand of CACISX010000001.1, from coordinate 53,717 downwards.
TTAGTTGATAACATGAGTTTTTTTATTGGAGATGATGGAAAAAAATATAAAATTTTTGGAGAAGGTGGAGTTAAAAAAACTGCAAAGGAATTCCAAAAAGAATTTTTAGGCGAAATACCAATCCATCCTGAAGTTGGTAAAACTGGAGATGAAGGAAAGCCAATTGTGGAGGCTAGCTCTGATCATGAAATTTCAAAAATATATTTAAATTTTGCTGAAAAAATTAAATCAACTTATCTTTAAGATTAAAAGCAGTCATTAATTCATTCCATTCTCTTTTGGAAAGACCTGAGCTTTCCACATCTACACTTTCATCTTTGATAAGTTTTTGAATAATTAATTTTCCTTTTGCAGAAACCTCAGTTCCACCAACTCTATAATCCATAAAAGCATCATAAGTTATGGGAACCCATTTTTTCAATGTATCCAACATTATGTCAGCATAAACTCTAATTTCATATTGAGCATGGCTGTCAGCTCTTAACCTTAAAAAATTCATTAAATTTAATAAATCAGTTTTCCAATACCACTGAGTATAAGTATTCAAAGTTAAGTTCATTCTGGCAAGCTCTCTTGCTAATCCTTTTTTATTCTCATCAATTGTTGAACCATCATATCTTTCATTAAGCATTGTCTCATAATTATCATAGGTTCTCTCCGCATCACTTTTTAAAAGTTCTAAAACTTCTTCAGCCTGTTTTCCTTTAAGAACATCTCCTCTTCCTTGTCGGTTACTAGTTGATTGTGCTGCTAAATTTTCTAGAGATGGCAAATAGAATTCTTTGTCTAGAATTGAATATCTTGCAGAATATTCATTTACATTAGCAGTTCTATGTCTGATCCACTGTCTTGCAATAAATATTGGAAGTTTAATATGATATTTAATTTCACACATTTCAAATGGCGTACTGTGCCAATGTCTCATCAAATATTTAATTAGACCTTTGTCAGTTGAAACTTGTTTAGTTCCTTTTCCATACGAAACTCTAGCTGATTGAACTACGGATGTATCATCACCCATATAATCTACCACTCTAACAAAACCGTGATCTAAAGCTGGAATTGCTTCGTATAGTATCTTCTCAAGCTCTGGAGCAGTAACTCTTTTTGTTTGATTAGTTTGCGATTGCTGATTTTTTATTTCTTCTGACTGTTCTTTGGTTAATTTCATGATTAATGTTGAATCTGTTTGAATTACTTTTATATTAATAATGTTGGTTTTCCAACTACGACGATAAACGAATTTCGTAATAACCATTGCGGACGTGGGGGCAGTACCCACCACCTCCACCATTACAACTTATGGGGGTGAACTAGATTCGACGGATGACTAAAGGCTATTCTTTCGTTCGGGATTGTTCCACCGTAACGGGCTATTTTATAATTGCTAACGAAAGTTACGCACTTGCTGCATAATTAACATAGTTAATTAAGCACGGGGTCCGGGGCACCTGGCAACAGAACGCCCCTTCTCATTTGTTAATTTAGTTTGCAGTATCAACGTTATTTAAAAAATACAACCTTGTGAGTCGGCCTGTAGTCGGCATTTATTTTTTTTATTTATATTTGCTAAAGAAAGCTTTCTTGCTGTTTTCATCAGCTATCAATGTTTGAATTTTTGCCTCTGTCATATAGCATTCAAGATAAACCGTAGCATTAATAATTAATTTACCAAGATCTTTATTGGAAAGATCTTTCAAATTCGGTGATTGAAAATTTAAACCATTCGATTTTGCAAATGTTCTTAGCGTCGACGACTTGATACCAAAATTAAAACTTTCGATACCCTCTTCTTTTCCAAATACAGCAACAGCTACACCAACTATATTTCCTTTTTGATTTAATATTGGGCCACCACTATTACCTTGATTTAAAGCGGCATCAGTTTGAAATTCAGAAAAATTATCTCCAAAACCAGAAAGTGATGTTATGCTTCCCTTAGAGGTTTTGATTGATGAGCTAACACTTTTTCCTAATGGAAAACCAGCAATTATTATATTTTCTAAAAGATCTGCATCCTCTTTGGATACTGAGAAAATTTGATCAGGATTTATTGCAGTTTTTAATATTGCAAGATCATTCATCTTGTCTATCGCTAAAACTTTTGCATTAATATTATCACCTTTAAAACTTACTTTAACACTGTCGCAACTATCTATTACATGAAAATTAGTTATTATATGACCTGTTTGAGATACAAAAAAGCCCGATCCTGATGATGCTGCTAATAATTTATTTTTAATATCAGGCATATCAATTTCGGCGTCACCGGAAACAAATTTACCTTCTTCCCAAATCCCATTTGTACTATTTCCATTTTCATCAGTAAAAGTACCCTGTCCGTGTTGATTATGGTTTTTCCACATACCAATATATTTGGCTCCATCAGCCCAGGTATAAGTGCCTTGTCCGTGCATATCACCATCTTTAAATTCTCCAACGTATACATCGCCAGCAAATTCTCCTGCCCATATAAATGTTCCTTGACCGGTTCTTTTGTCATTTTTAAAAGTTCCAATATATTTGTCCCCGTTTGCCCAGGTATAAGTGCCTTGTCCGTTTAAAAGATCATCTTTTACATCTCCATTATACTTATCGCCATTGAACCAAATGAATGTTCCTTGACCGTTTCCTTTTCCATTTAGGTGGTTTCCAATATATTTGGATCCATTAGCCCAGGTATAAGTACCTAGTCCATTTAAATCATCATTTTTCCACATACCCTCATATTTGTCTCCATTGGGGTCGGTATATGTTCCAAATCCGTCTGAACAATTTCCAACGCAATTTGCAAAAGTTGTATTGCACCAAACTAAAAAGATAACCGTATGAAATATGATCTTTTTCATATTACAATATTAACAAATCATAAACCAAGAGTCTAAATATAGGTCTTGGCCGACTAACTTTTAAGTCGGCATTTAGTCGGAATTTTTCTAATATTTACCTAATTTAATTGTTGCTAAACGCTAAAAATAAGGATTATTTAAAGAAAGTTAAGGGCACCTGGCAACAGAACGCCCCTTACTTTTTTTTCCGCTTTATGAATATGTAATTATAAGTTTTATTAAATTTATTTTTTTCAGAAAAAAATGCATCATTACGTTTTTTATAAAGAATTTCAAAATTAAATCTTTCCATTAAATTTAAAACTTTTTCATATTGTTGTTTAAAGTTTTCATTTAATTCAATAGATAAACTTTTAATTTTTTCATTTTTTAAAAATTTATCACCACCTTCCAGTATAAAGTGTTCTATTCCATCAACGTCAATTTTAATATAATCGGGAATATCTAAAATTGAATTTTCTATAAAATAATTCATTGTTGTTCCAAGTAAATTATATTTCATACTAGGATTAAATTCTTTTCCTTCAAAATCAATTTTTTCTCCAAATGAATTTAATGCACCTCCCTCAACAAACTTCCCTTCATTCATTTCTTGAAAAATATTTTCTTTATTAGTTAGTGGCATTGAGATTATTTTTATATTTTTTTCTAAATTATTGATTGATATATTTCTAGATAACACTCTTAAATTTGAACTTGAAGGTTCAAAAGCGACAGTTGTAGAACTTGGGTTTTTTAAAGCGTTATATATTGAATATAAACCTATATTTGCACCTATATCCCAAAAAATTAAATTTTCTTTTTTTTCAAAACTATCTATCCATTCGAGTGTTTCAGGTTCTTTAATGAAATATGTATCAACTCTCCATTTCACAAGTTGATTGGGACAGAAAAATTTTATTTTTTTATCTAATATTATAATAGATTTGTATGATCTTTCTTGAATAAAATCATTAAACCAAATAAGAAAACTTTTTTTTATTAAAATCAAAAAAATCTTGTCTAAAAAAATAAGAATACTAAAAATTATGTAGGAGAATTTTTTTAACATTTTGAATATTTAATATTAATAATAAAATATCATAGAAAAAAATAAAATTTAATAATAATTCACTTATTTTAAAGTAAAAATAACGACAAGATTAACAGAACACTATATGAAGTTTTGAAAAAGTATTATAACTTATATATTATTAATTAAAAAAAACTTTTGCTCAATTTTTATTTTATGGATCAATAAAATGAACTTAAGTAATAAACTAGAAGATAACCTTCATAATTTTGAAAACTTTCATTCTGAACCTTTTATTATATTTGAAAAAAATAATTTATTAAATTCTGAAGATTATAAGATTTTGACAGATGAAATATATTCTTATGATAATTTTGAAAACATATTTAAAGGAAAAGGTGAAAAAAGATACAAATCAATAAATGGAGATAATCTAAATACTTTGCAGAGTGGAGTTTTTAAAGACTTTTGTAATTTTTTTTTATCAACTAATTTTTTTGAATGGTTTAAAAAAACTCACCTTCCATATTTTAAATATGGAAAAAAAAAAATTTTTTATATTAAAAATCCAAAAACATTTTTATTTAGAGTAATAAACAAAGTAGTTAAAATATTTAATTTCCCAATAAATTTTCTTTTTACTGAAATTGAATATTCTTCAATTAAAAAAGGTGGTTTTATTCCTCCTCACACGGACGCCTTCAATAAAAGATTAAGCTTTGTTTATTATTTACCAAATTATAATGAAAAGCTTGATTTAAAAAAAAAAGAAGCATTGGGTACTGTCTTTTGGAAACCTAAATCTTCTAGCTTAAACCCTTTAAGAAGATTTGATTGTGCTTTACTAGAAGCAGAAGAAAAAGAAAAATTTTATGAAGATTATGAACCATTCCATATAGCTACCTATGAAAAAAATAAATTCGTTGGCTTTATAAAATCAGATAATACATGGCATACAGTTGAGCCTTTTGATTTTGATTACGATCGAAGAGCAATAGTAATTAATATTTGGGAAGCGTAATAAATAAAAATTCAAATATAAATATTAATATTTTCTTAAAAATACAAATTTAATTAGACTTTCTTTAGTTCTGATTGAGCAGCAGCTAATCTTGCAACTGGAACTCTATAAGGTGAACATGAAACGTAATTCAATCCTACTTTAGCGCAAAAAGATATACTATTTGGATCACCCCCATGCTCTCCACAGATACCTAATTTTAGATTTTTGTTTTGTTTTCTTCCTTTTTCAACTGCTATTTCCACTAAATCTGAAACACCTTCATCTATTGAAACAAAAGGATCTACAGAAAATATTTTATTTTCTAAATAATCGTTTAAAAATTTTCCACTATCATCTCTGCTTATTCCAAAAGTTGTTTGTGTTAAATCATTTGTTCCAAAACTAAAAAATTCTGCATGCTTAGCAATTTCTTTTGCTTTTATTGCTGCTCTAGGTAATTCAATCATTGTTCCTACTGAAAATTCTATATTCAATTTATGTTCTTGTTGAACTTGACTTGCTGTTCTAATGACTAAGTCTTTCATTATTTTTATCTCAGCCTCTGTAGATACTAAAGGTATCATTATTTCAGGAAATGCAGTTTTAATTTTACTTTTTTTGAGTTGTACTAAAGCTTCAAATATTGCTTTACATTGCATTTCATAAATTTCAGGAAAAGATATTCCTAAACGACAACCTCTATGACCTAGCATGGGATTTTGCTCATGGAGCTCTTCAATTCTTGACTCAACCTCTTTAACTGGGAGGTTAACTATATTAGCAACCTCATTAATTTCCTTTTCTGTACGTGGTAAAAATTCATGTAATGGTGGGTCCAACAATCTAACTGTGACTGGTAATCCACTCATAATTTTAAAAATATCTATAAAATCTTTTCTTTGATGCGGTAACAGTTTTCGTAATGCTATTGCTCTGTCTTCTTTTGTTTTAGATAAAATCATTTCTCTTACAGACAAAATTCGTTCTTCATCAAAAAACATATGTTCAGTTCTGCATAATCCAATACCCTCAGCACCAAAATCTTTTGCTGTTTTAGTATCTTTTGGGGTCTCAGAATTTGTCCTTACTTTTAGTTTTCTAAAATTATCAGCCCAAGACATTAGCTTGGAAAAATCACCAGATATTTCAGGTTTTACAGTTGAAACACTTCCAGCAATAATTCTTCCAGTTGAGCCATCAATAGTGATTATGTCTCCTTCTTTAATCTCCATTGAAGAAGTTTTAAAAGATTTATTTTCATAGTTTATATCAATTTCACTTGATCCTGATACACATGGTCTACCCATACCTCTTGCAACAACAGCTGCATGACTTGTCATTCCTCCTCTAGCCGTCAAAATTCCTTTAGCAGCATGCATTCCTTGTATATCTTCTGGAGAGGTCTCTACTCTTACCAAAATTGTATCTTGCATGATTGCGGTTAATCTTTCAGCCTCTTCTGATGTAAATACAACTTTACCACTTGCTGCGCCTGGTGATGCTGGCAAACCATTCGCAATTACATTAATTGAACTTTTTTCATCCAAAGTAGGGTGCAAAAGTGTATCCAGTGAGTTTGGATCAATTCTTAATACAGCTTCTTTTTTAGAAATTAATTTTTCTTTAACCATATCAACTGCAATTTTGATTGCAGATTTTGCTGTTCTTTTTCCTGATCTTGTTTGAAGCATCCATAGTTTATTACTTTCAACTGTAAACTCTACGTCTTGCATATCCTTGTAATATATTTCTAATTTTTTTAAAATTTTTTGAAGTTCTTTGAAGGCTTTTGGCATAGATTCTTCCATTGATAATTCTTTTACTTTGGCATCTCGCCTAGCTTTTTTTGTAATGTATTGAGGAGTCCTTGTACCTGCTACAACATCTTCGCCTTGTGCATTTATTAAATACTCACCATATATTTCATTTGAACCATCTGATGGATTTCTTGTAAACACAACTCCTGTTGCACAATCATCACCCATATTTCCAAACACCATTGATTGTACATTTACAGCAGTTCCCCACTCAGCTGGAATTTGATTTATTTTTCTATAAACTTTTGCTCTATTACTTTCCCAAGACAACAATACAGCACTTATTGCTCCTAGCAATTGTTCGTAAACATCTTGAGGAAAATCTTTTTTTGCCTTTTCTCTTACTGTTCTTTTAAAATCTTCAATTAATCCATCCCAATCACTTTCATCTAAATCTGTATCTAACAAAACACCTTTCGTAAGTTTATAATTTTCAATTAATTCCTCAAAATGATAACCTTCGACACCCATTACCACATTACCGTACATTTGAATAAATCTTCTATAACTGTCTTTAGCAAATCTTCCATTTGAAGTTTTAATTGCTAAAGCTTTAACTGTTTTGTCGTTCAGACCCAGATTTAGAATAGTATCCATCATACCTGGCATTGATACTCTTGCGCCAGAACGTACAGATAACAAAAGTGGATTTTTTAAGTCTCCAAATTTTTTAGAAACATCTTTTTCAATTAATTTTAATTCTTTTTTAATTTGATAAATTAAATTTTTATTTAATTTTTTTTTATCCTTATAAAAAATTTCACAAACTTTTGTAGATATTGTAAAACCAGGAGGCACTGGAAGACCCATTCTTCCCATTTCAGAAAGATTAGCACCTTTTCCTCCTAAAAAATTTTTAGGATTTTTAATTTTTTTACTATCCTTAGAATTAAAGTTTAATATAAGTTTTTTCATTAATGGGAGTCGATTAGAGAAAAATTAACATAATTGTTGAATGTTTTACACATCATTTGGATTAGTTCCAGCCTATTCTTCTTTATGACCGGATCATCTTCGTTCACAATTACATTGTCAAAAAAATCAAACACCTCTCTTTTGACGCTAGCTAGATTGTCCAATGTTTGAACATAATTTTCATCTTTATTAATTCCTGAAAAATATTTCCTTAATTCGCTAATTTTTTTAAATAGGTTTTTTTCTAACTCAGTTTTAAAAATACCAGGGTCAGTTGTATTTGATAATTCTATTTTATCATTTTTTAATTCACCGTCTAAAATGTTTGAAGCTCGTTTATAGCTTGCAATAATATCTAAACCATCTGATTTGTTAATAATTTTATTTAAATGTTTAGCTTTATTAAAAATAATAACAGATTGATCTAAGTTAAAAGAACTAGTTGATGCTTGAATTATATCATTTCTAATATTTTCTTCCTTCATATGATATTTTAATCTATCCATTAAAAAATCTGATAATTCAGTTTGTAAAGATTTGTTATCAATTTCAAAACCTTGATCTAAATACAGGCTTGAAGAATAATTAATTAGATCTTTTATTTTAAAATCTTTTTTATTTTCAATTATTATTCTTATTACCCCTAATGCTAATCGTCTTAGAGCATATGGATCTTTAGAACTTGTTGGCTTTTGATTTAAACCAAAAAAACCAACTAAAGTATCTATCTTATCAGCCAAAGAAAGGGCTATGCTAAATGGTTTTTTTGGAATTCTTGACCCAGAACCAGATGGTAAATATTGCTCACTTATGGCCAACACCAAATCTTTATCAAAACCTTGTTCGTTAGCAAAATAACCTCCCATCACACCTTGGAGTTCTGGAAATTCACTCACTAGTTCTGATAATAAATCAACTTTACAAATTGATGCTGATAACTCAACTTTTTCTTTACTGATTAAAAGTTCATCAGATATCATTCCACCCAATTTTCTCATTCTTTGGGCTTTATCGAAATAACTTCCTAATCCTTTAAAATAATTCATTGATTTTAAATCAGTAACTTTTTTGACCATATTTTGAGATTTATCTTTATTCCAAAAAAATTCTGCATCACTTAATCTTGCTTCAACCACTCTTTCATTTCCTAACTTAATTAATCCCTTTTTATCTTTTTTGTTTGCAACCACTAAAAACTCATTGGTAATATTTTCTTTATTATCAAATATAGGAAAATATTTTTGATGGTATTGCATGGTAATAATTAATATTTCTTTTGGAATATTTAAAAATTTCTTATCAAATTCACAAAGAAGGATATTTGGTTGATCTGTTAAATCTACAACCTCATTAAGTAATCTAGGATTATGTTGAATCTTAATATTTTTATTTTTTAATATATTATTGAATTTTTTTTCTATTAACTTTTTTCTTTCATTGTGATCAACGATGATGTCAATTTTTTTAAAAAAACTTTTATAATTTTTAAATTCTAAAAACGACTTTTTATTTTCCTCAAATTCTTTATCAATAAAAGTTGAATTAGAAGATGTTAGGTGATGAAAATTAAAATTTAATTTTTTTTTATCAAATACAGCTAGAATTGATTTTAATGGTCTCCCCCAATTTAAGTCAAAAGTTCCCCAATACATTGATTTTTTCCATTGAATTTTATTTAATAAAATTGGAATACATTCCTGTAGCAATTCATGTGTCTGCAATTTTTTTGATTTTGTCTTGAAAAAATAAAATTCTCCTTTATCGGTTTTCTTTTGATAGAGATCTTTTTTTAAGATTTTATTTGACCTAATAAACCCCTCCAATGCTACCTCTGGTGACTGAATATTTGGACCCTTAATCTCTTCGGATTTTAGTACAACATGTTTTTTTACACCTTCAAACAATACCACTAGTCTGTTTGGTGTTGAGTATGATGAGCTTTTTTTAAATAAAATTGATTTTTTTAAAAATAATTCATTAAAACTTTTAAGTAAGTCTTCCCTTAAATTTTGTTGAAGATTTGAAGGTATTTCTTCACTAAATAATTCTAAAAAAAACTCTGACATTATTTTTGACTATCTAACCAAACGCCTGCTGCAGATTTTGTAATATCTCTTATTCTAGCAATATAACCTGCTCTTTGTGCAACACTGATTGCACCTCTTGCATCTAAAATATTAAACACATGACTGGCTTTTAAACATTGATCATATGCTGGTAAAGAAATTTTTTTTTCTACCAAATCTTTTGCCTCAGACTCATGCATCTCAAACATTTTCAAAAGTGTTTCTACATTCGCATATTCAAAATTGTATGCTGAAAATTCTTTTTCAGCTTGATGAAAAACTTCGTTATATTTTATACCTTCATCGTTCCACAATAAATCATAAACATTTTTTTCTTTTTGAGTGAACATGCAAATTCTTTCTAAGCCATAAGTGATTTCAACTGATACAGGTTTACAATCAAATCCAGCCATTTGTTGAAAATAGGTGAATTGAGTAATTTCCATTCCATCACACCATACTTCCCATCCCAATCCTGCGGCACCTAATGTTGGACTTTCCCAATCATCTTCAACAAACCTTATATCATGATCATTATGATCTATTCCTATAGTAGACAAACTATTTAGATAAAGTTTTTTTATATTTTCAGGAGAAGGTTTAATTAAAACTTGAAATTGATAATAGTGTTGTAACCTGTTTGGATTGTCTCCATATCTTCCATCCGTAGGTCTTCTTGATGGTTGTACATAAGCTGCTTTCCATGGTTTATTTCCAAGTGATCTTAGAGTAGTAGCTGGATGAAAAGTTCCTGCACCAACCTCCATATCGTACGGCTGAAGAATAATACATCCTTTTTTACTCCAAAATTTCTGAAGATTTAAAATTGTTTCTTGGAATGTTTGAATTTTTTTTTTTTCTTTTTTTACTTTAGAAACCATATCTTTGCCAAATTGATCTTTCATCTAAAATACTTGCAATTTGATCTACTTGATTGCTAGATGAAGAAAGTTTTTGACTTAACCATCCTTTTGATTTTTCAAATTTTTTAATAATTACGTCTTCACCAAATTTCTCTTTTAATATTTCATGTGCGTTACCTATTCCGTCAATCAATCCTAAATTTTTTGCTCTACTTCCTGACCAAAACTCACCTGAAAAAAGTTCTACATCAGATTTGTTTAATTTTGATCCTCTGCTTTTTTCAACAACATCTATAAAGTCTTTATGAAGATCCAATTGAATATTTTTTAATCTTTCAATATCCTCGTTTTTTTCATCTAAAAATGGATCAAGTGTACTTTTGTTTTTACCAGCAGTATGGACTCTTCTTTCAACTCCAATTTTTTTTATCAACTCAGTAAATCCAAAAGAAGAATATATCACCCCTATAGATCCAATTATTGAACTTGAATTTGCATAAATTTCGTCCCCAGCACAAGAAATCAAATAACCTCCAGAAGCTGCTACGTCTTCAGCAAATACAATAACTTTTTTTTTGTGTTTTTTTGCTTGTTGTCTAATAAAACTGAAGATTAAATGAGATTGAACTGGTGATCCTCCTGGAGAATTGATTGATATAGCAACACATGCCGCTTTTTTCAGAGAAAAAGCCTTTCTAATTAATTCTTCTTGACCTGCAAAATCAATACCTTGTTTAAATTTTCCAGCATTACCAATAACTCCACTTAATTTTAAGTGAGCAACAATTTTTTTCTTTTTAAAAAAAGAGAACATAGGTAAGTCTTATAGAATTATTTATTGAATATAAAGACTACTTATAATTGAAGAAACTGGTGCGTCAATTGATAAGTAATATATATAAACAAATTATACTAATTTAAAATTGTTATGGGAACAGTTGTACAGCTTAAAAATCAGATAAATGATTCATATTTTCAGCTTAGAGACTCGGTTGAAGAAAAACTCATTTTGACCGAAGAAAAAATAAAATCAAAATTATATAGTGACGTACAGCTGGTACAAAAAATGACAGATTATCACATAGAAACTGGAGGAAAAAGACTAAGAGCTTTACTAACGTTGGGTAGTGCAAAATTATGTGGTTACTCTAAAGGCTCTAGAGATGTAAATTTAGCTGCATGTGTTGAATTAATTCACAGCGCAACATTAATGCATGATGATGTAATTGACGAAGGCACTGTTAGAAGAGGAAAAGAAACTTTAAACAAAGTTTGGGATAATCATTCCTCAGTTTTAATAGGAGATTATCTATTGAGTAGATGCTTTGAAATGATGGTAGAAGACGGAAACCTAGAAGTTTTAAAATTATTATCGTCCACTTCATCTAAAATTGCTCAGGGAGAAGTTCTGCAACTTCAACACAAAGGTGAAGTTGATATGCTGGAAGAAACATATTTAAAAATAATCTCAGCTAAAACTGCTGAGTTATTTGCAGCAGCAACTAAAGTTGGTGCAATTTTATCTGATGCTGAAAATAAAGAAAAAGATGCTTTAGAATTTTATGGAAGAAACTTGGGATTAACTTTTCAAATAGCAGATGATACACTAGACTATAATGCTGAGCTCAAACTATTTGGTAAAAAAGTTGGTCAAGATTTTTTTGAAGGAAAAATTACCTTACCAATAATTTTACTTTTTCAAAAATTAGGAAATGATGAAAAAAAAATTTTATCAAATATGTTTAAAAAAAAGTTAAGAACAAGAGATGACTTTAATGAAATTATTGCTCTCACAAACAAGTATAAAATAATTCAGGAATGCTATCAAAAAGCACAGCACTATATAAATTTAGCCTCAAATTCTCTAAGTGTATTTAAAGACTCTAAAGAAAAAAATATTCTAAAAAGATTAACATCATTTAGTTTATCAAGAAATTTTTAAGGACTTAATAAAGACTTTATCCACTTTCCAGAGTTATCTTTATTGTATTTTAATCTCTCGTGAATTCTGTTCTCACCATCTAGCCAAAATTCAACACTATCTGGAGATAAAATCCATCCAGACCAGTAACTTGGTCTTGGTACATCTGCTTCATCACTAAATTTTTTTTTATAATCTTGAATAGATTTTATTAATTGGTCTCGTGAATATAATTCTTCACTTTGCTTGGAGGCCCATGCTCCTATTCGACTTTCATATGCTCTAGAGGAATAATATTCATCTGCAACCTGATCAGAAACTAATGAAACCTTTCCATTTATTCTTATTTGTCTTAAAAGACTTTTCCAATGAAAACACATCGCAGCATATGGATTTTCTTTTAATTCATTTCCTTTTTGACTATTTAAATTTGTATAAAATACAAATCCATCTTTGCTAAAATCTTTAAGTAAAACCATTCTAACCGAAGGCATATTATTTTGATTTGATGTGGCTAAAGAAACAGCGTTTGGGTCATTTGGCTCTGTTTTCTTTGCTTCCTCCATCCATTTATGAAATAATTGGATCGGATCATCTAAATCTAGAAAGCAACTGTTAAGACCTAAAGAATTTTTTTGATTCATAATTTAAACAAAATAATCTATATAATATAAATAATGTCATTTAATACTTTTGGAAAGCTATTTCGTTTCACAACTTGGGGAGAGTCCCATGGGCCTGCAATTGGTTGCATTGTTGATGGTTGTCCTCCAAATATTAATCTTAAAGTGCAAGATATTCAGACAGAACTAGACAAAAGAAAACCTGGACAATCTAAATTCACAACTCAACGAAAAGAAGACGATAAAGTTCAAATATTGTCAGGACTATTTGAGGGAAAAACTACAGGAACACCTATTTCTCTCATTATCTATAACAAAGATATGAGATCTAAAGATTATAGCAATATCAAAGACAAGTTCAGACCAGGCCACGCTGATTTTACTTATTTTAAAAAATATGGGATTAGAGATTACAGAGGTGGTGGTAGATCTTCCGCTAGAGAAACTGCAGCACGTGTTGCGGCTGGTGCAATAGCAAAAGTTGTACTTCAGAAAAAATTAGGTAAAAAATTTAGAGTAATTGGTGCAGTAACACAGCTAGGAATTCTTGGATGTGATACAAACCAATGGAACGATAAAGTAATTTCAAAAAATCCATTTTTTTGTCCAGATAAATCAATGATTAAATTATGGGAAAAATATTTGCTTGGTGTAAGAAAATCAGGATCTTCGTGTGGAGCAGTGATTGAAATAAGAGCAAGGGGTATCCCGGTTGGTTTAGGTGCTCCAATTTACTCAAAATTAGATACTGACATAGCTTCAGGTCTGATGAGTATTAATGCAGTTAAAGGTGTAAATATTGGAGCAGGAATGAACTCCGCACAATTAAGTGGAGAACAAAATTCAGATGAAATTTCTTCAAAAGCAAATAAATTAAAATTTAACTCAAATAACGCTGGTGGAATCCTTGGTGGAATTTCTACGGGCCAAGAAATTATTGCATCTTTTGCTGTCAAACCAACGTCTTCAATTTTGACTAGAAGAAAAACTATAAATAAATTTGGGAAAAATACCTCAATATCTGTGAAAGGGAGACATGATCCTTGTGTAGGTATTAGAGCTGTTCCTATTGGTGAGGCTATGATGAATTGTGTTTTGCTTGATCACTATTTAATGAATAAAGCTCAATGTAGTTAGTTTAAATTAATTTTTCACAACTCTTATTGTCTCTTTTTGGAAAAAAATATCTAAAATTTTCTTAGAAATTTGAGAACTATTCAATCCAGCTTTGTCATACATTTTTTTTGGATCGTCGTGTTCAATAAATTCATCTGGTAAAGTCATTGATCTAAATTTTAAACCTTTATCAAATACTCCTTTTTCAGCTAATAAATTTTTTACATGAGAACCAAAACCTCCTATTGATCCTTCTTCAACAGTAATCATAAGCTCATGTTCATTGGCAGATTTTAATATCAATTCTTCATCTAAAGGCTTAGCAAATCTAGCATCAATCAAAGTTATTGAAATTCCTTTTGCATTTAATTTTTCTACAGCTAACTTACACTCCTCAAGTCTAGTACCAAGGTTTAAAATACAGACCTGTGTTCCTTGTTGAACAATTCTTCCTTTGCCAATTTTAATTTTTTCATCTATTGATGGAAGATCAACACCAACTCCTGTTCCTCTTGGATATCTAATTGCAGAAGGTCTATCATTTATTTCTACTGAAGTATTAATCATTTTAACTAGTTCAGCTTCATCACTTGCTGCCATTACTACAAAGTTAGGCAAAGTTGATAAGTAAGTTATATCAAATGATCCAGCATGCGTTGATCCATCAGCTCCAACTAATCCTGCTCTATCTATTGCAAATCTAACTGGGAGACTTTGGATGGCAACATCATGGACTACTTGATCATATGCTCTTTGTAAAAAAGTAGAATAAATTGCAGCATAAGGTTTATACCCCTCGGTCGCCAAACCAGCAGCAAAAGTTACCGCATGTTGTTCTGCTATTCCTACATCAAACATTCTGTTTGGAAACTCCTTTCCAAAAATATCCATACCAGTCCCTCCTGGCATAGCTGCTGTTATTCCGACTATTTTGCTATCTTTTTTTGCGTGTTTCACTAACGTGTTAGCAAAAACTTTTGTATAAGCTGGGAGATTAGATTTGCTCTTTAACTGTTCTCCCGTCTCAACATTAAATTTTGATACTCCATGATAATGGTCATTTGCTTTTTCAGCATAAGAATAACCTTTTCCTTTTTGAGTTTTAATATGGATCATTATTGGACCCTGATGTCTTGAGTCTTTTGCATTTTTTAAAATTGGAACTAGGCTTGATAAATCGTGACCATCTATAGGACCAGCATAATAAAAACCTAGTGAACTAAATAATGTACCTCCAGTAACTGCAGAACGGAAAAAATCCTCTGCTTTTCCTGCTTTAGCACTGAATCTTTTTGAAAATGCAGATGTAATTAATTTTAAGGTTTCTCTAAGACTAAAATATATTTTACCAGTAAACAATTTGGCTAAGTAGGTTCTCATAGCTCCAACTGGCTTTGCGATTGACATGTCGTTATCATTTAAAATAACAATCATTTTTGTCTTAGATGCTCCAGCATTATTCATGGCTTCGTAGGCCATCCCTGCACTAATTGCTCCATCACCTATGACAGCTATTACATTGGAAGATTTATTTTCTAATTTATTTGCTTCTGCAATACCTAATGCTGATGAAATAGATGTTGAACTGTGAGCAGCACCAAATGGATCATATTCACTTTCGGATCTTTTAGTAAAACCTGATAAACCATCACCCTGTCGTAAAGTTCTAATTTTATCTTTTCTGCCAGTTAAAATTTTATGTGGATAAGATTGATGACCCACGTCCCATATTAATTTATCATTTGGAGTATCAAAAACATAATGAAGTGCAACCGTCAATTCAACCACTCCTAAACCAGCACCAAGGTGACCTCCTGTTTCTGAAACAGCACTTATCATTTCCTCTCTCACCTCATCTGCAACTTTTTGTAAATTATTTTCAGAGACTTTTCTTAAATCAGATGGAAAGTTTATATCATTTAAAAATTGATAATTTTTCTTCATTTTTTTCTATTTAATATATAGTGCAAGGTTTCATTAATTTTTTTAGATCTCGAACCATATATATTTAAATTTTTATTAAGATCTTTTATTATCTTATCACAATACTTAACTGAGTCATCATAGCCTATTAAATTTATTAGCGTTGCCTTACCTTTTTTTTGATCTTTTCCTGTTTTTTTTCCAGCTTCCTTAGAATTACTCTTCATATCAATTAAATCATCAGCTATTTGGAACAAAAGACCAATTTTTGATCCAATATTTTCAAAAAATTTAATTTCTTGATTTGTTTTTTTCTTAATTATTGCTGGAGCTGCACAACAGAAACTAAATAACATTCCAGTTTTCTTTATTTCCATTTCTAATATTTTATTCTTTGATATTTTCTTTCTCTCGTAGCTTAAATCTAAATATTGCCCTCCAGCTATTCCTAGATGGCCTGAGCATTCTGATAATTTTTTTATTAAGTTGATTTTTATTTTTTCATTTAAGTTCAATTTAGGGCTTGATAGAATTTCAAATGCTAAAGTTAATAATGAATTTCCTGCTAGAACTGCTGTGGACTCGCCAAATCTAATGTGGGTTGAGGGTTTGCCTCTTCTTATATCATCGTCATCCATGCAGGGCAGATCGTCATGAATAAGTGAATAAGCATGAATACATTCAACAGCTGACCCAACTATTATCAATGTCTTATAATCAATAGAAAATAACGACCCTAAGTCAATTAGGATTTTAGATCTAATTTTTTTTCCACCTGGAAATAAACCATACTTCATTGGTAACATTAACTGAGAATTTTTTTGTGAATTAATATATTTTTTAAGAAATATATTAGTATCCTTAGCAATTTTATTAAGCTGTTTTTTCATTTTTTTTAGTTATCTGTTTAATCCTTTTATTTGTCTCTTCTCCAATAGATTTGAAATTTTTATGGAATTTCTTTTCAATGATATTGTTAAGTTTTAGAAGTTCTTGGTAACTCTCAACTGAATTATTTAAATCATTTTCTTTTTCTAAAGACTCTATAATCTTATTTGCTTTTTCTGTAAGCTCCTCAACTGAGTACTGATCATAATCAAGTGGTAATATTTTATCTTTCATATAATAATAATTATTAATACATGAAATCTATTCAATCAAATATCAAAAAAGCAAAAAAATATTTAGATAATAATAATTGTGTTGCAGTACCAACAGAAACTGTTTATGGACTGGCTGCGAACGCGTACTCGAATAGTGCAGTTAAGAAAATATTTAGTCTTAAAAAAAGACCTTTGAACAATCCGCTTATTGTCCATTATTATAACATTCAAAGACTTAAGGAGGACTGTCATATCAATGACGATTTAATAAAACTTTACAAAAAATTCTCTCCAGGCCCAATAACTTATATTTTGAAATTAAAAAATAACTCCAAAATATCAAAATATGTCACTAATAATAAAAAAAGTATTGCAGTACGTTTTCCTAAACATAAATTGCTCAGAAATTTATTAAAAATTTTAGATTATCCAGTGGCTGCACCTAGCGCAAATATGTCCTCAAGACTAAGTTCAGTTAAACCATCTGATGTAAAAGAAGAATTTGGTTCAAAAATAAAATATATTTTAAATGGTGGAAAAAGCAAAATTGGGGTTGAGTCAACAATATTAAATCTTTTAAAAAAACCCTCACTCTTAAGATATGGAGGTCTTGACACAAAAAAAATTGAAAATGTTTTAAAAAAAAAATTATTAATTAATACAAACTCGAAAGAAAAATTATCACCTGGTTTATTTCCATTGCATTACTCACCTGGGATACCCTTAAGAATCAATGTTAAGAAACCAAAAAAAGATGAGGCTTATTTATTAATTAAAAAAAGAAAATTAAAATTAAAAAACTATTATTATTTATCCAGAGTGAAAAATATAGAAGAGGCTGCAAAGAACTTATATTCAACTTTAAGAAAAATAAAAAACGATGGGTTTGAACAGATTGCAGTTGAGAATATTCCAAACAAAGGTCTTGGTAAAACTATTAATGATAGATTAAAGAGGGCATCAAAATATTAATGACTAATTCTATTGAAGTAATCAATCTTTCCAAAAAATATAAAGATAAAGAAGCAGTAACTAATGTAAATTTTAAAATTAATGAAAATGAAATGGTTGGTTTATTGGGTCCAAATGGATGTGGAAAAACTACAACTATTGGAATGATTTTAGGTTTATTAAAACCAAGTAGTGGCGAGGTTTTAATCAATGGAATGAATATTGAAAAAAATAAAATTTCACTTCTTCACAAAATGAATTTTATTTCACCATATATTGAATTACCTAAAAAACTTAAGGTCAAACAAAACTTAATTGTTTATGGAAAATTATATAACATTCAAAACTTAAATGACCGAATAGATTACCTTGCAAATAAACTTAGATTAAAAGAACTTTTAAATAAAATTACTGGAGAACTTTCTTCTGGACAAAAAAATAGAGTAAGTCTTGCTAAAGCATTGATAAATGACCCAAAAGTACTTTTATTAGATGAACCTACTGCTTCTTTAGATCCTGAAACAGGTGACTTTGTAAGAACTTTTTTAGAAGATTATAAAAAGGAAAAAAAAATATCAGTTTTACTTGCTTCTCATAACATGGAAGAGGTCAAAAGATTGTGTAGCTCGGTGCTAATGATGAAAGATGGATTGATAGTAGATAGAGGAACGGCTGAAGATTTAATAACAAAATATGGTAGAAAAAATTTAGAGGAAGTATTTTTAGAAATTGCAAGAAAAGAAAAATGAATTTAACTAGAATTTATGGTCTTTTTTTAAGACACTTTTATTTAATAACCAGATCATTTCCAAGAATATTGGATTTAATTTATTGGCCTTCTATACAAATTACTCTTTGGGGATTTATATCTAATTTTTTTGCGTCCCATAGTTCTTACTATAATGGTGCAGTAGGAGTAATTCTTTCTTGTGCTATTCTTTACGATTTTTTATTTAGAACAAGTATTGGCTTTAACATGTTATTTTTAGAAGAGATTTGGAGCAGAAATTTTACCAATCTATTTATCGCACCGATGAAAATTAGTGAAATTATTACATCTCTAGTTGTTACAGCTTTAATAAGAGCATTAATTGGCTTAGTTCCAGCAATATTATTAACTTCACCATTATTTGGAATATCTTTGTTAGAACTTGGATTACCTTTAGCCTTTCTTTTTTTAAGTTTATATATTTTTGGTATTACACTTGGGTTATTTGTTTCAGCGGGTCTATTAAGATTTGGACCATCTTTTGAAAATATTGCATGGTCTACAATGTTTTTACTAGCTCCATTTGGATGTATATATTATCCAGTAGAAATACTGCCTGAAATTTTTCAATCAATAGCGTTCGCACTTCCCTTAGTTTATGTTTTTGAAGAAACTAGAAACATATTGGTTAATGGAATGGTTAATTATGAAAATATTTTAGACGCACTTTATCTGAACGCATTTTATCTGATCTTATCAATTTATGTATTTTATTACTCTTTTGATAAAGCTAGAGACAAAGGTACATTAATTAATATTGGGGAATAAACATGAAAAATGAAATTGGTATACTGGGTTTGGGCTCGATGGGTACAGCAATGGCAAAACACCTTAAAAAAAAATATAAAATTTATGGTTATGACGTCAAAAAATTAAAAACGTTAAAACCTAGTAAAAATTTTATTTTTGTTAAAAATTTAAAAGAAATTTTTTTAAAAACAAATATTTTCATAATTATTGTATTGGATGAAGTTCAATGCCAAAAAATTTTCAACACATTCATAGACCTTAAAAAAAGACTTAAAATTAATAAAAATTATACAATTATTAACTGCACCACTGTATCTCCAAATTGGGTTAAAAAAATATATAAAAAATTACAAAAGAATAATTTTGAATATATTGACTGTCCAGTATCAGGAGGACCAAAAAAAGCAGTAAATGGAAAATTAAGTTTAATGATTTCTTCAAGGGAAAATATATATAAAAAAAATTTGAATTTATTAAAGTATATGGGAAATAATATTTATAATTTAGGGAATAAAGTAGGTACTGGTTCAACTGTAAAAATTATTAACAATAGCTTAGCAGGAATCCAAATAATATCTGCGGCAGAGGCTATTATCTTGGCTAAAAAAGAAAAAATTAATTTAAAGAAAATATTCAAAATAATTAATAACTCCTCAGGACATAGCTGGATGTTTAATGATAGAGGAAAAAGAATGATAGATAAAAAATATTTTAAACCTCTAAGCAGATTAAGTATTTTTAAAAAAGATATGAAATTAGCAAATAAATTACTACAAAAGCATAATTTAAATTTACCTTTGACTAAAATAGCATTAAAAATTTATGAAATGGGATGTAAGCAAGGATTAGAAAATTTTGACGATTCTGCTGTAATAAAATTATTAGATAATAGAGCAGATTAATAATGGTGCGCCTGCTAGGAGTCGAACCCAGAACCTCCTGATCCGAAGTCAGGCGCTCTATCCAGTTGAGCTACAAGCGCATATAGTATTAATATTATATTTTATGGAAAAAAACATTAATTTTATAGTTAAAGAAAGTGAAAATAATTTAAGAATTGATGTTCTTATAAATAAAAGAGAAGAACTAATTAGCAGAACTCGAATTAAAAATTTAATACTAAAAGAAAAACTTAAATTAAATAATGAAATTTTAAAGAGTCCTTCAAAAAAAGTTATTACTGGTGATAAAATAAACCTTTTGATATCTGAGCCTGAAAAGGCTTCTCTTAAGCCATACAATTTTAAATTAGAAATAATCTATGAAGATAAAGATTTATTAATTATTAATAAACCAGCAGGAATTATTATGCATCCTGGAGCAGGCAATCATGATAAAACTATAGTAAATGCATTAATTCACTATGATAAAGACTCTCTTTCAAATATTGGTGACGAGTTAAGACCAGGAATTGTTCATAGAATAGATAAAAATACATCTGGATTAGTTGTAATTGCAAAAAATAATGAGACACATGAGAATTTGACAAAACAATTTAGCGAACACACAATTGTAAGAAAATATCAACTTTTAATATGGGGAAAACTAAGACCATCATCTGGAAAGATTGAAACTTATATTGTTCGAAGCTCAAGAAATAGACAGCTCATGGAAGTAAGTCGTTCAAAAGGAAAAAAAGCTATCACAAATTATAAAACAATAGAAATATTTGAAAATGATAAAGTACCAACATTAAGCTTAATTGAATGCAGATTAGAAACTGGGAGAACACACCAAATTAGAGTCCACATGAATCATAAAGGTAATAGCCTTGTAGGTGATGACAAATATAAAAAAAAATATAAAAAACTAAAAAATGTTGATTTAAATATTGAAAACTCAATTACAAAATTAAAAAGGCAGTTTTTGCATGCTAAAACTTTAGGTTTCATTCATCCTCGAACAAACAAAGAAATGGTTTTTTCCTCAATTTTGCCAAAAGAGCTAAATAATATTTTAAAAATGCTTAGAAATACTAGATAATAAATTATTGAAAATTAAATAAAATTAATTAAATAAACATTTCTATGAGTACAACTATGTATAACAACTTACCCGCTCTTTCTAACGAAGGTGGTCTTTCCGCCTATCTAGAGCAGATTAAAAAATTTCCAATGTTAGCTGCAGAAGAAGAGTATATGCTAGCAAAAAACTGGAGGTCAACAGGTAACATTAAAGCTGCGGAAAAATTAGTAACAAGTCATTTAAGATTAGTTGCTAAAATTGCAATGGGTTATAAAGGTTATGGTTTACCAGTAAATGAAATGATTTCTGAAGGTAATGTTGGTCTTATGCAAGCTGTGAAAAAATTTGAACCAGAAAAAGGATTTAGATTAGCAACATATGCAATGTGGTGGATCAAGGCCTCTATTCAAGAATACATTTTAAGATCATGGAGCCTTGTCAAAATTGGAACAACAACTGCACAAAAAAAATTATTTTTTAATTTAAAGAAAATAAAAAATCAAATATCACCTGAAACTGAAGGTGATTTAAGAGATGAACATGTTGATCATATTTCAAAAAAGCTTGATGTCAGTAAAGAGGAAGTGGTTTCAATGAATAGAAGGCTGTCTGGTAAGGAGTTCTCATTAAACGCTCAAGTTGGTGAAGATGGTGATGAATGGCAGGACTGGTTAGTAGATAAAGAGCTTGATCATGATTTAAAGTTTGCTCATCATGAAGAAATGGAACAGAGAAAGGATTTGTTAAAAGATTCTATTAAAATCCTTAATGATAGAGAAAGAGAAATTTTATACTCAAGAAGATTAAATGATGATCCAACGACACTTGAGGATTTAAGTAAAAAATACAAAATTAGTAGAGAAAGAGTTAGACAAATAGAAAATAAAGCTTTTGAAAAACTGCAAAAGCACATGCTTCTTATGGCTAAGTCAAAAAATCTATTAACTGCGAATTAAATTTCAAAAGGGTTTTCAATTAAAATAGTATCATCTCTTTCAGGGCTAGTAGAAATACTTGATACTTTTGCACCTATAAAATCTTCGACTGCAAAAATATATTTTTTTGCATTTTCGGGTAGAGAGTCCAAATTTTTGATCCCACTAGTAGAAACTTTCCAGCCTGGGAAAGTTTTATAAATTGGCTTTATTTTAATTTGATCCTCTACTGAAGCTGGCAAATAATCTATTTTTTCATCATCAAGTTGATAGGCAACACACATTTTAATTTCATCTAATTCATCTAGTACATCTAATTTTGTTAAAGCTATACCATCTATCCCTGAAACTTTAATCGTTTGTCTCACTAAAACACCATCAAACCATCCACATCTTCTTTTTCTACTTGTAACGGTTCCAAATTCTTTTCCTCGCGTACCTAATAGATCACCAATATCATCGGTTAGTTCTGTGGGGAAAGGACCCTCTCCAACTCTAGTTGTATAAGCTTTGGTAATTCCAAGAACATAGTTTATAGAATTAGGACCACAGCCAGTTCCTGTCGCTGCACTTGATGCAACAGTATTCGAAGAGGTTACAAAAGGATATGTTCCATGATCAACATCAAGCAAAATACCTTGAGCACCTTCAAATAAAATTTTCTTTTTCTGTTTTTTAAATTGGTCAATTTTAAGCCATACAGGTTGTGAGAATTTTAATATTTTCGGTGCTATTTTAAGTAAATCAGATTTAAGCTGCTCTTTTTCAAAAATTTTTTTTCCGAGGCCTTTTCTGATTGCATTGTGGTGTATCAATACAGAGTCTAGTCTTTGATTTAAATTTTTTTCTGATCTTAAATCCATAACTCTTATTGATCTTCTTCCTACTTTATCTTCATATGCAGGTCCAATTCCTCGTCTAGTGGTTCCTATTTTACTTTTTCCTGCTGCATCTTCTCTAATCTCATCCATTTCCCTGTGGAAAGGTAAAATTAAATTTGCAGATTCTGAGATGATGAAATTATTTATATTTACCTCTACACCTTTAAATTTTATCTCCTCAATTTCTTCCAATAAAGCCCATGGATCTACTACAACGCCATTGCCAATTATTGATATTTTACCTTTTCTAACTATTCCAGATGGAAGTAATCTCAATTTATAAGTAACGCCATCAATTACAAGAGTATGACCTGCATTGTGGCCGCCTTGAAATCTAATTACTACATCAGCCTGCTCAGATAGCCAGTCAACAATTTTGCCTTTTCCTTCGTCTCCCCATTGAGATCCAACAACAACTATATTTTTCATTACTTAAATTTTCTGTTTAATTTTAGGGAAGTAAGATGATTAATTGGGCCATGACCTTTTCCATATTTTGGGTTTGATTTAATTGCTAAATTTACATACTTAATCCCAAGCTCACAAGATTTCTTTACAGGTTTTCCACATGAAATAAAAGTTGTAACTGCACTTGATAAGGTACAACCTGTACCATGAGTATTATTTGTTTTATGACGCTTGCTATCAAAGATTTTGATATCATTTTTATTTATAAAAATATCATTCACAAATTTATTTTGTAAATGTCCGCCTTTAATAAGTACATTTTTAGCTCCTAGTTCAACTAATTTATTAGCAGCATAAATCATATCTTCTTTTGTTATAATTTTAGTTTTTGTTAAAACTTCAGCCTCAGGAATATTGGGTGTAATAAGTGACGCTCTTTTAATTAATTTTGATTTAAGTAATTGAATTGCTTTACTATCTATTAATTTAGTTCCACCCTTTGCAACCATAACTGGATCTAAAATAATTTTTTTAACTTTTATTAAATCTAATGATTTAAGAACTGACTTAATAACTTCTGAAGTATGTAGCATTCCAATTTTAATTGCATCAGGTCTAATATCTTTACAAGTAAAAGTAATTTGATTTAAAATTTCTTTTGGATCAATTCCAACAATTGATTTTACACCTGTAGTATTTTGTGATGTAACTGCAGTTACAGCGGTCATAGCATAAGATCCTAGAGCAGTTACAGTTTTGATATCAGCTTGAATACCGGCACCACCAGATGAATCAGATCCAGCAATAATTAAAATTTTTGAATTTGGTTTCAATTTAATTAATTTTTTTTGATATGATATTTACACATTGAGAAAGAATAAGCTTATTTTCACTCTCACCCATCACTCTTATTTTTGACTCTGTACCTGATTTTCTAACCAAAATTCTTCCTTTGCCTTTAATTAGTTTTTTTGCAATGTTTATAGCCTTCTTTACTTCTGGTTTATTAATAATATTTTTATCTTTTACAGCTATATTGTTTAAAAGTTGAGGAGTTTTTTTAAATTTCTCAAAAAATTCGCTTGCCTTTTTTCCCTTCCTCAAAGCAAAAAGAGCTTCTAAAGCAACTAGTAAACCATCTCCTGTTGTTGCAAATTTTCCTAATATAATATGACCCGATTGTTCACCACCTAAATTAAATTTATACTTTTGCATTTTTTCTTTAACATATCTATCTCCAACATTCGCTCTAATAAATTTTATTTTTTTTGATTTAAAATATTTTTCTAGACCATAATTTGACATTAATGTTCCGACTACTCCACCTTTCAACATTTTTTTATTTTTCCATCTTGTTGCTAAAGCAGCAATTATTTGATCTCCATCTATAATGTTGCTTTTCTCATCACACATAATAATTCTATCGGCGTCTCCATCTAGTGAAATACCAACATGTGCTTTATATTTTTTTACTGCTAATCTAATTTTTCTTGGGAAAGTTGAACCACAATTTTTATTTATATTTAAACCATTTGGACTTACACCTATTGATATTACTTTTGCACCTAACGATTTCAACAATTCAGGACCTGCTTTATAACCAGCTCCATTAGCACAATCAATTACAATTCTTAAGCCTCTTAAATTAAACTCTTTTGTAAAATTTTTTTTTAATATTTTTATGTATCTTTTTGTTCCTGTTTCTAATCTTTTAACTCTTCCTAATTTTTCAGGTTGAGAAAGGTTTTTTGAAATTTTTTTATCTATAAGACCTTCAATTTTTTTTTCTATTTTATCTGATAATTTCATTCCATCAGGACCAAACAATTTTAAACCATTATCATGGTGAGGGTTGTGGGAGGCTGTAATCATTATTCCCATATTTGCCTTCATTTCTTTTGTAAGCATAGCCAGCCCATTAGTAGGCAAAGGTCCTAAAGTGTAAACGTGCATACCAGCGGAAGCCAAGCCAGAAACAAGCGCAGGTTCAAGAGTATAACCTGATAACCTAGTATCTTTAGCAATTATTGCTATTTGTTTTCTCTTTTTTTGAGATTTAAAATACGTTCCACTAGCGAGCCCAAATTTAAAGAACATATCTCCATTTATATTCTTACTATTAACTGCACCTCTTATTCCATCTGTTCCAAAATATTTTTTTGTCATTATTTGTTTATTATCTCTTTAAAAACTTTAATTCCTTGCATTACTTCATTTACATCATGTATTCTCAAAATCTGAATCCCTTGCATCAATAAATATATTGAGGACGCAGTTGATCCACCAATTCTTCTATTGCTATCATTTTTTTTAGATATATCTTTAATAAATCTTTTTCTTGAATTACCGACAAGTATAGGAAAACCAAGAGAATGAAAAATAGAAATATCTCTAATTAGACTCATATTATGTTTCAAATTTTTTCCAAATCCAATTCCAGGATCTAGAATTATATTATTATGCTTTATGCCCTTGGATCTTATTAACTTAATCTTATCCTCAAAAAAATCATATATATCTAATAGTTCATTTTTATACTTAGGGTTTTTCTGCATATTTTCTGGTGATCCAATGGAATGCTGAATTACAAATGGAATTTTATGCTTTTTTAAAATATTTATTGTTTTGGGATCATAATTTAATCCTGAAACATCATTAATTAACTTTACTCCTAATTCTATACCTTTTTGCATAATTTCAGA
This sequence comes from uncultured Pelagibacteraceae bacterium, assembly GCA_902589455.1. Lineage (GTDB taxonomy): Bacteria > Pseudomonadota > Alphaproteobacteria > Pelagibacterales > Pelagibacteraceae > Pelagibacter. The sequence continues at coordinate 27,145 of CACISX010000001.1, read as the reverse complement.
TTTTCTTGTATCCAAGGATACTGGTATTTTTTTTATAATTAATTTTAAAATTTTATTTATCCTATTCCACTCATGTTTTTCATTAACAGATTTTGATCCTGGTCTTGTTGACTCACCACCAACATCTATTAAATTTGCACCCTTCTCATACATATTTAACGCATGTCTTATAGCTTTGTTTTTTTTAGTAAATTTTCCTCCGTCAGAAAAACTATCAGGTGTAAGATTTAACACTCCCAATATATTTGGAATTTTTTTAAAATTAAAATTAGAAAAATTTATTTTTTTTGAACAAATTTTTTTTATATCTCCATTGATTTTTTTATTTAAATTTTTAGGCAAATATTTAATTCGATGTATAGAAATTTTTTTTCTCGATTTTCTTGTAATAATTTCAACGTGATCAAATGATAATTCTTTAATCTGATGCAATGATATAGTTTTTTTTCTATGAACTAGGTTTTTTGACTGTTTGCCAAAATAGAAATTACACGCCCTTGTGTAATATCTTTTCATTATTTATTAATGAACTATTTTTGGTTTTAAACCCATCGCACCTAAAGCTGAATCTTGATCATCTTTTGACTCTGGACTATCTATTATTTTATCTTTAGGATATAAATTTTTATTGATTATATTTTCTATCTCTTCACCTGTTAAAGTTTCGTAAGTTATTAGAGCTTTGGCAATTTTATGTAAATCGTCTATTTTTTCTGTTAAAATTTGCTTAGCTTGGTTGTACCCCTCATCTACGAGCTTTCTTATTTCTTTATCAATCCTTTGTGCGACTTCTTCTGAGACTGATTGGGTTTGAGTCACAGATCTACCCAAAAACACTTCTTCTTGGTTTTCTCCATATTCTACTGGGCCCATTTCTTCACTCATTCCATATTTTGTAACCATTGCTCTAGCTAGCTGTGTAGCCTGGTTAATATCAGAACCATTTCCACCACCAGCGCCTGTAGATATATTATCTTTTCCAAAAATTAATTCCTCAGCAACTCTGCCACCAAAACAAACTGCTAGTCTTGCTTTAAGATATTTTATTGAGTAACCGTGTTTATCTCTTTCTGGTAAATTCATAACCATCCCTAAAGCTCTTCCTCTTGGTATGATTGTAGCTTTATGGATTGGATCATAACTTGGCATATTAAACGAAACTAGAGCATGACCACCTTCGTGATAAGCGGTTAATTTTTTCTCATCTTCAGTCATTACCATTGATCGTCTTTCAGCACCCATCATTACTTTATCTTTTGCCTCCTCAAACTCTAATAATGTAACAATTCTTTTATTTTTTCTGGCTGCTAATAAAGCTGCTTCATTAACTAAATTTGCCAAATCTGCACCTGAAAAACCTGGAGTGCCTCTGGCTATAGTTCTTAAGTTAACATCAGGAGACATTTTAATTTTTTTTACATGTACTTTTAGAATTTTTTCTCTTCCAATTATATCAGGATTAGAAACTACTACCTGCCTATCAAATCTTCCAGGTCTTAATAATGCTGGATCAAGTACGTCTGGTCTATTTGTTGCTGCTATAATAATTACACCTTCGTTAGTATCAAAGCCATCCATTTCAACTAATAACTGGTTTAAAGTTTGTTCTCTCTCATCATTCCCTCCACCTAGGCCAGCTCCTCTACTTCTTCCTACTGCATCAATTTCATCGATGAAAATTATACATGGGGAATTTTTTTTTCCTTGTTCAAACATATCTCTTACTCTTGAAGCCCCTACACCTACAAACATTTCAACGAAATCAGATCCTGAAATTGTAAAAAAAGGAACTCCTGCTTCACCTGCTATAGCTCTTGCTAAAAGTGTTTTACCTGTGCCTGGAGGACCAACTAACAAAGCTCCTCTAGGTATCTTTCCTCCTAACCTACTAAATTTTTTTGGATCTTTTAAAAATTCTACAATTTCCTCAACTTCTTCTTTCGCTTCCTCAACACCCGCAACATCATTAAAAGTAACTTTGCCTTTAAGTTCATTCATCATTTTAGCTTTTGATTTACCAAAACCCATAGCTCCACCTTTGCCCCCTTGCATTTGTCTCATAAAAAAGATCCAAACTGCAATTAATAATAACATTGGAAACCATGAAAGAAGTACGCCAAATAAAGAAGGCATCTTTTCCTCTAGAGGTGCTGCTGAAATACTTACACCTTTATCTGACAATTTTTCAATTAAATTTGGGTCATTAGGAGCATATGTAGAGAAGCTATTACCATTCGCATAAACCCCTTTTATATTATTTCCTTGAATTTCAACTTTTAAAACCTCGCCGTTATCAACAGAAGTTAAAAAATCCGAAAAAATTATCTGATTTCCACCCCTAATATTAGACTGAGGATTCTTGAATATGTTGTAAAGACCAATAGTTAAGAAAACTATTATACCCCACATTGCTAAATTTTTCATATTCATACAATTAAGATAAGAATTATTAGTAAATTAACAAGTGACAAAATATCAATTATTTAACAACTTTAAAGCTCTTTTGATAGAATTATTGTATCATTTACCTTCTTAATTATACAATTTCCTAATGTGGTTTTAAATTGTCTATTGTTTTTAACTAACTCAACTATTTTATCAATTTTTTTTCCTCTTACAGGATAATATTTTTTACCTATAATTTTTATAACGTTTGTCAGAGATCTAAATACTACTTCCTCAGGCTGATTAAAAAAATCTTTATTTAGAAAAATCATTTTTTTTTTTGTAAAAATAGTAGAATTATTAATAATATTCTTATCAACATAGAATTTTATAGAATTACTAGCAGACTTTAGATTTTTAATTGTCAAATTAAATTTATCTTTGTTCAAACCCTCTAATTGCAAATTTTTAATTAAATTTCTGATTTTTACTCTTTTAAATTGATCATTTTCATTTGAAGGATCTACAACAAAAGTCTCAAAAACTTTTTTAGAAATATGCAATAGATCTTTTTTAGAAAATTTCAATAAAGGTCTAATTAAATTAATTTTTTCATTTTCAGATTTTTCATCAAAAGATACTAGTCCGTTTAAGCCACTTCCTCTTAAGAATCTAATAAAAAAATTTTCTATTAAATCATCATTATGATGACCTAATAAAATATAATTTATTTTTAATTTTTTAGCTTTATTAATTAAAAGTTTGTATCTTTTAGCTCTTGCTATAGATTGAATATTATTTACAGGTTTATTACCAGTCCATTTTAAAATAGTTAGTTTTATTGATAATTTTCTAAAAAGGTTTTTTACAAATTTTACTTCACTTGAAGAATTTTCTCTTAATTTATGATCAATTATAAAATATTTAACTTTTATGGATTTCTTAATTGAATAAATTTTAGCCAAATAGGATAAGGCTAAGCTATCTGGCCCACCAGATACAGCAACAATAAAATCTTGGTCAACTTTAAGATATTTTTCAAATTTTTTATAAACTTCAAAAATTTTTTTGTCTTTTAATTTATTAATTAAAAACTTATGAGTCTTGCTTAATGCATTCAAATTTTTTGGACTCATATTTTGCTTTTTGTAATACAGACTGATTAGCATCAGGATATTGTAAACTTACACCATTAATCATTTTACATCCCTGATCTTTTTCACCAATTTGAACCATTGATACTCCAAGTTTTAAAAGATTTATTGGTGCTTTTTTTCCTTTTGGGTATTTTTGATATCCTTCAAGATAAGCTGTTGCAGCATCAGTATAAAGTTGTCTTATTCTAAATGTCTCAGCATACCAATATTGGGCACTTCCAGCTAACTCATGATCTGAGTGAGTAGTTACAAATTCTTTAAAAGCTCTCTCAGCCATACTGTAATCTCCAACTTTCAAAAAACTCGTAGCAAATTCATATTGTTTTTTAATTGTAATATCTTGTGGTAATATCTTTTCTTCTGTCTCAAATTTTTCTGTCACAACCGAAGCAGTAGTATCTACTGATTGAATTTTTTGAGTTGTGTCTGATGTTTCAGTATCTTTGTATGTAATTGTACCCAAAAGTTGTGGTTCAGAACTACCGGGTAATATTTTGTTTTCCTCTACTTTTGGCTTTAAACTTAATTGGGAATTTTCATTATTAGATTTATTATTTGAATTTATATTAACTAATTCTGTATCAATTTCCTGAAATCTTACTTGAGTATCAGCTTGAATCTTGGTTAGTCTATTTGATAACTTATCTAGTTTAAAATTAATTTCCTCAAATTTATTTGTTAATTCTCTAAATTGATCTTCAACTTCAGATAATTTAAGTAAATGTCTTGTAAGCACATCTTCTGAATTTAAATCTATATCTGAATTAGAATTGTTAGTTGTTTTGTTTTGAATTTCAATCGATCCAGAATAAACTGCTCTTTCGAGTGTTTTGAGATCATTTTTAATAATTTCTAGTGTTTCATAAATATTATGATTGTCAGCATTAGAGATACTTGAATATAAAACGTTGAAGATAAAAACCAGTTTTATAAAAATTAATTTTAATAAAAATCTCATTTATGAAAGAGTTTATGATTATAAAAATGGCAAAAAAAAGACCCCAAAACTATTATATTTTTGGGGTCTTAAATTTTTAAATTAATTTGCTTTAACTGTAACCGATCTTCTATTTTTTGACCAAGCTAACGGTGTAGATCCAGGATCAACTGGTCTTTCTTTACCATAACTTAGTACAGTTATTCTGTCAGAGGATATGCCGTAAGTCATTAAATAATCTTTGGCTGCGTTAGCTCTTCTTTCGCCAAGTGCCAAGTTATATTCTCTTGTGCCTCTTTCGTCTGCATGTCCTTCAACTACTACTGTTACATCAGGATTCTTTCTTAACCATGCCGCCTGTGCTCTCAAAGTTTCTCTAGAAGCAGTCGTTAAAACAGATTCATTTGTAGCAAAGAATACTCTGTCCTTAACACCTTCGGCAAGATACCCAACAGTATCTGTTCCTGTATAAACATCACTTTGCATTTGACCTGCTATAGGCTCAATAGGTTCAGCTTTAGGTTCAGCAACCTCTGTTTTAGTTTCAGTTGTTGATGTAGCTGTTGTCTGAGTTTCAACTTCTTTTTTAGTTGCGCAGGCTGTCAGAACTATACAAGCCATTATTACTAAAAGTGTGTTTTTAAAAATTTTGCTTAATCTCATTAAAATGCTCCTTGCTGCTAATTTCAATTTCTTAACTTTTTCACAACTAGATAGATGTTTCAAGTACAAAAATCAAGAAAATTTGTGATATTCAATCAGAAGTTTATTTAATCCTCAATTAATTACTCAATAAAGATGACCATGATGGGTCAGATGCATCTGTAGGAGTTATTATTAATCTCTCATTATATCCTGTTAAATCTATTGACCACAATTTAGCAGAGAAGCCTTCTCCTTTTTTGTTAGTTTTAGTTTCTCGATAAAAAATTAAAACTCTTCCATTTGGAGACCATGATGGCGCTTCTTGATAATAATTTTCTGTTAACAATCTTTCTCCACTGCCGTCAGTTCTCATCACTCCAATATAAAATTTACCTTTATGTAATTTTGTAAATGCAATCAAATCTCCCCTAGGTGACCATACAGGTGTTCCATATATTCCATTACCAAAAGAAATACGCTTAACATTACTACCATCACTTCTCATAATATAAATTTGCTGATATCCACTCCTATCAGAATTAAAAGTAATGTATTTTCCATCAGGAGAATAGGAGGGTGAAGTATCGATAGAGGGATGATTAGTAATTTTCTCTACTATTCGATTTTCTAAATCCATAGTATAAATATCTGATTTCCCATCTTTTGCAAAACTCATTATAATTTTTTTACCATCTGGTGAAAATCTTGGCGCAAAAGTCATGCCAGGAAAATCTCCAACTACTTCTTGAGTACCGCTTTCTATATCTAACAGATATACTCTTGGCATATTCTTAAAGTATGACAAGTAAGTTACCATTTGACTAGCTGGATTAAATCTAGGTGTTAGAACAAGTTCGTTTCCTAAAGTTAAAAATTTATTATTAAATCCATCTTGATCCATTATTGCTAGCTTTTTTATCCTCTGAGTTTTTGGACCTTCCTCAGCAACATAAATTATTCTTGTATCGAAATATCCTTTTTCACCTGTTAATCTCTCATAAATTTTATCTGAAATTATATGTCCAACTCTTCGCCAATTAGTTGGTACTGTTGTAAAAGCTAATGCCATCATTTCCTTAGCCGCAAGAACATCCCACAATCTAAATTCTACTCTTAATTTATCTCCTACATAATTTACTTTTCCTGTAATTAATGCTTGTGCTTTAATTAAATTCCAATCCTCAAATCTAGGTTTTAAATGAGCAATATCAGGTGCCTGCAAAAATGCATTTTTATTTAAAGGATTAAATAAGCCTGAAGTTTTTAAATTATTCTCCACTATATACGAAATTTCGGATCCAATATTTTCTTTTTTCAGTATTTCCTCAAAACTTAATCTGGATTTTTCATCTATTGATAAGGGTGATACAGCTAATGGAAGCGGGTTTAAATTACCTCTGGTAATATCAACTTCAATTAATGCATAAGCATTTAATGGTATTAATATTAAAATAATTGAAAAGATTTTTTTTATCATAAAATTTTATATTAACCTTCTAACATCTCTCTTGCATCAAAATTTAACTGTAATTCTTTCCATCTTTCATATCCTGTGCTTGGAACTCTTAAAGGTTGACACAACTTTACTGCTCTTAAAGCACTTTCCGCTAAAACTTTATAAAAACCCTGCCCTGGCTTATTCATTCTTGCATGATCTAATATTTCAGTTTTTGTAATTGATCCATCAGGTTTTAATTCTAACTTAATTCTAACCAACAAATTTTCATTATATGGCAAACCTAATGGAATACTCCAGCATCCAAAAATTTGTGCTTTAAGGGCATCTTCCTCACTTAGTGTAAGTCCCGTGTTTTCAATGTTTCTAACTTGATCTTGAGAAACTTCGTTATTTTTTTTTATAACTTCTGCTGTCTTCTTTTCTTGTGCCTTATCAATCAAACCTTGAATATTATTTGGATCAATAAAATCTTTTTTTTCAAACTCAGAAACTTGCTTAACTTTGTCATCTATTTTATCAGGATTTTGTTTGTTTTCTTCTTTAGTTTTAATTTTTTTTACAGTTTTTTCTGGAAGAGGTATTGCTTTAGGGGTTTGTTTTTCTATTTTCTTATTTATTTCTGATGAAATAACTGTCTTTGTTTTATTTTTTTTAATTTTTTTTGGAGGAGCTTGCTCAGAAACTAATTTTTTCTCTTTTTCTTTTACTTTTTCAATTGTTTTTTTAGCTTTAGGTGCAAAGGGAATATTTGTTTTCTCAGCAATTTGAATTAATTCAACAGATACAATTGGAGGTATATCGAGAGGTTTTTTAGTTAAAAATGGTAAACTCATTGCGGTAACAATAATTAATATAGCATGCATAACAGAAGAAATAATTATACTTCTATTCACTTAACTACCTTTGTTTAAGAGGTTCTGAGATTAAAGCTACCTTTGTAAATCCTGATCCAGAAAGAAGCCCCATTATCTCAAGAACCCTCCCGTAATTAATTGTTTTATCACCTCTAACATATATTCTGGTATCAGTCCGATTTTTTGACACTGCTAAAACTTTTGCAATAATATTATCATATTCGACTTTTGCCTCTTGAATAAATATTTCACCTTTTGCATTTATTGATAAGGTCAAAGGCTCAGTTTCCTCTGGCAGTGAATCTGCTGAACTCTCTGGTAAATCAACCTGAACACCAACTGTTAATAATGGCGCTGTAACCATAAAAATAATTAATAAAACTAGCATAACATCAACAAAGGGGGTAACATTTATTTCGCTCATTGGTTCTTTTGAAGAGCGATTAAATTTAAAAGCCATTTAAATAATGGTTAAAAATCTTTTCGAAAAGTTTTCTAATTTTTCAGAATACTTTTTTGAATCGTTGTTAAACTTATTATAAGCAACTACAGCTGGTATAGCAGCCAAGAGTCCTAGAGCAGTTGCAAATAAAGCTTCTGCAATACCAGGAGCTACTATAGCTAAACTTGTATTTCTCGAAATTGCAATTGATTGGAAAGAGTTCATAATTCCCCAAACTGTTCCAAACAAACCAATAAATGGAGCTGTCGAACCTACTGTTGCTAAAAATGTAAAACCTTTTTCAATCCTTGTGATTTGTCTTTCAACTCCTGCTTCCAATGACGCACTCATTCTCTCACTTAAATTTGTTCTAGATTTTTTTTTTAACAAGCCTTCCATAGCATCTTGGAAAACTAAAGACATTGGATCGTCTATTTTATTTGGTAAACTATTATAAAACGTCTCTGCAGATTTAGAGTTCCAAAACTTCTCTTCGAATTCTTCAGAAGATTTATTTATTTTTTTAAATAATCTAAATTTATCAAATATTATTGCCCATGAATAAACTGAACAAAGTATTAGTATAATCATCACAGATTTAACAACTATATCTGCCCTAAGAAATAAACTAAATAATGAAAAATCTGTATTTGTTCCTAATTCAATTGCTTTTGATGCGATTTCTGCTTCCATAGTTACTCTTCACACTTAAATGTGTCATGAATTTGGCTAACAATTTAAATTGACTATTCATGTTTGAAGGTTTCAAAGAAAAAACTAGCTATTAAAATAGCATCAGCTTTATTGGAGTCTTTTTTTCTAGATAATTGAGCAGAAAAATATGGGAAAATCTCAATAGCTCTGGTTCTGCTTGCGTCTTTTTCCGAATTAATTAGATTAAAATACTTTTTCCATTTTGCAGGCCTAACATAATAAACTGGTAAAGTCATAGCACTACAAATCCCTTTTAAAATACCAAATGATTGTCCAAAGTTAAACATGCTTGTCACTCCCTGACCAGGCATTGCAGAAACTTGTTCTATTACAACTTTTATATTTTTTTTATCAATCTTATTTATCCTTTCACTAATTTCATTAAATATTTGGGGACCATTTACTTGTCTCTTGTTCTTTTTACCTTCTGTCATTGTTGGCATTTCTACTACGTCTTTAATTATACCATCCTGAAAAAAACAGATTGATCCTGAGATCCCTGGATCAATTCCAATAATCAACATCAAATACCACCCAAACTAAAGTTTGAATAAACGTTCTGTACGTCATCATCCTCCTCAAGATTTTCCAAAAATTCAATTACACTATCTTTGTTATCGCCATCTACTTCTACACTGTTTAATGGCACCCATTCAATTTCTGTAGAAATAAAATTTGAAATTATTTTCTCTAAATTTTTTTTAACATTGTATATTTCGCTCATTTGACACTGAACTTCATAATATTCTTCATGAAATAAACATTCGTCTGCTCCTGATTCAATAGATAATTCAAAAATTTTTTCATCAGATATCTCTTTTTTATCAATTTTGATTATTCCTAATTGTTGAAAATTATGAGAAGCTGAACCTTTGGTACCTAGACTTCCGCCATTTTTTTGGAAAATAGTTCTAATATTTGATGCCGTTCTATTTTTGTTGTCCGTCAAAGTTTCAATAATAACAGCAATCTTATCAGGTCCAAATCCTTCATACCTTAAATTTTCAAAATTTGCTCCTGTTGCAGCAGAAGATTTATCAATTGCTCTTTCAATATTATCTTTAGGCATATTTGCAGACCTTGCAGCCTGTACTGCAGATCTTAGCCTGGGATTCATTGCTGGATCTTTGTCACCAAGTTTTGCCGCAACTGTAATCTCTTTAGACAATTTTGAAAATATTTTTGATCTTTGTTTATCGGCCTTACCTTTTTTATGTTTTATCCCTGCCCAATGCGAATGTCCTGCCATTATGTTTAAATATTATTTAGTTGATCTCCATATACATAACTCTTAATATTGATTGCTAATCCTGTTTTTACATCACAATCTACAATAACTCCACATAAAGTAGCATCTCCTTTAGCAGGAAAATGTTTTACCGAGTCCTTTTTTAAAAATCTATTCAAAGAATTTTCTTTATTCATTCCTATCACTGAATCATAATCTCCACACATACCTGCATCGGTTTGATAGCCAGTGCCATTTTTTAGAATTCTAGCATCATTTGTTGGTATATGCGTATGTGTTCCAACAACGAGCGTAGCCTTACCATCAAAAAAATGTCCAATAGCATTTTTTTCACTTGTAATTTCACCGTGAAAATCAACTACGAGCAAATCAAAATCCTTTTTTAACTTATTATCATTTAAAAATTTTTGTGATATTTCAAAAACGTCCTCACACTTTTTCATAAAAACATTTCCCATCAAATTAAGAACACCAATTTTAATATCATTTTTAATATTATAAATTCCAAAACCTTTTCCTGGAGCAGGTTCAAATAAATTTTTTGGTCTTAACAATCTTTCTTCTTTATCAATAAATTCCATTATTTCTTTTTGATCCCAAACATGATTACCAGTTGTGATAACATTGACGCCACAATTGAAGAAATCTTTACATATTTCTTTAGTTAATCCGACTCCTTGAGCGGCAGCATTTTCACCATTTACAATTACAAAATCGATTTTTTTTTCATGAATTTCTTTTAATAAATTACTTGTTAATTTCGAGCATCCAGAATTACCCACAACATCTCCTAAAAACAAAATTTTCATTGTATAATTGTTTTCTCAGTTATTATAAAATCAAGTTTCTTATCATGCTTATTAGAAGGAATCTTTTTTAATTCTTGATATGAAAAAGCTAATCCAATCTTTAAAATTTTTTTAATTTTTGAAATTTTATCTAAATATCGATCATAGAAACCTCCACCATAGCCCAATCTATTTAAATCAGCATCAAAAGCTAACATAGGAACAAATATTATATCTGGATCAATTTTCTTAACAGAAATTGGCTCATTAATTCCATATTTATTAATTTTTAAAGGATCGTTATTTTTCCATTCAAAAAAATCCATTTGGTTATTTTCTCCAATTATTGGTAATGAAATACTTAATTTTTTGTTTCTTAAGAAATTTAATAACTCCAAATCATCTATCTCATAATTACAAGGATAATACCCTCCTACACTTTTAAAATTAATTTTTTTTTTTTTTAAAAATGAAAATATTCTTTCGGGATAGAGTTTAAGTTTCTTAAATGAATTATTTTTTCTAAGTTTAAAAATTTTACTTCTTAACTTGGTTTTATTCACAATTTTATTTTGATAAGTTTTCTAATTTTGCTTTTTTAACAAAATTTGATATTTGATCGGCAGCCTCATCAATCAAATTTTCATACTTCTTCTGATTGACATCAATCTCTTTTTTGAAATTTAAATGATCTAAATTTAATTTTTCAATTTCTGATTCTTTTTTGTCTCTATAATCATAAATTAAAGATTTAAGTTCTTTAAATTTATTAGACAAGTCATTTAGCTCATCTTTTTTTTGATCTACTTTCTTTTTAGTTTCGTAATATTCGTCCATTATTTTTACCGCTGTAATTAATAGAAGTTTATTTTCACCTAAATTTCCCAAATCATTTTTTAAACTGTTAAATTTTTTATTGATCTGAATTAATAACTCTTCTAAATGATCTTCTTGTCCATCTTCACAAGCTAATATAAATTCTTTGTTGTTAAATTTTATACTTACATTTGCCATTTATCTATTTCATCCAGTAAAGTTTCCGTCTCTTGATTAAGTTCATCAATTTTTTCAGAAAATTCGATTTGTTTTCTTTCTTCTAATTTTTCTTTGATTTTTAAATCTTCAAGTTTTTTTGTAAGATTTTCATGCTCATCAAGCAATGTTTTGTATTTTTCCTCGATCTGGGTTTTTTCAATTTCTAATTGATTTTGTTTAGCACTTAATTGTTTGATATTTTTTTGTAATTCAGGATTAGTTAGGTCTAAATTTTTCAATTCCTCTAAGGCAATATTTAATTTTTTTTCTTTTTCGTTTATAGAATTCATATATATATGTTTATATTATTAAATAGATTCTTCTTAGTCTAGTCAGGATAATTTTGAGCAAACTACATAATGATTTAGCTAATTGCATTAGATTTTTATCAATAGATGCTGTTCAAAAGGCAAATTCAGGCCACCCAGGAATGCCTATGGGTATGGCAGATGTTGCAACAGTACTTTTTAGAAATTTTTTGAAATTTTCTCCTAAAAATCCAGATTGGTTAAATAGGGACAGATTTGTTTTGTCTGCTGGTCATGGTTCTATGCTATTATACTCTTTATTATATCTGACAGGATATAAGAGTATATCAATCAACAGTATAAAGAAATTTAGACAACTTAATTCTATTTGTGCTGGTCATCCTGAATATCATCCAAAAACTGGTATTGAGACAACTACCGGTCCTCTCGGACAAGGAATATCAAACGCCGTTGGTTTTGCTATTGCCGAAGAAATTCTAAAAAAAAAATTGGGAAAAGATTTAATTGATCATAAAACTTATGTTTTAGCTGGAGACGGATGCTTGATGGAAGGAATAAGTCATGAGTCAATGAGTTTAGCGGGTCATTTACGACTTAAAAATTTAGTATTGCTATTTGATAATAACTCAATTTCAATTGATGGGCCAACCAATCTAGCTGTTTCAGATAATTTCAAAAAAAGATTTGAGGGCTATGGTTGGAATTATATTTCGATAAATGGTCATAATGAAAAAGAAATATTTAAAGCATTAAAAAAAGTTCAAAATGCTAAAAAACCATCAGTTATTTCTTGCAAAACAAAAATTGGATATGGTTCACCAAATAAATCTGGAAAGGCATCTTCGCATGGCAGTCCTCTAGGATTAGACGAAATCAAACTAGTAAAAAAAAACTTAAATTGGAAAAATAAACCATTTGATATCCCAAAAAAAATTCTAAATGAATGGAGAAAAATTGGTCAAAGAGGAGAGCTGAAAGAAAAAAAATGGAATAAAATATTTAACAAAAAGAAAATAGAATTTAAACACCTAATTAAAAATAATTTCAAAAATGCAATTAAAAAAGAAAAAGAAAATGCAATAAAGGAACCAAAAAGTTTAGCTACTAGAAAATGCTCTGAAATGACATTGTGTGCATTAACAAAGCAAAAAAATACCTTAATTGGTGGTTCTGCTGATTTAGCGGGATCTAACAATACTAAAACAAAATACCATAAAATAATTAAACCTGGAGATTTTAGTGGAGACTATATTCACTATGGAGTGAGAGAGCATGCAATGAGTGGAATTATGAACGGTATTGCAATTCACAGTAATCTAATTCCATATGGTGGGACTTTTTTAATTTTTTCTGATTATTGTAAACCTTCTATTAGATTATCTGCATTAATGCAAAAAAGAGTTATTTATGTAATGACACATGACTCTATTGGACTTGGAGAAGATGGCCCTACCCATCAACCAATAGAACATCTTTCCGGTTTACGGGCAATACCAAATTTAAATGTTTTTAGGCCAGCAGATAGAGTTGAGACAATTGAATGTTGGGAACATGCTTTAAAAACTACAAAAACGCCTACTATTTTATCTTTAACAAGACAAAACTTAAATCCAATAAGAAAAACATTTTCTAAAATAAACAAATGTTCATCAGGAGCTTACGAGGTTTTACGAACTAATAAAAAAATCCATCTAACAATACTAGCAAGTGGATCTGAGGTTAATCTAGCTATTGAAACAAGTCATAAATTAGCCAAAGATAAAATATACTCTAAAGTAATATCAATGCCTTGCATGGAACTTTTCGACTTACAATCAGAAACTTATAAAAAGAAAATTTTAAAAGAAACAAAATTTAAAATATCAATTGAAGCAGGATCAACTAATTGTTGGAAAAAGTATATTGATAGTAACGGTCTAACTTTTGGAATTAATGGATTTGGTAAAAGTGCACCTTATAAAGATATTTATAAACATTTTGGATTAGAGAGTTCAAATATTGCAAATAAGACAAAAAAATTTATGAAAAATTAAAAATGACAATTAAAGTTGGAATAAATGGAATGGGTAGAATTGGTCGAATGGTAGTGAGATCAATTGTTGAAAGTAAAAATGAAGATTTAAGAATTAATCATATAAACAATAGGTCAAATTCAGAAACTACTTGTAAATTAATCAAACACGATTCTATACATGGAAAATTAAATGCTGATCTAGATTTTGATCAAAATCATTTAATAATTAATAAAAATAAAATAACCTTTTCTCAAGAAACTAAAATTGAAGAGATTAATTGGAAAAAATATGATGTTGATTATGTTTTTGAATGTACTGGAAAATTTAATTCAAAAGAAAAACTCCTTAAACATATAGAAAATGGTGCAAAAAAAGTGATTGTTTCCGCTCCATGTAAAAATGCAGATAAAACAATCGTCTTTGGGGTTAATGAAAATACAATTGCCAAAGAAGACAAAATAATATCAGCTGCATCATGTACCACTAATTGTTTAGCACCAGTTGCTAGTGTTCTTAATGAAAATTTTGAAATTGAAAAAGGTTTTATGACTACAATTCATGCATTTACTAGCGATCAAAGAATTTTAGATAATTCTCACAAAGACCCAAGAAGAGCAAGATCTGCAAGTCAATCAATTGTTCCCACATCAACAGGCGCATCGAAAGCAATAGGTGAAATAATTCCAAGCTTAAAAGGTAAATTAGAAGGAGTGGCAATGAGAGTGCCTACCCCCAATGTTTCACTTGTTGAGCTAGTATTCTGTACAAAAAAAGAAATTGATATAGAAAAAATTAATAAGGCGTTTGAAGTGGCTTCAAAAAATAAACTAAAAAATGTTTTAGAAGTTACTTATGAAAAATTGGTCTCTATAGATTTCAATCATCATCCAGCTTCTGCAATTGTTGATGCTTCATTGACAAATGTAGTTGGAAGTAAAATGGGTAAAATATCAGCTTGGTATGATAATGAATGGGGTTTTTCTAACAGAATGTGTGATATAGCTGAAAGTTTACACAAAATCTCTTAATGAGAAGTATTAGCAACGAAAAAAATCTTGATAATAAAAAAATATTATTAAGGCTGGACTTAAATGTACCACTGGAAGAAGGTAAAATAACTGACACAACAAGGATTGATAAAATTCTACCTACTTTAAATTTTTTAACGAAACAAAAAGCTAAAATTATCATTTTATCACATGTTGGAAGACCAAAAGGCAAAATTATAAAAGAACTCTCCTTGAAACCAATTTGTGAAGATTTAAAAAAAAAACTAAAAGTAAATATAAAACTAATTACTGAAAATATTAATAAAATAAGAAATAAAAATTTCTTTGATAGATTTGATGAGGAAATTTTAATTTTAGAGAATATTAGATATTATTCTGAAGAAGAAAAAAATGATAATAAATTTGCAAAACATCTAGCAAATTTAGGGGATTTGTATGTTAATGACGCTTTTTCATGCTCGCATAGGGCTCATGCTTCGGTTTATAAAATTCCAAAATTCATGCCCTCATTCTCAGGATTACAACTAGACTTGGAAGTTGATGCTCTAACAAAAATTACATCAAAAATTACCAGACCAATAACCTGTATAATTGGTGGATCTAAAATTTCGACTAAAATTAATATTATTAAGAATTTAATAACAAAATTTGACAATATTATAATTGTTGGAGGTATGGCAAATAATTTTATTGAATACTTTGGTAATAGTATAGGAAAATCATTAAAAGAGGAAAATTGTGATTTAATAATTAAGGAAATTATTTCTCTTTCAAAAAAAGAAAAATGTAAAATAATTTTTCCAGAAGATGTAATTGTATCTAAAAATTTATATGGATCCTCACAAAAAAAAGAATTGGATGAAATTTTGTCTGATGAAATGATATTGGATATTGGTCCAAAAACTATAGAAAAAATTATAAATATAATTGATAAAAGCAAAACTATATTGTGGAACGGACCAGCAGGTTATTTTGAAAATCCAAGCTTTGCTAATGGTAGTATTAAAATAGCAAAAAAAATAATTGAAAATAATAGAAAAAACAAAGTTTTTTCAGTTGCTGGTGGTGGAGATACAGTCTCATTATTAAACAGCTTAAATGCGGTTAGTAATTTTAATTTTGTTTCAACTGCAGGTGGAGCTTTTTTGGAATATCTTGAAGGAAAAGAACTTCCTGGTATAACCGCTTTAAATTAAAATGTCTGAACTAAATAAAATTGCACTGAAAATAATTTCAAACGGTAAAGGTATTCTTGCAGCTGATGAAAGTAACGGAACAATGTCAAAAAGACTTGAAGCAGTAAATGTTACTTCAACTCCAGAAAATAGACTTCTATTCAGAGAGACACTTTTTTCATCAGAAAGCATGAAAGAATGCATTGGTGGTGTCATTCTTTACGATGAAACAATAAATCAAATGACAAGTTCTGGAAAATCGATTCCTGATTTAATATCTATTTCGGGGGCTTTACCAGGAATCAAAGTAGATACGGGTGCAAAAGAACTAGCAAATTCCTCTGAAGAAAAAATTACTGAGGGACTGGATGGTCTTAGAGATAGATTAAAAAAATATTATGAACTTGGAGCAAGATTTACAAAATGGAGAGGAGTATATTTAATAAGTGAAAAATATCCAAGTAAGCTAGCAATTAGCAGTAATGCTCACGCATTAGCAAGATACTCCGCACTTGTTCAAGAAAGTGGAATGGTTCCAATAGTAGAACCCGAAGTATTAATGGATGGAGATCACTCTGCTGATGCTTGTTTTAGTAAAACGTCAGAAGTTATTAAAAAATGTTTTGAAGAATTAACTTTACATAAAATTGACCTTTCAGGGATTATTTTAAAACCAAATATGATTATAAATGGTAAGAATTCGAAAAATAAAATATCTAATGAAGAGATTTCACAAAAAACAATTGAATGTCTTAAAAACTCAGTTCCTACTGAAGTCCCAGGGGTTGCTTTTTTATCTGGCGGTCAATCTGAATTAGAAGCTACAGAAAATTTAAATTTAATTAATAAAAATAATAATACAAATTTCATAATGACTTATTCGTACGGAAGAGCCCTGCAACAAAGTGCTCTAAAAATGTGGTCAAAAAATATTAAAGACATTGAAGCAACTCAAAAAACTTTTAATCATAGGGCTAAAATGTGTACCTTGGCTGCTCAAGGAAAATGGGCGAGCGAACTTGAGAACGAATAAAAAAAAATTTATTTATCTTATTTCACCTAATAAAATATCTAAAAATTTTTACAAAAACCTTAAAATTATTCTAAAAAGCGGCAAAATTAGTTTTTTTCAGTTAAGACTGAAAAATTATTCTCTAAATAAAAAAATTATGGTTGGTAGAAAAATCAAAGATATTTGCAAAAAAAATAATGTTAAATTTATAATTAATGATAATCCCTTACTTGCTTTGAAATTAGATGCTGATGGTTGTCATTTAGGACAAAAAGATATGAATATAAAAAAAGCTAAAAAAATACTTAACAAAAAAATTTTAGGAGTTACGTGTCACAATTCAATTAATTTAGCAAAAAAAGCAATTAAGGCTAAAGCAAGTTACATTGCATTTGGTGCCTTTTATGTATCCAAAACAAAAAAAACGAAATATGTGGCCTCTATAAATATTTTAAATAAAGTAAAAAAATTTACTAAAATTCCAATGGTAGCTATTGGTGGCATTAATTGTGATAATTACAAAAATCTATTATTGAATAATGCCGATTTTTTAGCTATTTCAGGCTACATTTGGAAAAATAAAAAATATAAACCTTTAGAAGCTGTAGAAAGATTAAAATGAAAATTAATGCAGGTGAAATTAGAGTAGGAATGCTTTTAGAATACAAAAATGATTTGTGGCAAGTTTTAAAAACTCAGCACGTAAAACCAGGTAAGGGTGGTGCATTTGCCCAAGTTGAAATGAAAAGTGTAAATAAAAATACAAAATTAAATGAGAGATTTAGATCTAGCGAAACAGTTGAAAAAGCTTCTTTAGATGAAACAACTTTTAATTATCTTTACAGTGATGAAAATAATTTTTTCTTTATGAACCCTAAAACATTTGAACAAATAGAAATTAAAAAAGAACTTGTTGGAGACAAAGGAAAACTATTAACTGAAAATCTTGAGGTGTCTGTAAATTTTTATAATGATAATCCTATTTCAGTTGAACTACCTAACCAAGTTAAATGCAAAATTGATACAACAGACGCTGCACTAAAAGGTCAAACAGTCTCTTCATCTTATAAACCTGCTACTCTTGATAATGGTTTAAATATTCAAGTCCCTCCTTTTATCGAAACTGGGGATGAAGTTGTAGTCGATACTAGAAATTTAGAATATGTAAAAAAAATATAGAAATGATCTCTATATCTTCAAACTTAAACATAATGATAAAAGCAGCTGAAAAAGCTTCAAAATCAGTAATAAGAGATTTTGGAGAAGTTGAAAAATTACAAGTATCAAAAAAAGGACCTTACGATTTTGTAACAAAAACTGATAAACATGTTGAAAAAATTTTAATTGAAGAGCTATCTAAAACAAAAAAAAATTATTCTTTTCTATCAGAGGAAGTTGGTAAAATTAATAATAAAGATAAAGAAAATATTTGGATAATAGATCCGATTGATGGCACAACAAATTTTCTTCATGGAATACCACATTTTGCAATTTGTATTGCTCTTCAATCTGAAGGAAAAATAGTCAGTGGTTTAATTTTTGACCCTATAAAAGATGAAATGTATTATTCAGAAAAAAATAAAGGAGCTTTTTTAAATAACGAAAGACTTAGAGTATCAAAAAAAAATTTATTGGAAGATTGTTTATTTTCTACCAATCATGAAGGAGTAAAGTTTAGCGACTTAAATGTGAGATATACTGGTTGCGCCGCATTAGATTTGGCATATGTAGCATCGGGTAGATTAGACGGTTTTTTTCATAACAAAATTAACCTTTGGGATGTTGCCGCAGGCGCTTTGATGGTTGAAGAAGCAGGTGGTATAGTAAATGATTTAAACAAATTCAATACCAATAATATTGATATTAGAGCTTCTAGTGACGCAATTAACAATAAAATGCTTATAAAATTAAAGAACTTTTAATTGTGTTCTAAAATTCTTTTGCTATAAGTCTCGATATGAAAAAAGATATTCACCCAAACTACCACTCAATTAAAGTAGAGATGACTGATGGAACTCAATTTGAAACGAAATCAACTTGGGGTAAAGAAGGTGAATTATTAAAATTAGAGATTGATCCAAAATCTCATGCTGCGTGGACAGGTGGAAAGCAAAAGCTGATGGATAAAGGAAGAATAAGCAAATTCAATAAAAAATTTCAAAATTTTAAATCAGAAAAGAAAAGTTAAATGTCAAATGCACCTTTAATGCCAATGGCTACAGCTGTTTGGCTTGTTGAGAATACAACACTGACTTTTAAACAAATAGCTACTTTTTGCAAATTACATGAAGTTGAAGTGCAAGGAATAGCAGATGGTGAAGTTGCAAAAGGTATAAAAGGATACAACCCAATTATTTCAGGTCAATTAACTCGAGAGGAAATTGAATTATCTTCAAAAGACAGCGATAGAGCTTTGCAGATAAAAGGTAGTGATATTGAGATATCAAATACAGAAAAAAAAATTAAAAAATACATACCCTTATCAAAAAGACAAGATAAACCAGATTCAGCTCTTTGGCTTATAAGAGAACATAATATTTTAAAAGACTCTCAAATTGCAAAACTAGTAGGAATCACAAAAAACTCTGTAGTTTCAATAAGAAATAAAAGTTACTGGAATTATAATAATTTAAGTCCAAAAGATCCTGTAGCTTTAAATTTATTCAGCCAAAAAGATTTGTTAGATGCAATAGAAAAAGCAGAAAGAAGGATAAAAAGAGAAAAAAAAATTAAAGAAAAAGAAAAACAAAGTAAAATAACTCCTATATAATGAATAATTTAAATAGACATAAAATTATAAAAGTGCTATTTAGCCATCTTTCTGGAGGTAGTTATTAAAATAGAAGTTAAAGATAATAATGTCGAACAAGCTCTAAGAGTTTTAAAAAGAAAACTTCAAAGAGATGGTTTTTTTAAAATTATAAAATTAAAAAATAATTACGAAAAACCTTCGGAAAGAAAAAAAAGAATTCTTCAAGAAAATATTAAAAGAGTTAAGAAGTTAAACAAACTTAAAAATAGAATTTAAGTATATCGCGGGGTGGAGCAGTCTGGTAGCTCGTCAGGCTCATAACCTGAAGGTCGGCGGTTCAAATCCGTCCCCCGCAACCAATTTAAATCATATAAAATTAAAAATTAACTAAGATCTTCTTTTAAATAAATAATTTGTATTTATTATAAATTAATTGTACTAAAGAGAAATATATGTCTCGAAGCAAAGCATCAGTTGTTAGTCTTTTATATTTATTCAAACAAAAAATTATATTAATTCTATTTATATTTATTATTTCAATATTGAGTAGTTACTATTACAATAATAAAGTAAAATTTGTCTCTTATAAATACTCCTTAAAATTTAACATTGTAAATGAATGGGAAATAGGAAAATTAAAATTAAATTATAATCAATTTTTAGATCTTACAAAGGGAGCTATATTAAATTTAATTAAAGAATATAGACCAATTGATTATGTTATAAATTTAAAAGATAAATATAGCTTATACTTTCAACTAAATGAACTGGTAAACGTAGATAATGTGGTGCAAGATTTAAATGAAAGTATTAATGAAAAAATCATATATAGAATTCAACAAAAAATAGATACGTTAGAAAGAAAAGAAAATTTGAAGAAAATTAATATCAGATCAAAAGTTGCTCAATTAAAAAATGAGAGTTTAGCATTAAATAATGATCTTGAGGTGACTATAAAAGAACTAAAACGTTCGAAAAAAATAATTGAAGAACAATTTGGATATTTTTTGAATATTGATTTAAGTAATGAAGCTAATACTGAAAAATTTACTACAGAATTACGTTTACAAGATGCAATATATTTAAAAAAAAATTATCTTGATTTAAACAATAAGATAAGAATGAAAGAAAAATTGTTATTAGATTTAGAAAGAGTTGGTTCTTTAAATTCTTTGGAAATAACTGATGAATTAATAAGTACAGAACCTGAAATATATAAACTATTTAGAATTTTACAAAAAATATCATCTTTAGAAAATGAATTAAATGCGAATTTAATAAATGATGAAATTTTAGAACTTACTGAAGCTCTTAATGATTTTATTTCAGCAAGCGATTTATCTTTTTACAATATCAGTGACTG
The DNA here is from genome assembly GCA_902589455.1 of uncultured Pelagibacteraceae bacterium. Lineage (GTDB taxonomy): Bacteria > Pseudomonadota > Alphaproteobacteria > Pelagibacterales > Pelagibacteraceae > Pelagibacter. The sequence goes on along the minus strand of CACISX010000001.1, from coordinate 5,884 downwards.
GCAAATAACAAGTAACAAATCCTCACATCAAGAAATAATAATGGCGGGTATTTTATTTGGTTTATTGCTTAATTCTTTTATACTTTTTCTGACCTCAAATTACTTAAGAAAATCTTTACAAAGTTAAAATACAATATCTATTCACAAAAAACTCATATAATCAAATATTATCAATCGTTATATTAGTCGAGAATTTTTTCTTGTTTTTTAATTACATAAACTAAAGAAAGCCAAAAAATAAATGAGGTTGTAGGTTGATATAAAAAGCCATTGAAAAAAAACATATTTATTATTCCTATTAAATTACAATAAAAAAACAGATTTGCTAAAAAATCATTTTTCATAATTTTTTTTAATTCAAGCATTAGGCAAAATATAATTGATACGACATTTAAAAATAAAAAAATTCCACCGATTTGAAACAGGTCACCAAATTGATTATGAGTTGTTCCTGCAATTGACGCTGGTAATCCAAAGGCTCCTTGACCTCCAAGTAAGCCATAACCAAAAAAAGTTTCGAAAATTGAGTCTACAGTCAGTTGATGAAATGCACCAAATATTCTAAATGATGTTTGGCCCCTAATACTTGTATGCTCACCTGACCCAAAGTCTAATGCTTTAAAAGCAGCATCCAAATATAATTGGATTTCAGGTACAAAAAAATATAATAAAAATATTACTAATAATGAATTTATTATAAAAAAAAATTTATATTTAAATTTTGTAATAAAAATTAGAAATAATGTACCAAGTAAAACATTCATTAATCCTGATTTTGATAATGACAAAGCGCCCGCTAAAGCAAATAATGAAAAAATAATTAATTTCGTATAATAATTTTTTACAAAAAGTACCGTTAAAACTAAAAATATTCCAGTTGCACCTCCAAAAACAGTTAAAGAACCAGCTGTCGACGCATATCTTTCCAAGCCTAGTCTTTCTGAATGATCAACTATAAAATCAAGTGGGCCAAAAAAAACTTGATAATAGATTGATAAAGCCGCGATGATCGAAAAAATAAAATAAATTTTTAATATTTTATTAAACTGTAATTTGTTAAAAATGAAATTATAAAAAAAAATAAATGTTAAAGGCATAATTAACATTCTAGGAAATGCTTTAAGAAAATCGTTCAAATTTCCATAAAAGAAAGTCATTCCACATATATAAAAAATTAATATAAAAAAAATCCATATATGTAATTTTAAATAGTCGTTTGCTTTAAATATTAAACCGTTTCTAAAAATTACAAAAGTATTCAAAAGAAGAAAAAAAATTAAAAATGGAAAATATATGATTTTATATTCTATCCTAAGAACCTGAGTCATCAATAATATAACCCAACTATAAAGAAGAAAATTTATAAAATTATTTTGTTTTAAAACCATAAATCCTACTCAAGATTGCCACAAACCATAATATTTAAATCTTGAAATTTGACTTTTTACTATCTATTAAAAATGTTCTAACAGTTTCTAACGTTAATTTGTCAAAAGATTTTCCAAATTTTTCAATTTTTTCAATAATTGCAGGAGGTATAGTGACTATATTACAATTTAACTGTTTAGCTTGCAAATAATTATAAGGTTCACGCACACTTGCCCATAAAATTTTAACATTTTTAAATTCTTTTGCTAATTTAATACTTTCAATAAATTCTGGAACAGGATCTTTGCCTACATCTGCTGCTCTACCTGCAAAGATTGATATTATTACCTTAGTTTTCTTATTAATATTTTTTAAAATTTTTTTAGTTTGTTTGGCTGAATAGACTGCAGTTATATTTAATTTGATGCCTCTTTTGTTTAGTTTTGTAATTACAGTTCCTGTAAATTTATTTTTTGAATTAACTACTGGTAACTTTACATAGACATTTTTTCCCCAGTTATTTATTTTTATACCTTGTTCTATCATAGATTTCTGGCTATCAGCGAATACTTCAAGAGATACAGGTTTATTTTTACATATTTTTAGTATTTGTTTTGAATATTTTTTATAATTTTTCGCACCAGCTTTTCTCATCAAGCTTGGATTGGTAGTAAAACCTTTTACAATACTTTTTTTATTAAATTTTCTTATCTGAGAAAGATCTGCTATGTCGCAAAAAATATCTGTTTTCATTAATGTATCTATAAATTTTTGGTAATATCCTCTGTCATTTTTTTTGCATCAGCAAATAACATCAGAGTATTTTCTTTATAAAAAAGATCGTTATCAATTCCTGCATAACCAGGTGATAAACTTCTTTTAACGAATAATACTGATTTACATTTTTCAACATCAAGAACTGGCATTCCATAAATTGGACTTTGGGGATCTGTTTTTGCTACTGGATTAGTTACATCATTCGCTCCAATAACAAATGCAACATCAGCATTTGCAAAATCATTATTTATTTCCTCTAACTCGAATACTTCATCATAAGGGACATTTGCTTCTGCCAATAAAACGTTCATATGTCCTGGCATTCGTCCTGCTACTGGGTGTATCGCATAAGAAACTTTAATATCATTTTTTTTTAAAGTATCTACCATTTCTCTTAAAGCATGTTGGGCTTGTGCTACAGCCATTCCATAACCTGGAACAATAATTACAGACGATGCATTTTTCATTAAAAAAGCAGCATCATCTGCATTACCACTTTTTACAGGTCTTTGTTCTTTATTTTTATCTGTTGAAGATTGATCTGTTGCACCGAAACCACCTAAGATAACATTGAAGAATGATCTATTCATTCCTTTACACATAATATACGAGAGAATTGCGCCTGATGAACCAACTAATGCACCAGTTATAATTAAAGCTGTATTTTCTAAAGTAAATCCAATTCCAGCAGCTGCCCAGCCTGAATATGAATTTAACATTGAAATTACTACCGGCATATCTGCTCCACCAATTGGAATAATAATTAAAAATCCAATTAAAAAAGAAACTGCAATTAATATCCAAAATAAATTAGATGATTGTGTTGAACAAAGATAGGTTGTTAATATTACAATTAAAATTAATAATAATGCGTTTAACAAATGTTGACCTTTAAAAGTAATCGGTGCACCTGACATTATCCCTTGAAGTTTTAAAAACGCTATCACAGAGCCCGAAAAGGTTATAGCACCAACTGCTGCCCCTATTGCCATTTCTATTAAACTAGCCAGCTTAATGTTTCCTGGTGTTCCAAGATTAAAAGCTGAAGGATTAATAAATGCAGAAATTGCAACAAAGACCGCAGCTAAGCCAACTAAACTATGAAAACCAGCTACTAATTCTGGCATTGCTGTCATTGGTATACGATAAGCTATAAACGCACCAATACTTCCTCCTATAGCTAAAAAAATTATCACATAAATAAATCCAGATGTAAAATTACTGACTGAAAGAAATGTAACAGTTACAGCTATTACCATTCCAATAATTCCAAATAAATTACCTTGTCTTGAGGTTTCTGGAGATGATAAACCTCTTAAAGCTAATATAAATAATACTCCTGAAATTAAGTACAATATTGCTGAAAGATTTGCAGACATTAATTATTTATCCTTTTTCTTTTTTTTATACATCGCTAACATTCTTTGAGTTACTAAAAATCCACCAAATATATTAACAGCTGCTAAAATAATTGCTAAAAAGCCATAGACACTTGAAGATGAAAAAACTTCTCCATCATTGCCTGATAACGCTGCAATGATTGCTCCAACAATAATTACTGATGAAATTGCATTTGTAACTGACATTAAGGGTGTATGCAAAGAAGGTGTTACACTCCAAACTACATAATAACCTATAAATATTGATAATATAAAGATACTTAATCTAAATATAAAAGGATCTATTTCCATAATTCTATTTTATTAATGTTTTTTCAATTATTTCGTCTTCTAAATTTATATTTAATTTCTTAGTTTCTTTATCATATAAATTTGAAATAAAATTAAATACATTTTTTGCGTACAAATTAGAAGCTGATACAGGTAATTTATTTAATATATTTGCCTCACCTAAAATTTTGACGCCATTTTTTTCAATAATTTGATCAACTTCAGTAAATACTGTATTTCCTCCTTGAATTGCTGCTAAATCATAAATCACAGAACCTGACTGTAAATTTTTGATCATTTGTTCTTTTATAATTTTAGGTGCTTCTTTGCCTGGGATTAAGGCTGTGCAAATTACTATATCAATCTTTTTCAAAGTTTCTGTTAATAACTCATCTTGTTTTTTTTTAAAATCATCTGAAGTTTCTTTAGCATAACCACCATCTGTCTCTAAATTCTCTGATCCTTCAACTACTAAAAATTTTCCACCTAAGCTTTCAACTTGCTCTTTGGAAGCCATTCTTACATCAGTTGCAAAAACTACCGCTCCCATTCTTTTGGCAGTTGCAATAGCTTGCAATCCCGCAACTCCCGCTCCAACTACCAATACTTTTGCAGCAGGTATTGTTCCGGCTGCAGTCATCATCATTGGTATTGCTTTTTCATAAATTTGAAAAGCTTCTATTACAGCTTTATAACCAGCTAGGTTGGCTTGTGATGATAATATATCCATTGATTGAGCTCTAGTAATTCTTGGAAGTAATTCTAAAGAAAAACAATTAATTTTTTTTGATTTTAAATTTTCTAATTTTTCTTTATTTGAAAAGGCATTCAATGAACCAATCAAAGTTTGTTTTTCCTTAAATAAAGATAATTTCTCATTATCAGGTAACCCTAATTGAATAAAAATTTCAGCATTCTTAAATAATTCTTCTTCAGTATCAAAAAAATTTACTCCAGAATTTTTATATTCTTGATCATTAAAACCTAAATGGATTCCATAATCTTTTGGTAAAGAAATTTTGAAACCTAAACTAAGATACTTTTTTGCAATTTCAGGCGTAAGAGCTACGCGTTTCTCTGTCTTTCTATTTTCTATAATTGAAGCTAAATTCATTATAAATTTAAATAATAAAATTATAAAAGAAATATTGCCATTAAAACAAGAACAGTTATTATTGCGACTGTTCCCCAAAGAACAAATTTCGTAAAATTATTCCAGATATTTTTATGGTTTTCATTATCCATAAAATTACTTCTGTCTTGCTTTAAATTTTGGGTTTGTTTTATTAATAACATAAACTCTTCCACGTCTTCGAACTAGTTTAGAGTTTAAATCTCTTTTTTTGATTGATTTTAGTGAACTTTTAATTTTCATAATTAATGAGATCTAATAAAGTAACTTATGTAATCTTTCAATTGTAATTTTCCATATTTTTGAATTATTTTGTTTTTAGAAGAGATTTTAGTCAAAGCTGACGCATATCTTTCGCCTAATCGAGGTTTTAATAATGTAATTTCACTTTTAAACATATTTGCAACCTGTATTATCGAATAAGAGTGCTTATTGCTTATACTATAGTATCTGCACTTGTTAGCTTTAAAAGCTTCATAGCAAACTTTAACGGTATCATTAATATGTGTAAATCTCCTAGTTTGAGTTCCAGGTTTAACTACACTTAATGGTTTTTTATTTAAATATTGATTTTCAAATATCCCAATAACTGTAGCCATATCACCAACTTTAATTTGTCTTGGACCATAGACATTATAAAAAAAGACAACTTCAAATTTAAAATTAAACCATTTTTTTAAATTTTCTAATAATTCTAAATTTTTTGACTTGGTAAATGCATAAGGAGAAAGATTTTTATCTTTACCATTATTTCCTAAGCTTGCAGATGTTGCAGAATAAATAAGTTTTATATTATTATCTAAACAAAATTTAAAAACTGACTTTGTGCCAATTGAATTTGATTTGTAACATTCATCGAATTTTTTAAAACTTTGAAAAATTCTTGCAAACTCTCCGAAATGAAAAATAGATTTAATATTTTTTTTATTTTTTACAA